>JAAZBB010000002.1 GCA_012514035.1 Lentisphaerota bacterium | reverse complement strand
CACGGCGAAAAGCATTTCCTTTGCCGGGGTGATGACGCCCCGGCGCGCAGATCCGCAGGACGGCATTGAAGGCCGCGGCTTCTTCCTGTGGACGGACAAGAGCCAGTACACCAATTCGCGCGGCCGGGCGGTGCCCTATGCGTTCAAGTGGTCCTACGACTTTGTCATTCAATCCGAGGAACCAGTGGAGATCACTCCTGCCCCCATCCGCATGAGCGGCAAAAGTGATTCTGGAGGTGAACCATGATGCGAGCAGAAAACACGATGGATGCCGTTGCCGTTTCCTCGGATGGTTCCGCCTGTTGCATCTCGCCAATAACCAAGGTGCGCCGCCAAGTCGGGGTGGTGTTGTGCCATGTCAACGAGAAACACATGCTTGTTCCCGCCATGACCAACAAGGTCGACCTCGACAGCCTGTTTCTGTTGAATGAAACCGGGGCCTTCATCTGGGAACAACTCAATGGATACCGGCATGTGGAGGAGCTTGGCAAAGCCATGGCCAAGGCCTTTGGCATCGAGTGCGATGCCGCCACCCAGGATGTAGTTCTTTTCCTGTCGTCTCTGCATGAACACCGGCTGGTGGAACTGGCCGGGGGATGGTAGGGCTATTTCCGGCCTCAACCCCCTGCCCGGCCCGGGGCGGGGCATTGTTCCGGAAAGGGGGCGCGGCGCGATCCCGGCCATCGGTGCTGCTTGCTTTCACTCCCGGAGGGGATATAGTGATGTCCTTGAACATTCAGGTTGATTCCGCGGCTGGTTGAAGGCGGATTCCAACGGAGAAATCGCCGCGGTTTTCCCCGACCAGTATTGGACGGAGGGTAGTCATGTCGGAGCGGGCTCTGGAACCGGAAATGCGTTTGCGCCGGCGGGCAGGCGTGGTTCTGCGGCATGTCGCCGGGGAACACATGCTGGTGCCGACTATGACCCGGATAGTCGATCTTGAAAGCCTGTTTCTCCTGAATGCCACGGGGGTTGCCGTCTGGGAGCATTTGAATGGGGGCGAAAGAATCGGCGACGCCTGTCAGTACATTGCCGATACTTTCGCGATTGATCCCCAAGCGGCTCAGGCCGATGTCACAGCCTTCCTCGCAGATCTGCTGCAATCGAACCTGGTCGAGATCGTCGCGGCGCATGGCTCCTGACTGCGAACCCTTGTCCGGCCCCGCTCGCATCAAGGCATTGCGCCGGCGCGCCCGGGAGGAACGCATTCCGCTGAAAGTCACGCTGGCCTTGACCCATCGCTGCAACCTGCGATGCCTCCACTGCTATGTGCTGCCCAATGCCCGGTCGCCGGAACTCGAACTGTCCTCCGGCGACTGGCTGGCCTTGGCGCAGGAAGCCGCCGAGGCCGGATGTTTTTCCATGCTGCTGACCGGCGGGGAGCCTCTGTTGCGGCGCGATTTTGCCGACATCTACCTGGGCATTCGCCAGATGGGCATCCATGTCACATTGTTTACGAATGCCACGCTGGTCGATGAGCTCACCATTGAGACGCTTTGTGCCGCCCCCCCGAGGCTGATCGAAGTGACCGTGTATGGGGCCACTCCAGAGACCTACCGGCGGGTAACCGGCCGCGCTTCCGCCTATGCCGAGGCCATGCGGGGCATTGGGCTGCTGCGGGCGGCAGGCTTGCGGGTCGGTTTGAAAACGATCTTAATGACCTGCAACCAGCACGAATTTCTGGCTATCCGTGCCATGGCCGCCGCAGGTGAACCGAATGTCCGCTATGACCCGGCCGTTCATCCGCGCTTTCCGGGTGACAAGGAAGTGGACCATCTGCGGTTGCCGCCCGCAGAAGTCGCGGACTTGGAGTTTTGCCACGTTTCCGACCTGCCGCGCCAATTGCTTCTGCAGAAGGCGCGGGAAGCAACCATCAAGCCGTCAGATTCCAAGCCGCTGTATCGGTGCGGGGCGGGCCTGACGTCCTGCTATGTGACCGCCGAAGGCATGGTGCAGCCCTGCACCAGCACCACCCGCTACGGCGTTCCCTATGCCAGGGGGGGGCTGCGGGCGGCCTTCCGGGAGGGACGGCGAGCCTTGGAAGCCCGGCATGCCCCCGCAGGCTTTCTATGCGCCAGTTGCGCCGACCGGCCCATCTGCAACTCCTGCCCGCCCCTGGCCGAGATGGATTGCGGCGATGAAGCCGGCCGCTTTGCCTATGCCTGTTCTCTGGCGAAGGAGCGGAGTCGCCGGTTGGCAGAGGTTGAAGAAAGAGAAAAAAACGCGAAATAGGGCTTTCCAGTGGGGGACAGATGTGACTAAGATTGAAATAGAAGGGACGGCTATGAAGACAAACGACACACAGGATCAGAAAGCCCAACAGGCTTACGAACCGCCGCGTCTGGAAGTCATGTCCTTGCAAGGCGATGAAGTGCTGGAAACCAACTGCAAGACCGCCAATCGCGATGGGTTGGAAGATCAGGCTTGCCTGCTTGCGGAAGGCGGACTGTGCGAGGTTGAGGGCTCCTGATGCCGGCGGGCGGCGCGGCCGCATCCCTTTTGCAAGGCAATCCAACTCTTTCCCTGGGGGATATTACCGTGGGCATGGCGGATGCGCTGTGCCCCCCCTTTTCCAGTTGGCCTGGCGTGTATCAGGCTTTTCTGTCCGATGGGCTTCGTCAAGCCTCTGAGGTGACGTTCGCCTGTGGATCGGAGCAGCATCGCCCCGCGGATGACCGGTTTGTCTGCGCTTGCGACCTTGATATATGGCGCTATGGCCATGTGGATGGGACCGGTGCGTATCGCTTCCATCATCGCGACGGGAGCAGTTATCTCTGGGCCGTGCCCGGTCCGGAATATGGCCGGGTTGATATCTGGACTCATGCGGAAGCCGGGCGGCGCCCTGTGCCGTTGCGGTATCCCGTGGACAAAGTCTTGTTCATGGGCGTGCTGGCGCACCGGAGCGGATGCATCGTCCATTCCTGTGGCTGGAACTGCCAGGGCCATGCCATTGTCTTTCCCGGGGTGTCCGGAGCCGGCAAGAGCACGCTGAGCCGGCAGTTGATGGCGGCCGGCGCAGGTGCCGTGCTGTCCGATGACCGCATGGTCCTGCGGAATGGGCCGGATGGTTTCCGCGCCTGGGGTACCCCTTGGCCGGGGGATGCTCTCCAGGCTCGGAACGAATCTGCCCCATTGGCCGCGTTGTGCTTCATTGAAAAGTCCCCGGTGAATTATGTGCGTCCGATCCAGCCGGCCGATGCCCTGCGCCGGCTGGCCGCGACAACTTCTATCCCCTGGTATTTGCCTGAACTGCGTGACCGGGTCTTGCCGTTGCTGGAACAACTGGTGTTTGCGGTGCCCGTGTTTCGGCTGGGATTCCGTCCGGAACCGGACGTGGTGGATTGCCTGCTTCCCCTGCTGGAGGACGCCGGCCGGCGACCCACATAAAGAGCCACGGGGAATATTGCGCATGGACGAGGTATTGCGGATGCGGTCCACCGAAAAGATGCGTGATCACGATTTGTTTTGCGGCGTGATTGCGGATGCGCTCGCGCGCGGAGAGACCGTTCAGATGCGGGTACGGGGTGTCAGCATGCTCCCCTGGCTGCGCGCCAACACCCGGGTCCGCATTGTTCCGGCGGCGGGCCGGACAATCCGCCGCGGGGATATCGCCCTGTTCTGGCGAAAACCGGGGCGGCCCATCCTGCACCGGGTTGTGGGGATCGGCCGGGGGGAGGGGCCGGCGATCTACGAATGCTACGGCGACGCCGATCTGGCTGCGCCCGAAGATGTGCCAGCATCCGCCGTGATGGGAGTGGTCGAACTTTCGGCCATTTCCCGGTGGATCTATCTGGCCCTGCAGGCTCCGCGCCGGTTCGTCAATCGGTTTTGTTCGACGTATGGCATCTGCCTGCGCCATGGATGAAGCCATCGACAGCCGCGAGATTCTGCCGCAATTGTGTGCCGCTGTCGTTACAGGCCGGCTGGCAAGCCCGAGGGATCTTTCCCTGTCGCTGGACGGCGTCAACGCGGTGCAATGGGCGGAGGGCCAGCGCGTAGTGCCATTGCTGGCTGCCGGACTCATCCTGGCAGACCAGGCCGGAGTCTTTCCCGAAGCGATTGACCGCGAACAACTGCGCCGCCGCGTGCGGGCGCTGGCCCGGCAGGTTGCTCATGCCGAAGAGGAACTGGCGTTTATCTCCGGATTGCTGGCAAGCGCGGGCGTGCGATTCCTCGTGTGCAAAGGTCCGGCCCTGGCGCGCCAAGCCTATCCGGTGCCCGAATGGCGGGTCTATGACGATTTGGATCTCTGGGTTGAATCCAGGGATCTGGTGTCAGCGCTGCACGCCTTGGAGAAAGGCGGTTACCAACGCTGGCAGTCCTTGGGTAGCCGCATCGCGGCCTGCGCGCATCGCGCCGGGATTGAAGTCGCCATGAGGCATCCTGAACGCGGACGGCTGATCGAACTGGCCCACGGCTGGCGCGCGCTCGGGCCGACCCGTCCGGCCGCGCGGGCCATCCGGGATTCTGCCGTGAGCCTGGAAATCGCGGGCACGCGGATTCAGGCCCCGGCCGCCGTTCACGCGCTTCTGTTGGCCTGCGCGCATGGCGCGCACCATGGCTGGGACCGGTTCATCTGGCTGGCGGATGTGGCCGGGCTCTGGCTGCGGTTGTCCCGGTCCGAGCGCGACACGGCTTGCCGGTTGGCGCGGCACTGGCACATGGAGACCACGCTGGGCCTGGGGTTGCGGTTCATGACGCATGATTTCGGCATTCCTTTGGAGCAGGGCCCGCTGAAATTGGCGGAGCATGCCCGTGTCCGGAACTTGGCGCATCGCGTGAACCGGCCCGGAACCACGATGATGGTCACCGCCACTCCGATGATTGCCCGGTTGCGGTTTGAAAAAGATGCGCAGGATTCTCTGTGGCGGCGTCTGCGTATGATGTTGGGTTGGGTGTTTTGGCCGACGCTGGGGGATCTTCAGGCCGTACCGCTGCCGGCCGCCCTGTTTCCGCTGTATTGGGTGATTCGGCCGGTGCGGCTCCTGCGGCATCCCTGGCGGCGCGACTGGCGCAACCTGGCTGAATTCAGCCGGTAGTGGGTCTGGATGCGAGCCGCGTGCCGGAGGAGAATCCGGAATTGCGCGGCCCACTTCCCGCCAGTGCCAGGGCCAGGGAACTCTTTGGGTCCCGCCAAGAGCAGATGCGTGCCCGGGTGTCGTCGGACAGCCAGGGGGATATGGACAAGAAGACGCATCCAGCGGTTGAAAGGCATACCGCAAGCACCAGGGCGGCTCCAGCGGTCTGGTTCATTTGAACCTTCTGATGTGGAATTTAGGTTGGCGGTGGAATCTTCATCATGTGCCCGAAGCCGGCTCTTCCCACTGCGCGGCTCGGGATATGGCCTTGTGCCACCCCGCCAGCAGCCGGCTGCGCACGGCCGGCGACATGGCGGGCGTGAAGATTCGGGCCGCGGGCCGCGCGGCCAGATTTTGAGGGGTCTGCCAGCCGAGCGCCAACGCGGCGAGCGCGGCCGCCCCGAGGGCCGTGGTCTCCATGCAGGCCGGTCGTTCAATGCGGCAATTCAGCACGTCGGCCTGGAATTGCATCAGGAAGTCATTGCTGGCGGCCCCGCCGTCCGCCCGCAGTACGGTCAACGGGCGGCCCCGGTCCGCCTGCATGGCGTCGGCAACGTCCCCGCACTGGTAGGCGATGGATTCCAGCGCGGCGCGGATGACCTGGGCCCGGCCGGTGCCCCGGGTCAGGCCCAGCAGCGCACCCCGGGCATACATGTCCCAGTGGGGCGCGCCCAGGCCGGCGAACGCGGGTACGAAATACACTCCGCCCGTGTCCGGAATCGAGGCGGCGATGCTTTCCGAGTCCGGGGTTTGGGCGAGGATTTGCAGTTCGTCGCGCAGCCATTGCATGACGGCGCCGGCGATGAATACGCTGCCCTCCAGTGCGTAGTTCGGCGCGCCGGGCCGGGATTGGGCCGTGAGTGTGGTCAACAGTCCGTGCCGGGAAAGAACCGGGACGGTTCCCGTGTTCATCAGCAGGAAGCAGCCCGTGCCATATGTGTTTTTCACCTGACCGGGCTCCAGGCATCCCTGGCCGAACAGCGCGGCCTGCTGGTCGCCGGCGAGACCGGCAACGGGGGGGCGGTGCGAACCGAATTCAGACAACTGGCAGGCGGCGGACAGGCCGGAGGACGGCACGACTTCCGGGAGCATCCCGGCCGGAATGTCGAACAGGGCGAGCAACTCCTCATCCCATTGCAGCGAGTGGATGTTGAACAGCATGGTGCGAGAGGCGTTGGTGAAGTCCGTGACATGCCGCGTCCCGCCGGAAAGGTTCCAGACCAGCCAGGTATCGATCGTGCCGCACAGCAGGTCGCCGCGGCGGGCGGATTCGCGCGCGCCGGCGACGTGGTCGAGGATCCATTGGATTTTGGTTGCGGACAGATATGCATCGAGAAGCAGCCCCGTCTTTTCGCGGATGCGGGTTTCCAAGCCCTGTTGCCGGAGCGCCTCGCACCGGTCCGCCGTGCGCCGGCACTGCCAGACGATGGCGTTGTGGATGGGTTTTCCGGTGCGGCGGTTCCAGACCACGACGGTTTCGCGCTGGTTGGCCAGCGCCAGGGCCGCCACACGGTCCGCTTTGCAGTCGGCGCGCCGCAGAACCTCGATCATCACGGTTCGTTGCGATTCCCAAAGGGTTTCCGGATCGTGTTCGACCCAGCCGGGGCGCGGATACATCTGGGGGAATTCCTGCTGCACCGCTGCGCAGCACTGCAATTCGCGGTTGAAAAGCAGCGCGCGCGAACTGGTCGTGCCTTGGTCGAGGGCAAGGATGTATTCCTGCATGGCGTTCTCCGGTGGCAGGGTGGCGGATTTGCCCCGCACGCGGCCACTATCGATCCAGAGCCGGTCCAAGGCGAGGAAAAACCGTAGCGGATGCTAGGGTTTGCGGACGGAGAGGAGGGCGACGGCAACCAGAAGCGCACCGGCGAGGAAGCTCCGGAGGTCGGCGGCTTCGCGGAACACGAACAACGACACCGCGACCCCAAGCGGGATCTTGAGGTTGTTCATCACCGCGAGCTGACCAGCGGAAACGAAGCGGGCCCCGCGGTTCCACAGGAAGAAACATATCCCCGACGCCATGACGCCGAGGTAGGCGAGTATGGCCCATTGCATGGGCGTCGGGACGGGCAGCTCCTGCCCGAGGCGGTCCGTCAGGATCATGGGGGTCAGAACCGCAAAGCCGCCCAGATGCATCCAGAAGAAAATCCGGTGGTCAGGCATGGCGGGAACAAGGCGGGCCATGAGCACGCGGTAGGCTAGTTGGCCTGCGGCAAAGCACAAGTTGGAGGCTTGCATGAGCAGGAACCCGATGAGCGGCGCGGTGCTTTCCAGTTCAACCCACTGGAGGATGGCGGCTCCGCCCACCGCCAGCGATGCGGCCAGGAAATTGCACGGCCGCCAGCGCCGGGCGCCAAGATCGCTGAGCAACGCGACCAGGATGGGCGTCGTCACGGTGAAGAGCGCGACTTCATGGGATTTGAGAAAGCGGAAACTGGTCAGATAGGCCAGGTACATCAGGCCGAACTGGACCGCGCCGGTGGCAAACAGGCCGAGGCCGATTTTCCACGGCACGCGGCGGACAAACGGCAGGAAGACCCCCGCCGACAGCGCCAGGCGGATCCAGCCCACCCAGGCCGGCGGCAAGCCGGCAAGATGGTTGCCGATCAGGCCAAAGGAAAAGGCCCACACCAGCGACACCATCACCAAATAGCTCATGGATAAAAAGTATGGCGGATGAAATGGTCCGGAAAAGCCCAATTCCCGGAAAAATGAAGGCCCCGCCGCGGAGCGGGGCCGGATGCGTGGCGGAGTTTACTCCACGGCGGACGGAGGCAAGTCGTCTGGCATCTCGCCGGGCGGGGGCGGCGCCGGTTCGTCGCTGGCCTCGTCCGGCGGCGGGGCCGGGCCGCCTGCGGGACCGGGACCGTAGCCGCGCCGGCCACTCTTGGCATAGGGGAATTGCCGGAAGGCGTCGGGGACCGGAGGCCGCTCCCCGGATAGAATGCGCTGGATCTGTTCTTCGATGCGGGCGTCGCGATTGGCCTGGCCGTCGGCCACACGCTCCTTGAGCCCGGCAAGGCGTTCCTCGGCCTGCGCCAGGCGCTCTTCCTGGTGCGCCTGCATGCGATCGGCCGCTTCGCCGAGTTTGGCGCGGAGTTGTTCGACCAGTTCGGCTTTCTTGGTTTCGTCGGTCTCGGCGCGGGCGGCAGCGCCGAGCTGGCGGATGGCGCGGTGTTCGGCCCGCATCTGTTCTTTCATTTCGGGGGACATCGGGCCGCCGGAGCGGTCCCGGTCACCGCGCGTGGCCTGCTTGGCTCCGCCATGCGGACTGGTCATGCCGCACATGCCCGGGCGGGCGGGCGGCAGAGGATACGATTCGGAAACGTCTTCCTGGGCAAAGACGGCGCCAGCCGCAAGAGCGGCGACGATCATCAGTGTGGTGCATTTCATGGTCTTCTCCTGTTTCGGGATTCTTGTTTCAAAACTCCGTGATTTGGAATTCAATGTCCGCGGCAACGGCCAGAAGCAGTGTTTCAAGTTCGGTGAAATCGGCATCGAGAGGATCCGTCCATTCCTCTTCTTCTCCGGCGATGGCGGTGACGGCGAGAACAGGTGGTGCCTCGGTTGCGTGGAAAGCGCGAATGCCCAGCAGGAGGGCCAGGACGGCGGCGGCGGCCAACAGGGGCTTCCATGCGGGGGGACACGAGACAACCGGTTTTTCCGGGGGCGGCCGGAGCCGTGCGGCGATTTTCAGGGCGGCATCGGGCGCGGGATGGATGGCGGGTGGTGGAAGAACGCGGGCAAGGGTGTGCAGTTCCTGCCGGAGTTGGCGCGCCGAATCCGAGCGGGCCAGCTCGGCATCCAGGCGGCGGCGTTGCTGCGGGGAGAGTTCGCCGGACTGTTCGAGAAGAAGGAGTCGGTTGAGTAGTATGGTGTTCATGGACGGAGATCCTGCAATTCGCGGTAAATGGGGCCGAGGGCGGCGCGGAGCTTGTCGAGGGCGTATTGCATGCGGGCGAGGGCGGTATTGACGGAGCAGCGCTGGATGCGCGCGATTTCCTTGAAGGGCAGGCCAGCGTCCATGCGGAGCCAGAAGACCTCGCGCTGCTCGACGGGGAGCTTCGTGGTGGCGGTTTGGATCTGTTGTCCGAGGTCGCGGCCGGCAGCTTCGTCGGCGGGGGAGAGGGCGGCGGAGGGAACGGGCTCGGTGCCGGGTTCGTCGAGCGAACCGTCGGGTTTTTTACGGCGCGCCTGGTCGATGATCAGGTTGTGGGCGATGCGGAACAACCAGCCGGGCAGATTCTTCTGGCGAAAATAATTCATGTGTTGGATGGCGCGCACCCAGGTTTCCTGGAACCAGTCATCGGCTTCGCCGGGGTGGGTGGCAAAGCGTTGCAAGAACCCGAAGAGCGGGTGCTGGTACTTGGCAACAAGTTGGCCAAGGGCTTCGGCGTTGCCGCGGCGATAGGCTGCCAGGAGTTTCGCATTGTCGTCATCCATCACGGGCTTCTTTGGAACGGGGCCTTTCATGACGGACAACGGATCAGGGGCGGGTTTTATTGTCCGGGCGGCTCACGGGATGCCGAGGCGGTAGTAGCTGTGGGCCTGATCGGCGGGCAGGGTGACGGGGTTGTTGGTGCAGTCGGCGATCAGGGGCACGAAGCCGCTGCCGCCGGCGGCCAGGTCGGATGAGGCGCTCAGGACGACGGGCCGCTCGGGCACGGCATCGAAATGCAGCGCGACGGACGAGGTGCTGGGGCGGGTGATGGAGGTGATGGCGAAGGGCGGGCCGTTCCAGATGCGCACGCAGGCCTGGGTGGATGTCTGGGAAAGGATGCGGACGTTCCAGCCGTGAGGAGTGGCCGTTGCACCGGGGTTTCCGGAGCCGGCCAGCGCGGTTCCTCCGGCGACGCGGTTGGTGATGAAGTGCATGTACTGGTTGGTGCCGCTGGTGGCTTTCTGCTGGTAGAGGTACCAAATATCGCTGCCGGCGGGATACTGGCGAGCGCGGACGCCGTAGTCGGTGGCGGAAGGAACGATCGCGCTGGCGTCCCATTGCACGGTCATCCAGCGGTTGGTGTCGCTGCCGGGCTGAAGCGCCCGCTCGAGTCCGGGGTAGTACCCCAGGGCATCGCTGAACAGCGGCACGGCGGGCCGACCGGCGAAATCCTCCGCGGCGCGCACGTATGGCGGCTGCAGGGAGAAAGGGGCGGCGTCGGACAGGCCGAACGGGGCGTCCCGCATCAGCAGGCGGCTGCTGACATTGGCCCGTTCGCAGGCGATGCCTTCCGCAAGTGCGGCCGGGTCGCGATAGGGCTCGGGATGCGCATCCATGACCAGCAGGCGGCCTTTCGGGCCGAAGGAAGGCGGGTTGGTCAGGTACGTGGCGATTTCGTTGTCTTTGTAGAAGGAATTGTAGTGCCAGACCAGCAGGCCGCCGTTCACGGGCCCGAAGCGCCAGTTGGAGATTCCCAGGCTGTGGTCGTAGCCGCCGTCGGCCTCGGTATTGCGCCATTGCAGGTAATAGGCCTGGGGATAGCGAACGAACCCGTCCGTGCACGCCCACGGGGCATAATAAGTCCAAAGGCCCGAGTTGGTTTCGGCATCGTCGTGCAGGAGGAGGGCGGAACCGGAGATGACGCGCACGTCATCGACAAAAGCCCCTGCGCCCAGAATCGCGTAGTCGGTGGTGTACTGGAAGGCGAGTTGGACGTTCTGGCCGGCGAAGGCGGCGAGGTTGTTGGTCCGGATCTGGTAGGCGGGATATCCAGGGTTTTTGCCGCTGGAGGACCCGAGCACAACCCAGTCGGCGCCTGTGTTGGTGGTGGCCAGCACCCGGAAGAAGTCATAGCCCGCCTCCGTGTCATAGGCGGCGGCATAGACGAGATCCGCGCCCTCCGCTGGAATGGCCAGCGGGAGGGACAGCACCATGCTGCCGTTGATGTTGACACCTGTGCCGCTCCACCAACTGCGCATGCCGCGCGGGGGAACCGCCAGCGGCGCCAGATGATCCGGAAGTTCGATCTTGGCGGCCCGGTGCACTCCGGGGCCGCCGGGAAAACGACTGGCCTGGCCCAGATGGATTTCATGAACCACGGCCGGATCGGAGATCACGCAGGGATCCAGCCAGCCCCAATTATCGAGGTGAAGCGGATCGGGTGCCTGCGGCAGGAACCCGAGAGGGAAGCCGGTCCAATCGTCGGCCATCAGGGTCCAGAAGCCGGCGGAGGTGTCGCCGTAGCCGTAGGCGTAGAGATCATCCGCGCCCAGATTGTGGGCGTATTCGTGGGCCAGGACGCTGATCCCGCAGTTTTCGGGCATGATGATGAACCGGGAGGCGTAGAGGCCTTCGGCGACCGGATATTTGCTGGTCAGGCTGGAGGACTGGGACCAGATCGCGGACTCGCCGTAGGAAGTCCGGTTGAGGAGGATGGCGCTGTCCTCTTCGCCATAGCCGGCGTGGATGATCCACAGGCGGTCGATGATTGTGTCGCCATTGAGATCATAGGGGGCCCAATCGAAGTCGGGATAGGCGGCATTGACCGCGTCGATCGCGTCCATGACCAGGCGGCGGGTGTTGCCTGCGCCGGGAATAGCCCCGTTGTGGGCGGCGGACGTGGCGCCCGATTTGCGGCCGGGAATCGCGTCCGCCCCGTAGTACCAGATGGAGTTGGTCACCTGGACCCAGCCGACCACGTCACCAATGATCTCGTAGCGCCCGGAGGAGAAATCACGGTAGTAATCGCGCACGGACTGCCCTGGGAAGTCGGCGGCCACGGGAGAGCCGTCGGCCCGGTCGTAGGAGAAGGTCCAGCCATCGCCGAAGGCGATATTGCGGTAGTAGTCCGGCGAAAAATCCGGCGTCCAGATGGTTTCGCCGGAAATGTCCGCGGCTGAGAGCGGGCGCGGGATTTCATTGTGCAGCGGACCCGCATAGCGGCAGTTGGTGGGAGCCGTGATGCCGTATTTGGCGGCGAAGAACGACGAGGCGGCGGCATTGCCAGAGTTGGTCCCGTCGTATTCCGTCTGCTCGGCGATGCCGAACGGATCCCAGGTGGACACCCCGGGCGTCCACGTGAACGTATTGGTGCCGTTGAACTCGACCAGGATGATCAGCACGCGGTCAGTGCCGGTCTTGGCAAGCATGGCCAGGCGGGATTCCAACTCCGCCTTGCGGGCGGATTGCTTGGCGTCAGGCCCGTCCCGGTGCGCGGTCAGGTCGCGGAGTTCGCGGACCAGGCGCTGGCGTTCCCGGATGCGCCGCACTTCGTCGGGATTCGCCTGGTCCCGATCCTCTTTGGCCGGGGCCCTGCCGTCGGCCGGTTCGACGTCGCGGGGCATCACGGCTTGGGAGGTGGACCATCCCAGGACGCAGAGGCCGCCGGCCAGCGCACGCCGCGTCCAGGCGCTCATTCCGCGGGGTTCTCCGGATTGGCGGTCGTGACGGGCGCCGGAGATGGGCGTTTGTTCCGGCGCGCGTAGCGCTGGCCGGAGCCCATCATGACGGCGAGAGGCGCCAGGGCCGGGATCTGGGCCAGCGCGATCTGGATGGCGGCGGCCAGGGGGACCGCAAGCAGCGCGCCGACGATGCCCCAGAGCCAGCCCCAGAAGAGCAGAAAGAGCAGGATGACCACCGGCGAGAGATTGAGCCGGTCGCCGTATACCTTCGGGGCGATGAAGTTGCCCAAGGTGTTTTGAATGACCAGCAGGACAAGGACGACCCCGACGGCGGGCCAGATGCTCGGGGCGAACTGGACGAGGGCCATCAGGACGGGCGGGATGCTGGCGACGATGGAACCGACGGTGGGGATGAAGTTGAGCACGAAGGCGAGCAGGCCCCACGCGAAGGCGAATTCCACCCCGATCCACGCGAGCGCACCCCAAACGCACAGGCCGGTGACAAGGGAGATCACGAAGAGTGCGCCGAGATAGGCGCCGATCTGGCGTGAGATGGCATTGGTGACGTCGAGGATCGCATCGGCGCGGCCGGGGAAGGCGGCGCGGAGCTTGTCGCTGGAATAGGGCTTTCCGATGAGCATGAAGACGAGGAAAATCAGCACGAGCACTGCGTTCGAGATGAAGGAGATGAAGAACTTGGAGGTTTTGACCACGGCAGGGCCGACCTGGGAAGTCCAGTCGAGGTCCTTGAGGGCGAAGGCGGGTATGTCGAGGAGCTTGCCGTAGTGGTCGAGGGTCTCGGAGAGGCGGACTTGGTATTCGGGGAAAGCCTTGGCGAAGGCAAGGAGGCGCTGCTGGATGACGATGCCCGCGCCCCAGGACGCGAGCAGGAGGAGCACGACGACGCAGGCGACGGCGAGGAAAGCGGGAAAGCGCAGGCGGCAAACAAGGAAATTGACGACGGGAGCGAGGAGGTAGCTCAGCAGCCAGGCGATGAGCAGAGGGATGACGACACCCTGCGCGACTTTGAGCACGAAACCGACGGCGATGACAGCAAGGATGCCGAGCGACAGAGACGTGGCGCTGACGCGCTGGGGCCGGGTGCCGGTGGCAGGATTCATGGAAGAAATCCGGGAGGGCGGCTGGGAAAGGCCCACGCCAGGTAGAAATCAATGCAGGCCGGGCCGCAGAACATCCAGAGGATCGCCGCCAGCGCCAGGTGCGGCCCGTAGGGAATCCGGCTCTGCAGCTCTTTGCGTCCGGCGGCAATCAGCCCGAGGCCAAACAGGGTGCCCGAAAACGAAGACACAAACACGGTGAACAACACCGCCCGCCAGCCAAGACATGCCCCGATGGCTCCCAGCAGCTTAACGTCACCCAGGCCCATGGCCTCGCGCTTGAGGGCCGCGCGGCCCAGGATCGCTACCAGCCAGAGCAATCCGCCGCCCAGCCCCAGCCCCGTCAGGGACTGGATCAACGCAGGAAGGCGTTCGGTTTGATCATGTAATTCGGGAAAAGCCAGGGCCAGGACAGGACCCGCGATCATTCCCCCGATGGTCACGCGGTCCGGGAGGATCAGATGATCCAGATCAACAAAGGTGCCCAGGATCAGGGCGGCGGCGAACAGCCAGTAAACCGGAGTCTGCACGGTCCAGCCGTGCACGAGCCAGATTCCCGCGAACAGCGCGCCGGTCAGCAGTTCCACCACCACGTAGCGCGGGGAAATAGGCGCGTGGCAGTGGCGGCACCGGCCGCGCAGCAGAAGCCATGAGAGCAGCGGAATGTTGTCCCACGGCGCGATGGCGTGGTTGCAGGCGGGGCAATGGGAGCCGGGCCTGACGATGGATTCGTCGCGCGGGATGCGCCAGATGCAGACGTTGAGGAAGCTGCCGATGCACAGGCCGGCAAGAAAAATGAAAATCGATACAATGAAAAAGGCTTCTGACGGAAGGGGCATCATGGGCGCTTGGCTTTCAGGGCTTTTTCAAGGGCGGCGCGCATGACGGGAACGGGCGGTTTGCGGCCGGTCCACTGGCGGAACGCGCGCACGCCCTGATGCAGGAGCATGCCGAGGCCATTGCCCGTGCGCGCGCCGGCGGCCTGCGCGGTGGCCAGCAATGGCGTGATGGCGGGATTGTAGATCAGGTCGAAAACAAGCTGGTCCTTGCGGAAGGATTCGGCCGGCAGCAGCGCCGGATCGCCGGGGCGCATCCCGACCGGCGTGGCCTGGATGATCAGGTCGCAGTCGCGCGCGGCAGCGCGGGCGCGGTCGAGGGAAATGCCGGCGACGGGCAGGCCCGGCGCGGTTTGGCGCAGCGCGAGAAGCAGGCGGCGGCGCGCGCCGAGACGGATGTCGGCCACGAGGATTTCCGCGGCGCCCTGCATGGCGCAGGTCAACGCAAGGGCGCGGCCGGCGCCGCCGGCGCCCAGCACGAGGACGCGCCGGCCGCGCGGCGTGGCCCGGAACGCCTCTTTCAGCGCATCAAGGAAGCCGGGTGCGTCGGTGTTGTCGCCGTAGAGCGTGCCGTCCGGGCGGAATACGACCGTGTTGACGGAATGCAGTCGTTTCGCGCCGTCGGACAGCTTGCCCTTGGCCGCGAGGAAGCGATAAGCGGCCTCCTTGTGGGGAATGGTGACGTTGGCGCCGCCGCAGCCGTGCGCGCGCAGTTCCGCAAGCGTGCGAGCCACCTCGCCGGGGGCCACGTCCAGCAGGCCGTAGATCGCGTTCAGGCCCAGGGCTTTGAACGCCGCGTTGTGCATGGCCGGGGAAAGCGAATGGCCGACGGGATGGCCGAGGAGGAAGAACGGCTGAGGCTTTCCTGTGGTCATGACGCGGACAGAGTGGCGTATTTCCGGACGCGGGAAAAGGGAAAAGCCATTTTATCTGGCGACACCCTGGCGCAAGAGCTTGGCCAGGGCTTGGCCGAGCGGATGGTCGGGCGTTTGAAACGACAATACCCGGCCTCGCGTGGCGACGAATCCGGCCTTGGCCAGCGTGCGCAGATGCAACTGCAGGCTGCACGGAGCCATGGGGCATTCGGCCAGCAGCTGGGCCTGGGTTTTGGGGCGCTGCATCAGCGACCGGGCCAAGGCGATTCGGCGTTCGTGGGCCAGCCCCGCGGCGATGCGGGCCATGTCGGCATCGCGTTCGGCGGGCCGGGATTCCAAAGCGGCGCGGATGGCCTTGAGCAGGGGGGCCGCGGTGGGTACTTGCGGATCGGGAATGGGCGAATAGACGACGGCGATGCCGCGCTTGACCGGCCGGAGCAGCCCGCGGGATTGGATGCGGCGCATTTCCTGACTGGCGTAGGGCCGGCCGATGCCGGCCGCTTTCGCCAGGGCGGCGACATGTTGCCCGGGATGGTCATGCACTTGCCTCAACAGCTTGATGCGGTTTGCGCCGGCCAACACGCGGCAGGTGCGCCATAGCGTGGGATTCAACGTTTGCACGGGGAGGCGGGGCGAAGGTGTGGTTTTCATGACTATAATAGTTGCAACTATTATAGGTTCTGTCAAGCGTGACAGGAAGATCCGGGCAGGGCTAATAGTTGCAAATATTATAGTATTGGAGATCCGGGGGGGGCGCGCGGAGGCTGGCGAGGCAGGAGGATGACGACGAATTCGCCCTTGAGTGAACGGGTTTGGTAGTGGGCGCGGAGTTCGGCGGGGGTGCCGGTCACTGTTTCTTCGAATTTCTTCGTGAGTTCGCGGGCGATGAAAAGCCGGCGCTCCGGGCCGAGTTCGGCTTCGACTTCATCGAGAAGTTTGAGGATGCGGTGGGTGGATTCGTAGAAAACGATTGGGGCGGGAAAGGCGGCGAGTTCCTGCAGGCGGCGGCGGCGCGCGGCAGTCTTGTGGTCGAGGAAGCCTTCGAAGAGGAATCCGCGGCTTTCGGTTTGGCCGCAGAGAGCGACGGCGGCGGACAGGGCGCAGGGGCCGGGAATCACGGTGACGAACAGGCCCGCCGCGCGGACGGCGGCGGCGGCGCGGGCACCGGGATCGGAGATGCCCGGCATGCCGGCGTCGGTGACGAGCGCCAGGGCTTCACCCGTGCGGATGCGGCGGAGGATTTCTTCCTCGCGGGCGCGCTCGTTGAACTTGTGGCAGGAGATCATGGGCGTGACGATGCCGTGGCGGTCGAGGAGCCGGCGGGTGTGGCGGGTATCTTCGGCGAGGATATGGGTGGCCGACTGCAGGACGCGCAGGGCGCGCAGGGTGATGTCCTCGAGGTTGCCGATGGGCGTGCCGACCAGATACAAACCGGGTACCAGCGGTGAAGCAGGCATCCCCGCCGCCACCGCGGGGCCGGAACCGGCATCCGCCGGGCGCTCCGACATGGGGCGGAAACTACTCGTTGGCGGTTTCCACCAGCCGGATGGCACGCGGCTTTGAGACGTTCTTTAGCAGGGTGTCGGATTCCGCCAGGTGCCGCTTGAGTTCGAGCAGCGTGTTCTTGAATTCCTCCGTGACCGTGACGCCCTTCAACGTGCCATCGACCGCTTGCTGGAGCTTCAGCACATGGTCGATGCTGCTGGCGAGTTCGCTGACACGGCCCAATTGCGTGGCCACTTCCGTTTGGGCCTTGCCGAGTTGAGCGGCGGCTTGTTCCTGGGCGGCGGACAGTCTGGCAGCCATGTCGGCCTGGGCCTTGGCAACCTGGGCGGCGGCGTCTGTCTGGGCCTTGGTGATTTGGGACGCCGACTCTTGCTGGGCCTTGGCCAGTTGGGCGGCGGCTTCTTGTTGCGCCTTGGCGTACTGAGCCGTGGCGGTGTCCTGCGCCTTGGCCAGTTGTTCGGTAAACTTGGCCTGGGCCGCGGTCAGGGAGGAGATGGAGTCTCCGACGGATTTGGCGGCCTGCTGGGCGAATTCGGCGCCGGCGGCGGCCGGCGTGTCGTTGCCGATGCGGGCCAGGAGGTGGGAATCCACATAACCGGCGAGTTGGGTTGCCAATTGGAAGCGGGCCACTGCGATGATGACGGCCAGCAGCATCAGGCCGGTCCCGAGGGTCAGCAATTCCTGCGGGACGCTGAATCCGGCAGCGGCAGACAACAAGACCAGTACAACCGCGATTTCGGCGGCCAGGACCAGCAATGTTCGCAGCGTCTGGCTGTTAGCCATGGCGGCGATCTGCGGGCCGGAGGCGCCGGCGCCCCAGGCGTTCAGCAGCCGACGAAGCTGGCGCGCGAGCAGCCCGCCGCCTTTCAGGCCTGTCGCCTGTTCCCGGGCCACGGCGCGGTCGGCGATCTCCAGGTCGTTGGGCAACGGATTGCGTGACAGGGCCAGCCGTTGCATGAGCCAATCCAAGGCGGCCAGGAGGATGTACGCACAAGCAATGCCGGTGGCCAGCAGGGCGGCAATCAACGAGGGGGGCCATTCGCCATCGCCGTGGTATCGCAGACCCAGCAGGGCGCCGAAAAGAATTCCCAGCCCCGTGACCCAGTAGATTCCGGTGACCATGCCATACCCGCCGCATTTTGCCTTGTGCGTTTCCATCGTACGCCACCTTTCGCGTCAAATTGACTTTCAACAAATCAGTATGGGGATTTAGCAATGGAATGTCAAAGCCGGATGCGCTTAAATGTGGCCATGAATCGAGGATGGAGCCTGTGGATGGGTGGTTGGCTGGCCTGCGGAGCCTGCTGGGCGGCGGGGTGGGTGCAGGTGCCCTGTCACGCGGCCCGTTCCGGTCCCGCCGGCGGGTTCGACCTGGGGCGTTGCGAGGTGACCGTCGCGGAGTTTGTTCGTTTTCTGAACCACTCCGGGGCCATCGATTTTCCGGAAACGGCACAGATTATCCGTCGCGCCGGAGGGAAATACGTTGCCAGGCGAGGAATGCGTCGCCAGGCGGTGGCGGAGGTGACGGCGGCCGAAGCGGAGGCCTATTGCCAGTGGCGATCGCACCAGACCGGCCGCCGGGTGCGTTTGCCGGTCGGGGCGGAATGGGAGGTCGCGGCCCGGGGCGGGGTTGACGGCGCGCCTTATCCCTGGGGGTGGGGCGGCCATCCTTCGGAACTGGCCCGGTTTGATGCTCCCGGACCCGCGCCCCGGGGCGGCCGGCATGTGGCCAACGGCTTCGGATTGTTCGACATGGCCGGCAACTTATTTGAATGGAATGCGGCCGAACCGGGAATTCCCGCCGGCCAGCGGATAGCACGGGGCGGGAGCTGGGCGGAGCGGGATCCCGTCCTGCTGCGGATCGATCACCGGCAGCTTTTTCCGGAGGATTACCGCGGGCGGGATGTGGGATTCCGCGTCCTGCGCGAGAGGACGCCGGAGCCATGAAAGTCAGGTTGACCCACAGAATTGAATACGCGGCCCTGCGTTGTGTCTCCTGGCTGGTGGGGGTGTTGCCGCACCGCGTGGCGCTGGCATTGGCCTGGGGCGCGGCCCGCGTGGCCTATGCCGCCAATCGCCAATTGCGGGTCCGCACGTTTCGCCGCCTGCGGCAGGCCCTCGGCGCCGAACTGGGTGCGCCGGAATTGGCCCGCATCGGTTGGCTGGCCTACCGCAACCTGGTGTTTACGGTGGTCGAGGGCATGAAACTGTCCCGGATCCGCCGGGAGTGGGTGACGCGCCACATGGCGCAGGGCCCGGTGGACCAGGTCCGGACGGAACTTTCCCGGGGCCGCGGACTGATCATCGCGGTGCCGCACATGGGCAACTGGGAGCTGGCGGGCATCGCGCTGCAATCCCAGGGCGTGCACTTGATCACGCTGGTGCGCAAGCAGAAGAATCCGTTGGTGAATGCGTGGCTCAACCGGGTGCGCACGCGAACGGGCGTGGAGGCCATCGATACCCACAGCCGGGACATCGGGGAAGTAGCACGCAAGTTGGTGGCCGGCAACAAAGTGTTGACCATCCTGCCCGACGTGCGCGCCAAGAGCGGCGGGGTGTCCGTGCGTTTCCTGGAGGCGGAAACGCTCGTTCCCCTGGGCACGGTCCGTTATGCCCGTTCGGCCGGTTTGCCGATCCTGACGGGCCAGGTGGTTCGCAGCGGCTGGACCCGGCACGAGTGGAGCCTGACGGGCCGGATCGAGCCTGACCAGAACGCGAGCGAGGAAGCCGATGGGCGCCGGATCATGCAATATATCATGGACCGGTTCAGCGAGTCGGTGCAGGCGCATCCGGAGGATTACTTCTGGTTCAATAAACGCTGGGTCCTTGGGCCCGAGGGCGCGCCATGAGCGGCCCGCATCTGGACGGAGCCGTTCATGTGGCGCGGATGCGGTTGGCCCTGGCTCAGGCGCATCAGGCTGCCGCCGCGGGCGAAGTCCCGGTCGGAGCGGTGGTGTACAGCGGCGGCAAACTGACCGGCCGGGCCTGGAACCAGACCCGGACCCTGAACGATCCCACCGCTCACGCGGAGATGATTGCCATTACCCAAGCCGCCGCCGCGACGGGGGATTGGCGGCTGACCGACAGCATTTTGTATGTCACCAAGGAGCCCTGTCCGATGTGCGCCGGGGCCATTGTGCTGGCCAGGATTCCGCTGGTGGTCTGGGGCATGACCGATCCCTTGCGCGGCGGGGCCGTCTCCCGGTTCCCTATCCTGCAGTCTGGGGAGCTGAATCACCGCGCCGAGGTAATGTCGGGGGTCCTGGAAGAGGAATGTACGGCCTTGATTAAGGATTTTTTCAGAAAAAGGCGGATGGAAAACAAAAATTCGGACGATTTTCCGTAAAATTTCTACATTTTTAGCAAAATCCGGCCTCAAAAAACCGTAAAAAAGCGAAAAACAGCCTGAAAATGGCCTAAAACCGGATTTTTGGGCCTTCGCGACCCCTTGGGACAGCTAAAAATCATAACCGTTTTACTTGATCGGGTTCCGGTGCTTTTTTTATTGTGCGGGCGGCGGATTTTCGATAGATTCTCTTAATTAATTGTATAGCAAAAAGACAAAACATGGCTACGCAGGAAAACACTGATTTGGGTCGTGGGGAAGCCCCGGCGAAGCGCGAAAGCTACGACGGGTCGAAAATCCAGGTTTTGGAAGGGCTGGAAGCGGTCCGGAAACGGCCTGCAATGTACATCGGGGACACGTTCCAGCGCGGCCTGCACCATTGCGTGTATGAAGTGGTGGACAACTCCATCGACGAGGCCTTGGCGGGCCATTGCACGCGGATCGAGGTGGAACTTGCCGCCGACGGATCCATTTCGGTGTCCGACAATGGCCGCGGCATCCCGGTGGATCCGCACCCGAAACTGAAGAAGCCCGCGGTGGAGGTGGCGCTGACCATGCTGCACGCGGGCGGCAAGTTCGATCACGGCAGCTACAAGGTGTCGGGCGGCCTCCACGGGGTGGGCGTGAGCTGCGTGAATGCCCTGAGCGAATGGATGGAAGTGGAAGTCCGGCGCGAAGGCAAAATCTACCGCATGCGCTTCGAGCGCGGCGTGACGAAGTCCCCGCTGGAGGTCATCGGTTCGTGCACGGACCGCGGCACCAGGGTCACGTGGTATCCCGACGACCAGATCTTCAGCACGCTCGAATTTTCCTGGGACATCCTGGCGGCGCGCCTGCGCGAGCTGGCGTTCCTGAACAAGGGCATCGAGATCGTTTTCCGCCAGGAGCAGCAGGACGGGACGATGCGGGAAGAAACCTTCCGCTACGACGGGGGCATCCGCGAATTCGTCCAGCACCTCAACAAGAACAAGGTGACCCTGCATCCCGAGCCGATCTATTTCGAAAAGGAACAGGACGGCGTCGCCGTCGAGATCGCGCTGCAGTACAACGACGGCTACGCGGAGTCGGTGCTGACCTACGCCAACAACATCAACACGATCGAGGGCGGCACCCATCTCAGCGGCTTCCGCAGTGCGCTGACGCGCGTGGTGAACACCTACGGGCGGGCGAACAAGATCCTCAAGGAAGAGAATGCGATGTCCGGCGAGGACATCCGCGAGGGCCTCGTGGCCGTGGTGAGCGTCAAGGTGCCCGATCCGCAGTTCGAAGGCCAGACCAAGACCAAGCTGGGCAACAGCGAGGTTGAAGGCATCGTGTCCTCCATCGTCAACGAGGGGCTGGCGACGCACTTCGAGGAAAACCCGGCGGTTGCCCGCAAAGTGGTCGAGAAAGGCGTGCTGGCGGCACGGGCCCGCGAGGCGGCGCGCAAGGCGCGCGACCTGACCCGCCGCAAGGGCGCGCTGGATTCGGGCTCCCTGCCCGGCAAACTGGCCGACTGCTCTGAGCGCGACCCGGCGCTGTGCGAGCTGTTTCTGGTGGAAGGCGACTCGGCCGGCGGTTCGGCCAAGCAGGGCCGCGACCGCAAGTTCCAGGCCATCCTGCCGCTGCGCGGCAAGATCCTCAACGTCGAGAAGGCGCGGCTCGACAAGATGCTCAACAACCAGGAAATCCGCACGATGATCACCGCCATCGGGGCGGGCATCGGCCGCGACGAGTTCGACGTGGACAAGGCGCGCTACCACAAGATCATCATCATGACCGACGCCGATGTGGACGGCTCGCACATCCGCACGCTGCTGCTGACCTTCTTCTACCGGCAGATGCCCCAGCTGATCGAGCGCGGGTTCGTCTACATCGCCCAGCCGCCGCTCTACAAGATCAAGCGCAAGAAGCAGGAGCGCTACATCGATAACGACCGCCATCTCTCGCGGGTGCTCATCGAACTGGGCATCGAGGACGTGTGCATGCTGAACCTCGACGGCACGCCCGCGCTGGAAGACGGCAAGATGGCCGAAGTGCTCAAGATCCTCGAGGAGGTCGAGCACATCGCCGAAGCCATGGCCCGCAAGAGCGTGGATTTCGATGAATACGTCAAGCGCTATGACGCCGCGAACAACCGCCTGCCGCTCTACCGCGTGCGGGTGATTCCGCCCGGCGGCGACGTCGAAAACCAGGAAATCCACCTGGCCTTCACCGACGAGGAAATGCGCAAGATTCGCGAGGACGCCGAAGCCCGCATGGGCCCCCTGGATCCATCCCAGTTCAAGTGGGACGAACTGCATCTGGCCCCCGGCCTGGTCAAGCAGTTCGCGCAGCTTCAGGCGCTGGGATTCGGCATCCCGGCCCTGCTGCGCAACGGTGCACCCATCTACGAAGCCGAAGTGGACGGCAAAAAGGCGCCCGTCTTCGCGCTGGGCGACCTGCTGGATCTCGTGCGCGAGGTCGGTCGGCGCGGCCTGAGCATCCAGCGCTACAAGGGCCTGGGCGAAATGAATCCCGACCAGCTCTGGGAAACCACCCTGGAACCCACCAAACGCAAGCTCCTCCAGGTGCAGCTCGATGACGCCGTACGCGCCGACCAGACCTTCACCGTCCTGATGGGCGACGAGGTCGAACCCCGCCGCGCCTTCATCGAGGAAAACGCCCTCAACGTGCGGAATTTGGACGTCTGAGGACGCGTCCCGAAAGCCCATGAGCGCAAGCCACAACAAAATCCACACCGAATTCGCCGGGCTCGTGGAAGCCTTGCGGGCCGGCGGCTTCCCGTTTTTGCTCGTGGGCGGCTTGTCTTTGCTGGCGCACCACGTCGAGCGCGCCACGGGCGATATCGATTTCGCCTGCGACAAGACGAACCAGGACGCGGTCGCGCGCCGCATGGCGGAACTGGGCTATGCGGTCCTGCACGAACAACCGGACTTGTATTCCCGTTTCCACAAACCGGGTTACCGAATCGTGGATTTCATCTATTTGTCCGCCGATACGTTCCGGCAACTCGAATCGGCTTCCATCGCGACCGAAGTATCCCGGGTGGGCGTGCGCGTGCCTTGTCTGGATCATTTGCTGGCCATGAAACTGTTTTCTGTTGCGCAATCCTCCACCCGCGGCAAGGATCTCGGCGATATTCTGGCCTTGATCGCAAACAACGGCGTGGACGTGCGCTCCCCGCGATTTGAAGCGCTTTGCTTGAAACATGCTTCGGCCAAGTGGCTGGGCCTGATCCGGGAGCTGGCATGAAAACGCCCGCCTTGGATTTTCCGGTTTGGCCGGCGCCGCCGCCCCCGGCGCCGCCGATGACGCCGGAACAGTACGACCGGTTTCTGGAAGAAACGCTCCGGCTGGACGAGCCGGCCGAGCGGATGCGATACCGGCCCGTGCCGGTCCCCTTTGTGCTGGTGAAAGAAAACGAGCCAGTGAATAACGAAAGCAGCAGAGCCCCCTCATGAGCGACGAACTGAAACCCGAAGCCGGCGGCGAGGCCGCGGGCGAGAATCTCCCGGCGGCGGCCGCCCCCCAGAACGCGCCCGACCGCATCGAGCGGATCGACATCGAAGAGGAAATGCAGAAGGCCTACATCGACTACTCGATGTCGGTCATCGTCGGCCGCGCCCTGCCGGATGCGCGCGACGGCCTCAAGCCGGGCAACCGGCGCATCCTCTTTGCCATGCGCGAGCGGGGCTGGACGCATGCCAAGGCGTTTGTGAAGTGCGCGAAGGTCGTCGGTGAGGTCATCGGCAACTATCATCCCCACGGCGATGCCGCAGTCTACGACACGCTCGTGCGCATGGCGCAGGATTTCTCCATGCGCTACAGGCTGGTCAAGGGCCAGGGCAACTTCGGCAGCATCGACGGCGATCCCGCGGCGGCCTACCGCTACACGGAGTGCAAGCTGGACAAACTGGCCGAGGAATTGCTGGCGGACATCGACAAGGATACCGTCGAAATGCAGAAGAATTTCGACGAATCCCTGGATGAGCCGAAAGTGCTGCCCGCGCGCATCCCGAACCTGCTGGTCAACGGCTCGACGGGTATTGCGGTCGGCATGGCCACCAATATCCCCCCGCACAACCTCGGCGAAATCATCGACGGCACCATCCACCTGATCGACCACCCCGAGGCCGCCGTGGCGGACCTGATGCGGTTCGTGAAGGGACCGGATTTCCCGACCGGCGGCACGCTGTGCGGGCTCGGCCCGATCCGCGCCATGTACGAAACCGGCCGCGGCCACCTGCGGCTGCGCGGCAAGGCCGCCGTGGAACCGTGGAAGGCCGAGCGCGAGCGGATTGTCATCACCGAAATTCCCTACGCCGTGAACAAGGCGGCACTGATCGAAAAAATCGCCGAGCTGGTGCACGAAAAGAAAATCGAGGACATCAGCGACCTGCGCGACGAATCCGACAAGGACGGCATTCGCGTGGTGGTCGAGCTCAAGCGCGGGGCGATCGGCCAGGTGGTGCTGAACAACCTCTTCAAGCAGACCCAGCTGGGCACCACTTTCGGGGCGATTCTGCTGGCGATCGACCACGGCCGGCCCCGGGTTATGAACCTCAAGGATCTGCTGGCGTGCTTTATCGAGCACCGGTTCGAGGTGTTGACGCGACGGACAAAGTTCGAGCTGCGCGAGGCGGAAGCCCGGGCCCACGTCCTGGAAGGCCTGCTGAAAGCGCTGGACAACCTCGATGAGGTGGTCCGCATCATCCGCGCCGCCCGCCATCGCGACGAGGCCCGCGTCCAATTGATCGGCCGGTTCGGCTTCTCCGAGATCCAGGCCAACGCCATCCTGGATATGCGCCTCTACCAGCTGACCGGGCTGGAGCGCGACAAGATCGAGGCCGAATACCAAGCCATCCAGGAACGCATCGCCTATCTGAAGGAACTGCTGGCCGATAACGCCAAGCTCTTCGGCGTGATGAAGGACGACTTGCTGGCCATCCGCAGGGACTACGCCGACGAGCGCCGCACGGACATCGTGGCCGACGAGGGCGAAATCGACATCCAGGACCTCGTGGCAGACGAGGATTGCGTGATCTCGCTCTCCCACGCCGGCTATGTCAAGCGTACTCCGACGAGCGTCTATCGCGAGCAGAAACGCGGTGGCAAGGGCGTCGTGGGCATGGACACGAAGGACGAGGACTACGTCGAGCACGTGTTCAACTGCTCTGCCCACGACTGGATGCTGTTCTTCACCGAGCAGGGCCGCATGTACTTCAAGAAGGCCTACGAAATCCCCGAGGGGGCCCGCGATTCCCGCGGCAAGGCCCTCGTCAACCTCCTCGACATGCAGGGCGGCGAAAAAATCGCGGCCATCATCCCCATCCGCGGCTTCGATCCGGACAAGTACCTGTTCTTTGCCACGGAAAAGGGAACCGTCAAGAAGACGGCGCTGGATGCCTACCAGAACGTGCGCGCGGCGGGCATCATCGCCATCAACGTCGAGGAGGGCGACCGGCTGATCGGCGTCGAGCTGACCGGAGGCCAGGACGATCTGGTGCTGGTGACACGCCGGGGTCAGGGCATCCGCTTCCGCGAGTCAGACGCGCGGCCCATGGGCCGCGCCACCGGCGGCGTTCGCGGCATCTCGCTCGAGACGGGCGATGTCGTCGAAGGCGTGGAGGTTGTGCGCGAAGACGCCATGCTGCTCACCGTGACCGAAAAAGGCTTCGGCAAGCGCACGCCGTTTTCCGAGTACCGCGTCCAGAAACGCGGTGGCAAGGGCCTGATCGCCAACGACCTCACCGGAAAAACGGGCGACCTCGTTACGGCCTTGAGCGTGCACGCCGAGGATGCCATGATGATCGTGACCAAACAGGGCACCATGATCCGCATGCCGGTGGACGGCGTGCGCATCACGGGCCGCTCGGCGCAGGGCGTGAAACTGATCAATCTGGAAGACGACGACGTCGTGATGAGCGCCACCCTGGTGGAACCCGGGGAGGAGGAGCCATCTCCGGCCGCCGATGCGGCCCCCGCGGAATCCGATGACTCCCCTGGAAAGGAAATCCCATGAGAAGAACGGCATGTTGGCTGTTATTGCTGGCGCTGGGGGTCACCAGGGCGGCGGGGCAGCAGAACCTCACGGAAGATTCCAGCGCGCCGAATGCCTTGCTGACGTGGCACGACCCGGTGCCATGGCAGGCCGGTCTGGTCTATGCCCGCTTGTCGCGCCCGGTCGAACTGGAAGGCGCGGAATGGAAGTTGCGCGGCCATCTGGCGGACGTGACCGTCGGCGTTGCCCCCTGGGCCTGGCTGCTGCTCTACGGGCAGGCCGGCGTCTCCGATGCGCGCCTGGACAATGCCATACACCATGAGTTCGACTATGGGGCCGGCGGCCTGGCCGGCGCCCGGGTAAACCTCTGGCAGATCTATGAGGGGGTGGCGCGTACCTCCTGGCGTGTGACGGTGGCTCTGGCCGGCGAATACGCCTTCCGGACCACCGACGATGGCGGGGCCGGCGAAATCGAATGGAGCGAGACAAGGTGCATGCTTCCGATCGACTATCACCTGACGTTCGCCCGCAGCTTTCGTAATTTCTACATGGGCGAGTTCCACAGCCTGGCGGTCTATGCCGGGCCCGCCTGGTCCAAGCTGGACGGAACCTGGACCCGCGGCGATCTCCAACAGGATTTCGAGGAGTCCCAGGCCTTGGGGATTGTCGGCGGCGTAGAGTTGTGGCTGCTGGAAAACCTGTCCTTCGGCGCCCGCGCAGACTGGTTTGATGGCACCTCTGCGCAGTTGACCGTGCGCTATCGCTTCTGAGGGAGGAAATCCCCATGAGTGCCCGCATCCTGGATGGGAAGGCGCTGGCCGCCGGCCTGCGTGCTGAAATCGCCGCCGAGGTAGCCGCCTGGCAGGACAAATCCGGTCGCGCGCCCGGCCTGGGCGTGGTGCTGGCGGGAGACAATCCCGCCTCCCGCTCCTATGTCACGGGCAAGGAAAAAGCTTGTGCCGCCGCCGGCATTCTCTCCCGCGAAATCCACCTGCCAGCCGCGGCGGGCCGCGCCGGTATCCTGACCGCCGTGCAGGCGCTGAACGCGGATGAGACCATCGATGCGGTCTTGGTGCAGCTGCCCCTGCCGGACCCGGCCATCGAACGGGACATCATTGAAGCCATCGATCCGGCCAAGGATGTGGACGGTTTCCATCCGCTGAACATCGGACGCCTGGTGCTGGGCCAAACCACCTTCGTCCCTTGCACTCCGCTAGGGGTGCTGGAAATGCTGCGCCGTTCAGAAGTGCCTCTCGCCGGTGCGGCCGTGGTCGTGATCGGACGCAGCCAGATCGTGGGGCGCCCCCTGTCCTTTTTGCTGTCCCAAAAAGGAGTGGATGCCACGGTGACCCTGTGCCACACCCGCACCTTCGACCTGGCGCGTTTCACGCGGACGGCCGATATTGTTGTGGTGGCCGCAGGCCGCCCCGGTACCCTGACGGCGGACATGATCCGCCCCGGGGCGGTGGTCGTCGATGTCGGCGTCAACCGTGTCCCGGATCCCGCCCGTCCGGCCGGCTACCGGCTGGTGGGGGATGTGGATTTCGAAGCCGTGGCCGCCAAGGCCTCGGCCATCACCCCCGTGCCGGGCGGCGTGGGCCCGATGACCGTAACCATGCTGCTGCGCAATACCCTCGACGCTGCCCGCCGGCGGGAGGGTGGCGGACGATGATCCGTGTCTTCAACCGCTATCTGCTGGGTGATTTCATCAAGGGCTTCCTCGTGGCCCTGGTCGTGCTGACCTTCGTGATGTACGTGGGCGCGGTCGTGCAGGCCATCGACTATATGTCCCGCGGGATTTCGGGGCCGCTGATCCTGAAAATCTTTGCTCTGAACATTCCCTTTACCCTGTCCTTCGTGATTCCCATGAGCCTGCTGACCACTGTGCTGCTGCATTTCGGCCGGTTGTCGGCCGATGGGGAAATCGTGGCCATGAAAGCCTGCGGGGTGAGCCTGTGGCAGGTGGCGGCGCCGATCCTCCTGTGCGCGGTGCTGCTCTCGCTCCTCTGCCTGTATATCAACGCGGAACTCTCGCCCCGCAGCCATTTCGCCCGCCGCCAGATGCTCCGCGCCCTGGGCGAGGAAGATCCGTTGGCCCTGCTGGACGAAGGCCGGTTTGTCAGTGATTTTCCCGGCCTGAAAATCTATGTGGGGAAGAAGAATGGCCTGCAACTGGAGGATATCATTCTGTATCAGTTCGAGGGGACGAACGCGCTGGCCGAAGTGCGCGCCCGGTCCGGACGCGTGGCGTTCCAGGAAGAATCGCGCGTGATGAAAATCGACCTCGAACATGTCCGGTTGACGGAATTCGACCAGGCCGATCCGCATGACCTGTCCAAAGCCCGGACGCTCAGCGCGGAAAGCTACCCGGTCACCCTCGACCTCCAGCAGATGCTCAAGAAAACCAGGATTTTCAAGAAACCCTCCGACATGACCTTTGGCGAATTGGTGCATGCCATCCGGAATGTGCGCCAGGTGTTTCCGGACATTCTCGAGCAGAATGTCTCCCGGATGCGCGCCAAGATGGCGGTGGATGCCAACCAGCGGCTGGCCCTGGCGCTGTCGTGCTTCTCCTTTGCCCTGCTGGGCATCCCCCTGGGCATTCGGTCCCACCGCAAGGAATCGAGCATCGGCATCGGGATCGCGCTGGTCCTGCTCTTCCTTTTCTATCTGTTCATCATCCTTTCAGATGCGATGGTGGACCGGCCCCAGTGGCGCCCCGACCTGATCCCCTGGGTTCCCGTCATGAGCTGTCAGGTGGTTGGCTTCAGTCTGCTGCACCGGAACCGTTGACTATCAGTGTCAGACACTGACAATGTTGACAATTCATTCCAACATCTACCGGCTGGCCCCATGCCCAACCGGAGGCGCTTTTGCACTTGTCAGTTCCCGGGGAGCCTCGTAGTGTCCCCGATTTGACCGCACGAGTGCCTGTAGCTCAATTGGACAGAGCGTTAGCCTCCGGAGCTAAAGGTTGTGGGTTCGACCCCCGCCAGGCACACCAGGTCGTCCATTTCCTCCCCGGGAAATGGCGGAAACGGCTTGAAGAAACACCCGGGTTTGACGAATCTGACCGGTGGTGGCATTCGAAAGGAAACGGCGGATGAAAGGCATCGTGTTGGCGGGCGGCTCGGGAACGCGGCTTTATCCCATTACCCGAGCCCTGAGCAAGCAGCTCCTGCCGGTATACGACAAGCCGATGATTTATTATCCGCTGTCGGTTTTGATGCTGGCCGGCATTCGCGACATCCTGATCATCAGTACCCCCGAAGACCTGCCCCGGTTCCGTGCGCTGCTGGGGGATGGCACGGCGCTTGGCCTGCGGTTCGCCTATGCGGAGCAGCCGCGGCCGGAAGGCCTGGCGCAGGCGTTCCTCATCGGCCGCGAATTCGTCGCCGGCTCGCCAGTGGCGCTGGTCCTGGGCGACAACATCTTCCATGGCATGGGGCTTACCGGAATTCTGCGCCGCGCCGGAAAGCTGACCGAGGGCGGATTGATTTTCGGCTATCCGGTGAAGGATCCCGAACGCTACGGCGTGGTGGAATTCGACCCCACCGGCAAGGTGCTGGGCATCGAGGAAAAACCCAAGAAGCCCAAATCCCACTACGCGGTGCCGGGCCTGTACTTCTATGACTCCACGGTGTGCGACATGGCCGCCGCCCTTAAGCCTTCGCCGCGCGGCGAGCTCGAAATCACTGACCTGAATCGGAAATACCTCGAAAAAGGCCAGCTGCGCGTGGAACTGCTGGGCCGCGGTTTTGCCTGGCTCGACACCGGCACGCATGAGTCTCTGTTGCAGGCCTCGAATTTCGTGCAAACCATCGAAGAACGCCAGGGGCTCAAGATCGCTTGCCTCGAGGAAATCGCGTTCCGTTCAGGCTGGATCGATGCCGCCCAGCTCCGCCGCCTGGGCGAAGAAATGGTCAAAAACGCCTACGGCCAGTATTTGCTCCAACTAGCGGACGAGGGGCGGGGGTGATCCAATGGGACTGGCTTGCGAAAAGACCTCCCTCCCAGAAGTGCTGCTGTTCACGCCCAAAGTCCACGGCGACTCGCGCGGATTCTTCCTCCAGACCTACCAGACCAGGGAATACGCCGCCGCTGGACTCGACTGCGTTTTCGTACAGGACAACCTGTCGCGCTCGCGCCAGGACACGGTGCGCGGTCTGCACTATCAATTGAAGCACCCGCAGGGCAAGCTGGTGAGCGTGCTGCGCGGCGCGGTGCTCGACGTGGCCGTCGATATCCGCCGCGGTTCGCCGACTTTCGGGAAGTATGTCATCGTCGAACTGTCGGAAGAAAACCGCCGCCAGCTTTTCATTCCCGAAGGCTTCGCCCACGGCTTCCGCGTCCTGACGGACATTGCGGATTTTCATTATAAGTGCACCGATTTTTATGCCCCCGGCGACGAATACGGCATTCTATGGAACGACCCCTCCCTCGCCATCCCTTGGGACGATCCGGCAGCCCCCGTCGTCTCGCCCAAGGACCAGCTGCTGCCCCGGTTGGCCGAAGTCTCACCCGACAATCTTCCCGAATTCACCAAATTAAAAGATGTCGGTCTCCAATAAAATTTATTCATGGGACGGACCCCGTTTCGGCCCCCTTTTTACAGTCGGCGTTAGTTTTGGAGGTGCAGGATGACGAGGCGATGGCTTGTGTTGGCGGGGGGGTGGATGGCAGTGGCGCTGGCGGGGTGTGCGGGACCCTCGCGGAACACGCTGTTCCAGACGTCCACGATTGATGCGCTGTTGGCCGGGGTCTATGACGGGGACCTGTCCTTGCGGGAGCTGCGGCGGCACGGGAATTTTGGAATCGGCACGTTTGATGATCTGGACGGTGAAATGGTGCTGCTGGACGGTCAGTTCCACCAGGTACGCGCGGATGGCCGGGTGTATTCGCCGGATCTGGACGGGGAAACGCCGTTTGCGGCCGTTTGCCGGTTTCAGCCGGAGCGGCAGGTGGCTGTTCCCTCGGGGCTGGACATGGAGGGGGTTGAACAGCTGCTGGACCGCGAGGCGGCGGGACAGAACTGGTTTGCGGCGATCCGGATGGACGGGCATTTCAAGATGGTGCGCACGCGCAGCGTACCGGCGCAGAGCCGGCCGTATCCGTTGCTGAAGGATGTGGCGGCGTCGCAGCCGGTATTCACGTGCAAGGACATCCCCGGGACTATCGTTGGGTTCCGGTGTCCGCCATACGTGGTCGGGGTGAACGTGTCGGGCTGGCATTTTCATTTCATCAGTCGGGACCGGTCGTTCGGCGGGCATTTGCTGGGGTTTGAAGTCGTGACAGGCATGGCGCAGGTGGACATGCTGGACCGCCTGGTGATGCAGCTGCCCGCCACGAAGGATTTTGCGGGAGTGGATCTGTCCCGCGACCGCCAGGCGGAGCTGGAGGGAGTGGAGAAGGAGAAAAAGTAGCAAAAGGGGTCAGTCCTATGATTTAATGTTATTAGATTGACGGGGCGACGCGTATGGGGCGAAAGTGGAGGGCATGCCGAGAAAACCACGAGTGGAATATGCGGGGGCGGTCTATCACGTGATGAGCCGGGGGAATCGCCAGCAGAAACTATTCAGGACGGATCAGGATAACGCCATGTTTCTGGCCGCGCTGGCCGAGGTGTGCGAGCGGACAGGCTGGAAGGTACATGCCTATGTTCTGATGGGAAATCACTACCATTTGCTGCTGGAAACTCCGGAGCCCAATCTGGTAGCCGGGATGCAATGGCTGCAAAGCACCTACACCAAGCGGTTCAACGTGTCGCATCGCGAGTCGGGGCATTTATTCCAAGGGCGCTACAAGGCAATTCCGGTGGAGCCGGGCGCCCAGTATTTCCTGCCGGTGGCAACCTATATTCATCTCAACCCGGCCCGCATGAGGGGGTACAACTTCAAGACGTCAAAACTGCAGGACTACCGCTGGAGTAGTTATCCCGCCTATATCGGAACGGCTCCGCGGCCCGGTTGGCTGACTGCAGACCGCGTGCTCGGCTGCCTTGGCCTGGCCGACACTTCCGCGGGGCGGAGGAAGTATGGGGCGTATATGGGCACTCGGGTGGAAGAGGTTTGGCACGGGGACAAACCTTGGCTGGCCGACGAGACTTGGCAGAAAATCAGGCGCGGGTGGATGGTGGGGGGCGCCGCATTCCGGCAGGAAATGCTCGCGCGGCTGGGAGGCGCCTTGAGAAAGGGCAAGCGGAGTTCCTTTAGCGGGGAGGAAGTGCGGACCCACGACGAAAGCCAAGCGGACGCTTTGATTGTTGCCGGGATGGCCAAGCTGGGGTTACAAGAGACCGCGTTGGCCTCCATGATCAAGAACAGTCCCCAGAAATATGCCTTGGCTTGGCTGGCGCGGCGACATTCTGCCGTCAGCACAGGCTGGATCAAGGAGCGGCTCCAGATGGGCAAGGCCACAAACTTCTCGGAGTTTCTGAAAAGAATCGAAACGGCAAAGCGCGGAGAGTGGGGTTTCGAGCCCTTCTCCAAAATCAAAAACATTAAATCATAGGACTGACCCCTTATGTTGGCAAAAGTCTATTCCGGGGCGGTGTTCGGGGTGGATGCCTACGAGGTGGAGATCGAGGTCAATGCGGGGCACGGGGAGCCGAAGGTGGTGGTGGTGGGACTCCCGGACGCGGCGGTGAAGGAGAGTTCCGACCGGGTTTGGACCGCGCTGATCAATTCGGGGTTTTCGCCGCCGATGGGCCGGACGACCGTGAACCTGGCGCCGGCGGACATCAAGAAGGAAGGTCCCAGCTTTGATTTGCCCATCGCGTTGGGGATGCTGGCCGCGGAAGACCAAATGGATGGTTCGCGGTTGACGGACTACTGCGTGACGGGCGAACTGGCGCTCAGCGGCGAGGTGCGGCGGGTGCGCGGCGTGCTGCCGATCGCGCTGCGGGCGCGTGCCGAGGGGCGCAAGGGCATCCTGGTGCCGCCGGAAAATGCCGAGGAGGCGGCCGTGGTGGACGGCATCGCGGTTCATCCCGTGGCAAACCTGCGCGAAGCCGCGGATTTCATTGAAGGCCGGAAGGCGATTCCGCCGTTTGCCGTGGACATGCAGGCCGCCTTTGCCGGGGGCACGCTCTATGATGAAGATTATGCCGATGTGAAGGGGCAGGAATTCGCCCGCCGGGCGATTGAGGTGGCGGTGGCGGGCGGGCACAACATCCTGCTGGTGGGACCTCCGGGGACGGGCAAGTCCATGCTGGCCAAGCGGGTGCCCACAATCCTGCCCCCGCTGACGCTGGAAGAGGCCTTGGAGACGACCAAGATTCACAGCATTGCCGGGGTGTTGCCGGCGCATCAGGCCGTGGTTCATGGCCGGCCGTTTCGCTCTCCGCACCACACGATTTCCGATGCGGGGCTGTTGGGTGGAGGCACACACCCCATGCCGGGGGAGGTGAGCCTGGCGCACAACGGGGTGTTGTTTCTCGACGAACTGCCGGAATTTCACCGCAATGTGCTCGAAGTGATGCGCCAGCCCTTGGAAGATGGTGTGGTGACCATTGCCCGCGCGGCGGCCTCGGTGGCGTTTCCGTGCCGCTTCATGCTGGTCGCGGCGATGAATCCCTGCCCGTGCGGGCATTACGGGGATGCCCGCAAGCCCTGCCGGTGCACGCCGATCCAAATGCAACGCTACCGAAACCGGATTTCGGGGCCATTGCTGGACCGGATCGACATCCACGTCGAGGTGCCCGCCATGGATTACCAGCAGCTGGCGTCGCTGGAGAAGGGCGAAGGCTCCGCGGCGATCCGCGAACGGGTGGTGGCCTCGCGGGCGGTCCAGGCCGGGCGGTTCGAGAAAAGCAAAGGCCGGCATGCCATCCATTGCAACGCGGGCATGCGGGCGAAGGATGTCCACAGGCATTGCGGGCTGAACGACGATGCCCAGGGCCTGCTGAAGGCCGCGATGGCCGACCTGCATCTGAGCGCCCGGGCCTATGACCGCATCCTGAAGGTGGCCCGCACCATTGCGGATCTGGCCGGGATGGAAGAGATTGCTGCGGATCACGTGGCCGAAGCGGTGCAATACCGTTCCCTGGATCGCCAATACTGGATGTGACCCGCTGGATATGAGCCCGGGACGGGAATTCTTGACATAACAGGGCGCATGCGTTCCAATTTCCAAGTCGAGACAGCCATGTTTAAAAGGAGACTCCGATGAAAGCGATGACGGTCGTGGCGTGGGTACTGGTGGGAATATTGGCGATCGGCGTGGGGGGATTGGCGTTTGTCAACCAGCAGCAGGCCCAGAAGGCCGCCGCCTTGCGCGAGGCTCTGGTGCAAGTGGCGGCCGCTGCGGGAATTCAGGAACTGGCGCCCGCGGAGCCCGAGACCACTGCGGTTCCGGCGGAAGAAGGTGCGGAAGCCGGCGAGGCCCAGGCGCCCGCCGCGGTTCCGGTTGAGCCCGTGCCGCTGACCGCTGCTGTCCTTCAGGATTCCGCCGCACTGGCTGGCGTGGTGCAACAGGTTCAGGATTCGATCCAGGCGGCGCAAATGGAGTTGGCGGGCACCAAGGATTCGCTGTCGGCGGTTCAATCCGAGGCGTCGGGGGCCAAGGCGGAAGTTGCGACGCTGACGCAAAAGACCCAGGAACAGGCAGCCCAGGCGGAAGCCCAGGCGAAGGATTTGGCGGCGAAGGACGAGGCGATCGCGGCGGCCAAGGCCGAGGGGGAGAAGGCCGTTCAGGAGGCAAAGGCCGCGCAGGAGACTGCCGAAAAGGAGAAGGCGGAATTGGCCGCGTCCCTCGAATCCTTCCAGGCGCAGGCCGCCGAGGAAAAGGCGGCTTTGCAGGCGAAGCTCGATGCAATGGAACAGATGGAAGCGGCCGCACCCGCAGCCGAGGGGGCGGAAGCGGTGGCCGGGGAGGAACCGGCGGCGATGCCCGAGACCCTGCCCGAAGAGGACGAGAGCCTGCGGGTTATCGGCCGTTCGGAGATGTTTTCGGTCTTGCGCTATTCGCCGGAAGATCAGACGTTGTTCTGCAATCTGCACGACGGACAGTCCCTGACGTATCTGGATGTGCCCAGGGAAATCTATGAAGACCTGGTGGCGGCCGGAGACGGCATGGACATGTTCTTCCGTTTCAAGATTCAATCCGTCTATAAGAGCCGGCCGCTGGACAGCGCCGTGATCCGGAAGTACTGGCAGGGGCAGCGCTATCGGCCGGTCCGGTCCGACGTGCGGGCTGCGGAGCTGCCGGAAGAGGCGCCGCCCGAGGAAGCGGAATCCGCCGGAGAAGTGCCCGAGGGCGCCGCAGCGGCGGAGTGAATTCAATTTCAGGCGGCATCATCAGGCCGGGGCCGTGGCCCCGGCCTTTTTCCGGTCCGGTTGCTGTGGAAACAGGTTGATCGGGGGCCGGGCTTCGGGTATGAGAAGAAGGCTTTTCCTGAAGGAGTGGAATGATGAGCGACACCCAACAGAATGAGAACCTCTTCCAAGGCCTGGTCATTTCCCTGGCGGCGGGCGTCATGCAGCACTTGGGCAAGACGCTGAATCCGCTGACGAATAAAATCGAAAAGAACCTGCCGGCCGCCCAGACCACGATCGACATGCTGGACATGCTCGCGGCCAAAACCAAAGGCAACCTGACCGAGGCGGAGACCAAGCTGCTCCAGAACATTCTGGCTGAGCTGAAACTGAACTATGTTGAAACCCTGAACGAAAAACCAGCCGAGCCTGCGGCCGGCCAGAAGCCGGAGGCCGACTCCGAGGCCGGTTCCCAGTCCGGGCAGGCCGGCTGATCGCATGGGCGCGCGATTTTTTCGCCCCAAGCGGCTGCTGACGCTGGCGTTGCTGGGGGTGTCCATTGCCGTCGGCGTATGGTGGGCGGGGCATGTGCCCTATGATCCCATGGCGATTTATCGGCCCATCCCTGGTTCAGCCTCCCTGGTCGGCCGCCATCTGGCGTTGCCAGCCCGGTGGGCGGAACTGCTGGCCAATCCCCTGGCGCGGGTGGCGATGAGGGCGCTGCAGATGGAGCCTGAATATTTATCCGGCCTGGCCGAGGACGAGGAATCACGGGACTGGTTTGAAAAACTGGCAGGTCGCGAGGGTACGCTTGCCTATTTGCCCGGTCGTCGGGGCGGCCCGCCAGCCTGGATCGCAGTCAGTCATCTGGGGGGGCAGAGCCAGAAGCTGCGTTGGCAACTTGCGCTGTTCAACCTTCCCGGTTTCACCCGGATGGAACAATTTCCCGGCCGGTCCGTCTGGCGGGTGGACACACCGGACCTGGACCCGGGCCAGCGGCTGTCCATCGCGTTTGGCGAAGGAATTCTGATGGCCTGTCTATCGGCCAATCCCCTGGCGATTGCCGAGATATTGGCCGCGTACGACGGCAATGTGCGGCGCTTGCTGGAAGAGGAGCCCTCCTTCGCGCAGTTCGCGGCCGAAGACGACCGTCGTGTGCCGGACCGCCTGTGGTTCCGGGACCCCAGTGATCCGGCCGCATTTTCCGCATCGGGCATCACCGTGGACATTCCAGTTCTGCAAGGGCGTGGCGTGGAGTTGACGGCAACGTCGGCGGGGGTTGACTGGGTGCCCGAAGACCGGCCGGCGGCCTCTGCCATTGGCGAGTTGGCGCGCCTGCTGGGCGGCGCCCCGTGCGCGGCCGCCTTGGTGAGGCGCGCGCTGCTCCTGCAGGCCCTGATGCAACTGGACCTCGACCCGACAGCCCGCCATGTCCTGCGCATGGTCCTGGACGTGGCCGCGAACGACCGCTTGGCCTTGGTGGTGATGGATGGCGAACTGGGCGGACGCCTGGCGTGGGGCTGGATTCGCCGGCTGGGGCTGGCGGGGTTCCGCGTGCCGACCCTGCTGGTGGCGGCGCCCGTGGCGGATCCCGCCGAAGCCGAGCGAGCCATCCAGCGGGTACTGGATGTGAACAACGCCCGGTACCGGGCCGCGTTCACCTTACGCCCGGTCCCGGTTCCCCCGGCCACGATCTACGTTCTGGAAAGCGCCGGGGGCGACGAGTGGGTGGACGAACTGTCGCCCTCGGACCGCCCGGCGTATGTGGTGTTGCATGGCTGGCTGCTGGCCTCGAGCAATCTTGCGGCGTTGCAGAAGCTGGCCCAGACCGCCGCCGAAGAGCGCGAAGCGGCCGAAACCCCGGCCTGGGCGGCCGCGGTGGATGGATCCGCGGGGGCGGCGGCGTGGCTGGATCTCGCGCGCAGTCATCGGGTGGCCAAGGATGCGGTGGCTTATGCCCGGCTGGCGCAGTCGATCCCGAACAGCGGGGTCACCCGGTCCAGCCGGCAGCGGCTGGAGGAGGCCACGGCCTGGGTCAACGCCTTGGCGGACATTGCCGGTTCCGCGCAGGCCGCCTTGGGACGCCAAGGGGGCAGAACCGCGCTTTCCATGGATTTGGGATTGTTCCCCGCCACCGGTCCCGATAAGATGGCCCTACCATGAGCGACACGCTCGTCATCATTCCGACCTACAACGAGAAAGAAAACGCGGAGCCCATGGCCAAGGCCGTCCTGGCGGCCTGTCCGGAGGCGGATCTCCTTTTCGTGGACGACAATTCCCCCGACGGCACGGGCGAGCTGGTCGCACGGCTGGCGGCGGAAAACCCCCGCATTCACGTCCTGCACCGGCAGCAGAAGCAGGGGCTGGGCCGGGCCTATGTGGCCGGCTTCCGCTGGGCCCTGGAACGGCCGGATTACCGGTTCATCATGGAAATGGATGCCGATTTCTCGCACGATCCGCAAGCCGTGCCCCAACTGCGCGCGGTGGCGCAGAACGCCGATCTGGTGCTGGGCTCGCGCTATGTGGGGGGGCTGCGGGTGATCAACTGGCCGCTGAACCGGCTGATCCTGAGCTCGGGCGCCGCGCTTTATGTTCGCTTGATCACGGGCATGCCGTTCTCCGATCCCACGGGCGGATTCAAGTGCTTCCGGCGCGAGGTGCTGGCGGCGATCAACCTGGACGGGATTCATGCCAACGGCTATTCCTTTCAGATCGAAATGACGCACACGGCCTGGCACCTGGGATTCCGGATCGTGGAATCCCCGATCATTTTCGAGGAACGGCGCGAAGGACAGTCAAAGATGAGCGGCGGCATCATCAATGAGGCGTTGTGGATGGTCTGGAAGCTTCTGGCGCGGTGTGGATTCCGCCGCCGGCCGCGGCGCGTGCACCCCCGGAGCGTGGCCGCCTTGCCGCCGGGGCCGGCGGGATCGGGGGTGGGGGCATGAAACCGGTTTTGACGCTGGCCCGCCTGTTGCGGGTCAAGCAATGGACGAAAAACATCGTGGTCTTCGCCGCGTTCGTGTTCGCCCTGGGCGATCGCAACCAGAATCTGGCGGCCTGGGAATTGTGGAAGGTGTGCCTGGCGGCGCTGGCATTTTCCCTGGTCTCCAGTGCGGTCTATATCTTCAACGACCTGCGGGATGCGCCGCAGGACCGGCTGCATCCCCTGAAAAAGCAACGCCCCATCGCAGCGGGGGAGGTGGGAACGGCGTCCGCCGGCGGCGTGGCGGCGGTTCTGCTGGCCATGGGGCTGGGCGGGGCGTGGCGGTTGGATGCCGGCCTGCTGGTGGTGGTCGGGGGCTATCTGCTCCTGCAGGTGGTCTATACCCTCTGGTTGAAACGGATCGCGCTGGTGGATGTGATAGTGATCTCGCTTGGTTTCGTGCTGCGGGCCCTGGCGGGCGCCGTGGTGATCCATGTCGTGATCAGCCCCTGGCTGTTGCTGTGCGCCATGCTGCTGGCGTTGTTCCTGGGCTTGTGCAAGCGGCGGCACGAAAAAGTGAACCTGGAGGGGTTGGGGACCCGCGTCGCCCTGGATGGCTATCACGAGCAGTTGCTGGACATGCTCATCACGATGATGGGCGCTTCCACGCTGGTCTGTTATTCGATCTACACCCTCTGGCCGGACACCATTGCCAAGTTCGGCACGCCCTGGCTGGGGGCGACCATTCCCTTCGTGGTCTTCGGCCTGTTCCGCTACATGGATATTGTCTATCGCCAGGAAAAGGGCGACCGGCCCGAACAAATCCTGCTGACCGACCTGCCCCTGATGGCGGACGTGGCGTTCTATGGCGCCACGGTGCTCGGCATTTTGCTGCTGCGCTAGCTCCCGGAATCGGGCCTCCCCCGGCCGGTTAAAACGCTTTTTTCCGGAGACCTCATTTCATTTGACTCGGACAATACCGCAGGCCACACTGGCCCCCGTTTGTTCTCCTGCAATCCACTCGAGGAAATCGAAACATGAAAATCATCTCGTCCATCAATCAAGAAGTGCTCGCTCGGACCGTCCAGCGCGCGAAAGAACGCAACATCATTTTGCCCACCTTCGCCCAGCAGAAGGACCCCCGGAAGATTCCGGCGAAGATCGTGGAGAAGCTCAAGAAGATCGACGACCAGGCGGTGGATCCGCTGAACCTTTTCCGCATCACGTGGAAGAACGACCCCAAGACGGGCGGTTTCGGCGAAGGCAACTGGGTGGAATTCCCGAAGGAAATCACGGGCGTGGACGCCCGGATCGTCGGCCTGATGGGCCGCTACTTCCCGACCGGCGCGCACAAGGTCGGCGCGGCCTACGGCTGCCTCGTTCCGCGCCTGGTCAGCGGCAACTTCGATCCGACGACCCAGAAGGCCGTCTGGCCCTCCACCGGCAACTACTGCCGCGGCGGCGCGTTCGACTGCGCCCTGCTGGCCTGCCCGGCCATCGCCATCCTGCCCGAGGGCATGAGCCAGGAGCGCTTCCAGTGGCTCAAGAGCATCAACACCGACGAGATCATCGCCACGCCCGGCACCGAGTCGAACGTGAAGGAGATCTACGACATGTGCTGGAAGCTGCGCAAGGAGCGCGGCGACAAGATCGTCATCTTCAACCAGTTCGACGAGTTCGGCAACTCGATCTGGCACTACAACATGACCGGCGGCATCATCGAGGAAATCTACAACAACCACTTCAAGACCGACCGCAGCCGTTTGGCCGGCTATGCCAGCGCGACGGGTTCCGCCGGGACAATCGCGGCCGGCGACTACCTGCGCACGAAACACCCGCACATCCGGGTGATTGCCAGCGAAGCCCAGCAATGCCCGACGCTCTACCAGTTTGGCTTCGGTGCGCACCGCATCGAAGGCATCGGCGACAAGCACATCCCGTGGATCCACAACATTCGCAACACCGACGCCATCGCCGCCGTGGACGACGAGCAGGTCATGCAGATCCTGCGCCTCTTCAACGAGCCCGTCGGCCAGGACTACCTGCGCAAGCAGGGCGTCAAGGACGAGACGATCGCGAAGCTGCCGGCCGCCGGCATCTCGAGCATCTGCAATCTCGTCAGCGCCATCTGGGCCGCGCGCTACTTCGACATGGACGGCCGCGACGTCATCTTCCTGCCGCTGACGGACTCCATGGACCTGTATGAATCGCGCCAGGCCGAAATGACCGAGCAGCACGGCGCCTACAACGCCGACCTGGCGGCCCGCCACTACGCCCGCTACCTGCAGGGGTGCGATCCGACCACCTTCCGCGAGCTGAACTACTTCGAGCGGAAGGCCCTCCACAACTTCAAGTACTTCACCTGGGTCGAGCAGCAGGCCAAGGACAGCGACGACCTGCGCGCCATGTGGGACGAGGAGTTCTGGCAGGAAACGTTCGCGCCGGAGCAGGTCGCCGAGTGGGATCAGCTCATCAACGAGTTCAACGACGCCACCGGCCTGCTGAAATCCCTGTAAGCAAGTAAGGAGAAAGAAAATGAGTTCGAAACTGTACGAAGAAGCCCAAAAGCGCGAAGGCAAAATCGCAAATTTCCTCAAGGACATCGCGAGCATCCCCTCCCTGAGCAGCCAGGAGGGCGAGGTGGTCAAGTTCATGGCCGCCGCCATGAAGGAAATGGGCTACGAGGAAGTCGTCATCGACGGCATGGGCAACCTGCTCGGCCGCATCGGCAGCGGCCCGCGCGTCATCGCCATCGACGGCCACTGCGACACCGTGGACATCGGCGACATCAGCCTGTGGAACAAGTGCCAGCCCTATCCCTCCGTCATCCAGGATGGCAAGGTCTATGGCCGCGGCGTCACCGACCAGAAGGGCGGCCTCGCCAGCTCCATCTGCGGCATCGCCATGCTCAAGGAACTCGGCCTGGTGCCCGAAAACCTGACCATCTGGGTGGTCGCCAGCGTGCAGGAAGAGGATTGCGACGGCCTGTGCTGGCAGTACATCGTCAAGGAAGGCAAGCTGCGCCCCGAAGTCGTTGTTTCGACCGAGCCGACCAGCCTGCAAATCTACCACGGCCACCGCGGCCGCATGGAAATCGAGATCGAAACCAAGGGCGTCTCCTGCCACGGCTCGGCCCCCGAACGCGGCGTCAACGCCGTGTACAAAATGGCCGACATCATCAAGGACATCGAGAAACTCAACGAGAGCCTGCCACCGAAGCAGCCCCTCGGCAAAGGCACCGTCACCATCAGCCACATCCGCTCGACCTCGCCGAGCCTGTGCGCTGTGGCCGACAGTTGCACGATCCACCTCGACCGCCGCCTGACCACGGGCGAGAACGAGGAAACCAGCGTGGCCGAACTCAAGGCCCTGCCCGGCGTGAAAAAGGCCGGCGCCGAAGTCCGCGTGCTGGAGTACGCCGTTCCGAGCTGGACGGGCCTGGTCTATCCGACCAAGAAATACTTCCCCACCTGGCACATCGAGGAAACGACGCCCTACGTGACCAGCGCCGTCGCCGGCTACAAAGCCGCGTTGAACGAGGATCCCGTTGTCTCCTACTGGGTGTTCAGCACCAACGGCGTCTCCATCTGCGGCATGTTCGGCATCCCGGTGATCGGCTTCGGCCCCGGCCACGAAAAGTTCGCGCATTTCCCCAACGAGGAAATTGAGATTGAACACCTGACTCGCGCCGCCGCCTTCTACGCCAGCTTCGCGATCGAATACGCGAAGACCCCCGTCCCCGCGCCGAAGTAAATCCAGCCCGGAAAAATCCTTTGCCGGGGCCCGATTCGTCGCCGAAAAAGCCCCGGCAAAACTTTTTTCCATTGTGTGGAAAAACGCCGAAAACTTTTTCCATTGTGTGGAAAAAATCGGCCTTTTTTTCCACACCGTGGAAAATTCAAGCGCGGCTTGCCTTGGGGCGCGCGGGCATGATGCCGCAGTCCCAACCGGCCATAAAGGGGATTCGGGATTGAACGGCGGCGGGTCCGGGGTATACAGTGACCGGTCTATGAACGCGACCAAGCCCGAGAACCGCATCTGGAATCCGGCCTGCGAGTGTCTCCCGCGGGAGGAACTCGAGCCCCTGCAACTGAAGCGGCTGAAAAAGGTGGTCAAGACCGCCTGGGACAAGGTGCCCTACTACCGTCGGAAAATGGAGGCGGCCGGCGTGCGGCCGCCGGATATCCGCACGCTGGCGGATGTGTCCCGGCTGCCGTTCACGACCAAGGACGATCTGCGGTCCTGCTTCCCCTACCGGGGGTTCGCCGTTCCCATGGAGCGGATCGTCCGCATCCACGCCTCTTCCGGAACCACCGGGCAGGCCACGGTGGTGGGCTATACCCGGAAGGATTTGGAGACCTGGGCGGAATTGATGGCCCGCCTGCACACCGCGGCCGGGATCACGAACAGCGATATTGTCCAGATTGCCTTCGGCTATGGTTTCTTTACCGGCGGAATCGGCCACCACTACGGCATCGAAAAGGTGGGGGCCGCGGTGCTGCCGGTGTCGTCGGGCAAGAGCGAGCGCCAGATCCAGATCATGAAGGATTATCATTCGACGGTCCTGATCTGCACCCCGTCCTACGGGCTGTACCTGGCGGAGGTGGCGGACCGGATGGGCGCCCGCGATGCCCTCTGCCTGCGCCTCGGACTGTTCGGCGGCGAGGCCTGGACCGAGCCGATGCGCCAGGCATTGCAGAAAGGACTGGGCGTTTTCGCCACGGATAATTACGGGCTGAGCGAAGTCATGGGGCCGGGCGTGTCGTGCGAATGCATCGAACAGCGCGGCATGCACATTGCGGAAGACCATTTCCTGCCGGAATTGATCGAGCCGGCCACGGGCGCGCCCGCCCCGGATCCCGCCGGGGCCGGCGGCGAACTGGTGTTGACCACCCTGACCAAGGAAGGCATCCCGGTCCTGCGCTACCGCACCCGCGATCTGTGCACCTTCCTGCCCGGCAACTGCCCCTGCGGGCGGACCGGCCGGCGCATGAGCAAGGTCTCGGCCCGGAGCGACGACATGCTCATCATCCGCGGCGTGAATGTCTATCCGCAGCAGATCGAGGCGGCACTGCTGGCCATCGAAGGCGTGGCCCCGCATTACCAGATCGTCGTCAGCCGCGCCGGCGCGCTCGATGAACTGGAAGTGCTGGTGGAAGCCACCGAAGGCATTTTCTTCGACCAGATGTGGAAGCAGCAGGAAATGAAGGACAAGATCGAACGCCGGCTGGAGGTCGCGCTGGGGGTGCATGCCAAGGTGCGGCTGGTGGAGCCCGGCTCCACGCCCCGCTCGGAGGGAAAGGCGGTGCGGGTCCTGGACAAACGGGTTTGAATCGCTCTTGCCCGATGAACATCTCTGGCAGCCTGTCGGGGAAGGTGGCCCTGGTGACGGGCGGGGCGCGGCGCCTCGGCGCGGCGATCAGCCGCGCCTTGGCCGAGCGGGGCGCCAGCGTGGT
>JAAZBB010000033.1 GCA_012514035.1 Lentisphaerota bacterium | reverse complement strand
CGGATGGGACGGATCCGACGGATCGGACCCTGCACCCCGCCCGCTGACCAACGACCGGCGTCTTCTTGAATATTGAAGATTGAATCCCGGCCTCCTCCCGACCTATGCTTTCCCGCATGAAAGCACTGTGCCTGCTGATGGTTTCTCTCTTCCCGCTGGTCGCGTCCACGCGCGCCGAAACGGAGCCCGCCCGCCCGGCCCCTGCCCCGTCGGCTCCCGTTTACGTCATTCCCATCCGCGGCCAAATTGAAGGCGCCTTGCTCTACGTCATCCGCCGCGGCCTCGCCGAGGCGGAACGCCAGGATGCCGCCGCCGTCGTCCTGGTCATGGACACTCCCGGCGGCACCCTCGCGGCCGCGAGCGATATCGTCCGCGCCGTCCAGGCTGCCCACCGGCCGGTTCATACTTTTGTTGAAAAGGATGCCTTTTCCGCCGGGGCCATCATCGCCTTGGCCACCCGCAAGATCTTCATGGCCCCGGGCGCCGTCATCGGCGACGCCCTGCCCATCATGATGTCGCCCATCGGCGGCGTGCAGGAAATGTCCGAAGGTCTCGAGGAAAAAGCTGTATCCGCAGTTGCCGCACTTGTCCGGTCGGCGGCGCAGACCGCCGGTCACGACCCGGAACTCGCCGAAAAAATGGTGCGCCGCGAACTGGAATACAAGATCGGGGACGATGTGATCAGTCCGGCGGGACACCTGCTCACGCTCACCGCCGAAGAAGCTCTCCAGCTTGGCCAAGACGGGCAACCCCTGCTTTCCGCGGGCACTGCCCCGGATCTGACCGCTGTCCTCGAACAGCTATCCCTCGCCGGCCAACCTCTGGTCGAAATGAAGATTACGTCCACGGAAAAACTGGCCCGCCTCATCGCCGGAGCGGCGCCCATCCTCATGATCATCGGTTTTCTCGGCATCTACATTGAGCTGAAAACCCCCGGGTTCGGCTTGCCAGGCATTCTTGGCGCAGCGTGCCTGGCCCTGTTCTTCTGGGGTCACCACATCGCCGGTCTGGCCGGCATGGAAGACCTCCTGATCCTGCTGGCGGGTCTTATCCTGATCCTGCTGGAGATATTCCTGATTCCCGGCTTCGGCTTTGCCGGGATCTTCGGCATTGCCCTGGTCCTGGTTTCGCTGGTCGGTGCCATGACCCGCGCGACACCCGATGGCGCCTGGCTGCCGGCTTGGAACGAATTGCAGCTGCCCGTCTTCAAAACCGGGGTTGCGCTGGTTGGCACCGGCGTCGGCGCGCTGATCCTCGGCCGGTTCCTGCCGCGCAGCCGCCTGTTTGGCCGCCTCGCACTGACCACCGCCACCGCGGCCGCCGAGGGCTATACCGCCTCCCCCGACACCTCGGCCATGGTCGGCCAAACCGGCGTTGCCCTCACCCCCCTGCGGCCGGCTGGCGCGGCCCGAATCGACGGTCAGCACCTCGATGTCGTCACCTCCGGCGAATTTATCAACGCCGGCGCCATGGTCAGGGTCGTCGAAGCGCACGGCAACCGCATCGTCGTGGCCCAGGCAGAGGCCAAAGAGCAGCAGGCAGAGGGCAGAGGTCTGAATTCAGCATAGGACGGATCCGACGAATCGAATGGATCGGACCCTGACCCCTGACACCTGCCTTTCAGTGGCCCTCTGCGTGGGCGCATCCCCGTTTCATTGGCCGACCGGACATGAAACATCTTGCTCCCGTCGGCCGGCCTTTTGGAGTGCGGGGACAACGACCAACGGGAGGCGGCCCCTCTTTGGCTGTTTGGGCTGTTGGCTGTCCCGGCCGCCGGTTCGGCTGCACCCAGAAATAGCGGCGTGGCGCTTGCCGAGCCTCGCTTCCCGCCGCACTCCAAATTGGACCGATCGTTGTCAATGAAACAGGGATGCCCTCCCCCGGCAGGAGCGGGTTGAAAACCACTGGACAGCCGCATTGGACGGGCCCACAATGTGGATCGAGATGGACCGGGCATTTGGCGCCATCGGAATCCATAGAAACACATCAAGGAGGTACTATCATGGATCAATATCTGCCATTGATTATCCAGCTCGTGAGTGGTGCCGTGGGCGGCAACGTAGCTGGTGCGCTGATGAAGAAGTTCTCGTTGGGCACCCTGTTGAATTCGGTTGTGGGAATCCTCGGCGGCGGCCTCGGAGCCGGCATCTTGAAAGCGCTGGAACTGGATGTCACGACCGGCGGGTCAAATCTCCAAAGCATCATCGGCAGCATCGCCAGCGGCGGCGTTGGCGGAGGGGTGGTCATGGCCGTCATCGGCCTGATCAAGGGCGTCCTGGGCAAGAAATAAACGCCCGTTCTGCCCCTCCACGTCCGCGCCAGCTCGGGTCCGCCCCGGCCGGCGGCGGGTATTCCCGGAATTTTCAGATCACGGCCTTCGCCCGCAAGGCCGGCGGATACCGGTGTCTTGTTTTTATTCCCGGTCTGCTCCATGATGGCGGCATGAAGATGATGCGTAGGTTTTCCGCCAGACTGGCCGCCGGCCTTTTCGCCGGCTGGCTGGCCGGCAGTTCTTTCGCTCAATCCGCTTCGGAATATGCCGGGGAAGTTCCGGACACTGGCCAGGAAACGCTGCAATCCCTGGAGGCCCTGCAGCGGGCGCTGGCCATGAAAGAGGCGGAAGCCGCCGGCTTCCAGGAGCAGTTGGCGGCCGCCAGCGATGACTTGATGCGAGACGACCTTCGGCGGCGGCTGCAGGAGGTCCGGGCCGCCATCGAGGAACAGCGCCGCCAGTTCGACGGGTTCGCCGTGGACATCGACCTCAGCCCTTTCTCCCCGCAAAAGGAGAGCAAGTTCGACTGGCAGGAACAGATAGGCAAGCTGCTGGAACCCATCCTGGCCGAATTCGAAAACGCCACTGCGGAATCGCGTATCATCGGCCAGCTCCGGGCCCAGCTCGCGGATGTGCGCAAGCGGCGCGACCTGGCCGGCCAGGCGGTGTCGAACCTGGACACGCTGCTGACCCAGCCGGCCTCGCCGGAGCTGCAAACCCGCCTCCACAACCGGCAGGAAGCCTGGAAACGCATTTACGAGGAAGCCAACAACGAATTTTCCGCGCTCGACATCCAGTTGCAAAGCCGTTTGGCTGCGCGCGAATCGGTGCTGGACCAGACCACCGCCTATGCCAAGAATTTCTTCAAAACCCGGGGCTTGAATCTCCTGCTGGGGGTGGTCGCGTTCTGCGCGGTATTCTTCGGTTTCCGGCTGGGGGAACATGTTGTCCGGAAGCTGCGGCGGCGCGGCGCAGAAAAGCACCTGAGCTCCCGGCTGACCACCCTCCTGTTCCATGTGTTCAGCGTGCTGGGCGGGCTGGCGGCGATGATGCTGGTGTTCAACATGGCCGGCGACTGGTTCCTGCTGGGCATTGTCATCATTTTCCTGGTCGGCGTGGGCTGGGCCAGCATCAATACCCTGCCCCAGCAGGTCGAAACCATCAAACTGATGCTGAACATCGGTGCGGTGCGCGAAGGCGAATATCTGGTCTATGACGGCACGCCCTACCGCGTGGACGCCCTCGGATTCTCCGCCCACCTGAACAACCCACGATTGGATGGTGGAACGCGCCTGCTGCCCGTCAAATACCTGGTCGGCATGACCTCCCGTCCCGTCGGCCCCAGCGAGGCCTGGTTCCCCTGCGAAGCCGGCGACTGGGTCGAACTGGCCGACGGCCGTATCGGAATCGTGATCAGCCAAACGCCGGCGGCGGTGGAGTTGCTTGCTCCGGGCGGAGAAAAGACCATGTTCCCCACGCCCGCCTTCCTCGGACTCCAGCCGAAGAATCTGATGGGCGGATTCCGGGTGGTCAGCACGTTTGGACTGGACTACCGGCATCAGGCCGAAGCCACGACCGGCATCCCGTCCACGATGCGGGACAACCTCCGAACCGCATTGCCCGAAACCGTTGGCCCGGAAAATATCGCCGACATCCAGGTGTTCCTCTCCCGGGCCGGGGAATCCGCGCTGGAATATACCATCTGGATAGATTTGAAGGGTGCGGCCGCCCCGCAGTCCGTGCGCGTTCCGGGAGCCGTCCAGCAGATCCTGGTGGAGCTCTGCAACGCAAACGGCTGGACAATCCCCTTCACCCAGATTCGAATCCACCAGGCGTGACTCCCGCTGCCCATCGTGAAGCGCCGACCGGGCGGGTCGGCACGGAAAGGACCCCGAACATGCGGTTTTCCCAACGCATTTTTTGCGGACAACTGACACCGGAGGACATCGACCGGCCGGTCGTGCTGGCCGGCTGGGTGGATGCCTTCCGGGACCACGGCGGACTGCTGTTCATTCACCTGCGCGACCGCAGTGGCATCCTGCAGATCGTATTCAATCCGAAAGTCGTCTCCGCCGAAGTCTGCCGGCAGGCCGCAACCCTGGGCGCGGAATATTGCATCATGGTTGGAGGGCAGGTCGCCCGGCGCCTGGCGGGCACGGAAAATCCCAACCTCGAAACCGGCGCGATCGAAGTCCTAGTCACGGAGTTGGAGGTGCTGGCGCCCGCGGCGGCGCCGCCCTTCGCCATCTCCGAAAAGGCCATGGTCGCCGGCGCGCCCAGCGCCGGCGCCGGCCCGGTGGACGAGGATTTGCGCCTGCAATACCGCTACCTCGATCTCCGCCGTCCCGCCATGCAGGAACGCCTGGCGATGCGGCACCGCATCTTCCAGTGCGTTCGCCAATTTCTCGATTCCCGCGGCTTTCTGGAAATCGAAACACCGATGCTGACGGCCAGTACCCCCGAAGGCGCCCGCGACTATCTCGTGCCCAGTCGCGTCCATCCGGGCAGTTTCTACGCCCTGCCCCAGTCGCCCCAGCTCTTCAAGCAACTGCTCATGGTCGGCGGCCTGGAGCGCTACTTCCAGCTCGCGCGCTGCTTCCGGGATGAAGACCTCCGGCCCAACCGGCAGCCGGAGTTCACCCAGCTTGACATCGAAGCCTCTTTTATCGATGAGGAATTCCTCTACGAACTGGTCGAGGAGCTCGCTGTCCGGATGTTCGCCGTCGGCGGACAGACGCTGCCCCGCCCTTTTCCCCGCATGACGCATGCAGAGGCGATGGAGACGACCGGCTCCGACCGCCCCGATCTGCGCTTCGACCTTCGCTTCGTGGATGTTACGGATGTCTTTCCCGGCACCGGCTATTCAATCTTTCGCCAGATTCTCCAGCGCGGCGGGGTCATCAAGGGCTTTAATGTCAAGGGGCAGTCGGCCCATCTCAGCAAGAACGTGCTGCAAAACGAATACGCCAAGGAAATTGCCCCGTCGTTCGGCGCCAAGGGCATGACCTGGATGCGCGCCGAAAACGGCCGACTGGAATCCAACATCGTCCAGTTTTTCAGCCCGCGGGAGCTGGAGGAACTGCACCGGCGGTTCGCCGTGGCCGATGGCGATGTCCTGGTGCTCATCGCCGATCCGTCCCGCGCCACCGTGCTTTCGGCCCTGGGCCAGTTGCGCCTGCACATGGCCGCCCGCCTCGGGCTGATCCCCCCCGGACGGCTGTGCCCGGTCTGGATCACCGAGTTTCCGCTGTTCGAGGCGGCGGAAGAGGGCGGCGTTACCTCCAGCCATCATCCCTTCACCGCACCCGACCGGACTGACTTTGATCCGGGGAACATTGAGGAGTTGTTGTCGCTGAAATCCCGCGCCTATGATCTGGTTGTCAACGGCGAAGAGCTGGGCGGCGGCAGCATCCGCATCAATCGTCCCGACGTGCAGCGCCGGATTTTTGCGGCCCTGGGCTTGACGGAGAAGGACATCCAGGAACGGTTCGGATTCTTCCTGCGCGCGTTCGAATACGGAGCGCCGCCGCATGGCGGCCTGGCCCTCGGCATGGACCGCACGGCCGCGATGATCCTGCAGACGGCGTCTATCCGCGAAGTGATCGCATTCCCGAAGAACCGCAGCGCCGCCTGCCCTCTGACCGGCGCCCCGTCGACAGTCAAGCGCGAACAACTGGCCGAACTGGGCCTGTTGAACCTGGGCGGCGCGGAAACTCTGCCCGGCGTTGCCCGGCAGGAGGACCGTCTCGACCGCCTGTCCTGGGTGTCCCGCATCGGGATGACGGCCGAAGAACGGCCTGGACTGGCGGCCGTGCTGAACGAGGCGGATCAACTGGCAGAACAGGCGGCCCGCCACGCCGGCCCGGAGGACCCCGTCTACAGCGCGGTTCCAGTCACCAACCGCACACGACCGGGCACGGAAGCCCGCCGCTCGCCATTCGCCGAATCCGGTCAACTGCTCAATAACGCGCCCGCGGTCAAGGGCAGTTATTACAAAGTCGCCAGCATCCTGGAATAAAAGGCGCCACATGGATTCCATCTTCCTCCATTCCAATCCCGACCCGGCCCCGGCCGGGGACGGCCCGCTGCGCGGACTGAAGGTCGCCCTCCAGCCCAACCTCGCGGCGGCCGGCTGGCCAGCCGGCGCCGGGTCCCGGGCGCTCGCCGGCTACCTGGCGCCGGAGGATGCCACCATCGTCCGGCGGCTCCGTCAGGCCGGAGCCATGCTGCCCGGCTACACCCGCATGAGCGAATTCGGCTGGGGCCTGCAAGGCAGCGAAGCCGGCCGGGCTTTGCGGGAGCATGCCGCCGACGCAGAGCTGGTCCTGGATCTGGCCGGGGAGAGCCGCGTTGCCGCCGCGCGCGCGGGCGCCTGCGGCTTCAAGCCCAGTTACGGCCTCGTATCCCGCTTCGGCCTGATCGGCTTGATGCCCTCGCTGGAAGTGTGCGGCGTGCTCGCTGGCACGCCCGCCAAAATCCGCGGCATTCTGCAGGCCGTTGCCGGCCAAGACGAGCATGACTTCTCCATGGCGGACGAGCCCGTGCCGGATTTCGCTCCGCCCAAGACGAAAGCGCGCCGCCCGTCACTCGGCATCGTGACCGAAGCCTTGGACCTGATGTCCGGCGAACAGGCCCAGGCTTTTCGCGACCTGCAGGGCAGCCTGGCCCGGTCCGGCTTTATCGTTCGGGAAGTGTCCTGCCCCGATTTTCCCCTGTTTGCACTGGTGCACCGGATCATTGGATCCGTAGAGGCCTCCTCCAGCACCGGGCGTTACGATTCGGTGCGCTACGGCCCCCGGGCGCCGGGCGCCCGGAACTGGAACGAGATGTACCTGCAATCCCGCGGCGCAGCCTTCGGCCCATTGCTCAAACGTCTGCTTTTCCAGGGCGCCTTCTTCCAGTTCGAGCGCTACGAGGCCTATGAAAACGCCTGCCGGATCCGCGCCCGCCTGCTGGCGGCGATGCAGCGCCTGTCCGCGCAGGCCGATGTGCTCGCGCTGCCCGCAGGCGACGGCGAACCTGGCGGCAACCCCGCCACGCCGGCCGATATCTGGGCCGGCTTCTCGCCAACGCTGTTTGCGAATGTCACCGGCCAGCCGGCGCTGATTTTGCCTCCCGCGCCGGACGGTGCCCGGCCGGCCATTCAGTTGGCGGCGGCCCGGCTTCAGGACGCACGGTTGCTGGCGGCGGGTGAAGAGCTGCTGGACGCTTTCCAGGGAGATTCATAGCCATGGATTTCGAAGCGGTCATCGGATTGGAAATCCATGTGGAACTCAACTGCCCCACGAAACTGTTCTGCGACTGCCCCAACCGGCCGGGAGACGAACCCAATCTCAATACCTGTCCGACATGCCTGTGGCTGCCGGGCGCGCAGCCCCGGCTGAGCCAGGCGGCACTGGAAAAGGCCGCCCTGGTCTGTTTGGCGCTGGATGCCGAGTTGCAGCCCCTCAGCGCCTTCGACCAGAAGGTCTACTATTATCCCGACCTGCCCAAGGGCTACCAGCTCTCGCAAGCCCACCAGCCTTTGGCGCGGGGTGGCGGCATCGAACTGACCGCCGAATCCGGCTCCCCCCGGATGCTGCGCATCCATCACATCCACATGGAAGAGGACGTGGCCCGGCTGGTGCATGAAATGGAAGGCCGCAGGCCGATCAGCCTGGTGGATTTCAATCGCGCCGGCGCCCCGCTCGTCGAAATCGTCACGGAACCGGATTTCCGCTCCCCCCGGGAAGCCATGGAATTCGTAAAGGCCCTGCGTACCCGTATCCGCTATGCCGGGGCTTCCGACTGCAGCCTGGAGACCGGCACCCTGCGCGTCGATGCCAACATCTCCGTCCGGCCGCGGGGCTCCGCCGAGATGAACACCAAGGTGGAGATCAAGAACATGAACTCCATCCGCCACGTCGGCGATGCCATTGCGCATGAAATCGAGCGCCAGGTTGCCGCCGTGCAGACTGGCGAGACCGTGGTCCTGCACACCCGCCTCTGGGATCCGGAAAAAAAGGCCACGGTTCCCATGCGCGCCAAATTCGCGGGTCCCTGCGTGCCCGATCCCTCCGTGCCCGCCATCGAACTGACCGCCGACTGGAGGGCACTAATGCGCGCGCGCCTGCCGGAAATGCCCGCCGCCCGTGCGGGGCGGCTGGCCACGCAGCACGGGTTGACCGCAGACGAGTCGCAAGCTCTGAGCGCCGATCCTGAAATTGCCGGCTACTTCGAGGCTCTGGTTGGCGGAGACGTCGCCCCGCGGCCGGCCATGCATTGGCTCCTGACCCAGTTGCTTCCGGCCCTCAAGGAGCGCCGCCTGGAACTGGGCGCTTCGCCGGTGGCTCCCCACCGTTTGGCCGGCCTGCTGCGCATGCTGGCCCGGGACGAAATCAACGCCAACGCCGCGCGCGAAGTCCTCATCGAAATGTTCAGCACCGGCGACGCCCCGGAAGTCATTGTCGCCGCCCGGGGTTATCAGCAGGTCTCGGATCCAAACGCCCTGGAGGCGCTGATCGATCAGGCCTTGGCGGCGAATCCGGCAGCCGTGGCCGATGTCCGCAATGGCCAGGGCAAGGCTATGGGCTTCCTGATCGGCCAGGTCATGCAGGCTTCCGGCGGCAAGGCCAATCCGAAGATCATCCGGGACCAGCTCAACCGGAAAATCGATGCTGCGGGCTGATCCGGACAGCCTTCACCGCAAAGGGCGCAAAAGTGGCGCGGATTGTCCCGATCCCGTCCGGCCGCCGCCGGACCAATAGCCGATCCGAACAGCCATGCTCTTGCCAAGCACGCGAAGAGCGTCAGGAAACCACGCCGGCCTGTGTGGTAGCGGGCCCTCCAACAACCCGGCCCGCATGGCCGCCTTCTGGAGGGACGGGTTCCACCTCGTCCGTTTTGAATCCGGGTCGTTGCGCATTGTGCGGATGCACAGGAAGCGATTGTTGGCGCGGGACGGCGCGGCGGGCTGAACCAGCCCACCCTACCTTCGACCATAATCCTTTCCCCGGATCGGCATGTACCGCGCGGCTCCGGTCCCGCGCGAATCCGGGATTTGCACACGATGGGAGCCGCGTAGTACGAAGCGGGCTGGACAGGGTTGTCCCGGGAATTTCGGGATTCTAAATATCCAATGCCCAACAAGGAAGTCCCCATGTCCAAGGGGACAGCCCGGCGAGCGCGGCTACAGTTCGTTCCCGAAAACCATCAACCAACAACCATCAACCGCGCCTCCCTGGCGCTAATGCCCCATCCACTTGTCGGGCAGACGATAGAAGTTGGTGGGATGGTAGGTCCAGGTCCAGGTTCCATTGCCGACCCAGTTGCGGGAGATAATGACAATGATGTCGTTGGGCCGTAAGAAGGTTGTTGAAATCAGACCATTGCCCTTCACAAAGCGCCAAGTGCCAGAGGGATCGCAATAGATGGTGCTGCCGTCGCGGGTATCCTTGATGCGGGTATTGAGGGTATAGATTTCGTCGCTTTGTCCGGGCAGTCCTTTGACAAAGCCAGACTCGATCAGATTCAACTCGGAGGGATGGGCGTAGACCGGCAGGCGCAGGGCGACCAGGTTGTAGACATTGGTGCCGACGCGCCCGACCTGCTGGCCGCAATGAATGGTTTGGCTGAAGCCAACATCATTGGTGGGCACCTGCAGGACGGGCGACCAGACCATGGCGGGCAGAACAATGGGATCGCCGCTGGGATCCAGTTCGTTGTAGTCAAGGGCCGTGGTGGTGACGTATTGGTCCGGAATCGGATCCGGCAGGGTTATCGAGAATCCGCGACTGAAGAAGTTGGACGCTTGCAGATCCGTATGGACATCACCATCGCCCCACTTCCACCAGTGTCCGTCTGCGGAATTCAGCCAGTATTGCTCGAAGGACAACGCATTGGTGTCGGAGGTGTAAAATTCCACGACGGTGGAGCCGCTGCCGGGCGAGCCGCTGGTGCCGGCGGGAAACACATTGGTTCCGCCGAAGACGGCCTCGAAGGTGTTGGTCCATGGCACGCCATGGAGGGCGACATAGTTATTCCCGCGCGACAGCACCACATTGTGCTGGGCATAGACCTCCTCGCTGGCCAGCGGGCGTT
>JAAZBB010000032.1 GCA_012514035.1 Lentisphaerota bacterium | reverse complement strand
GCCGCCGCCGAGGAAGCCGGCGAGATCGCCGCCGAGGAAATCCCCGCCGCCGTTGAAGAAGCAGTGGAAGAAGTTCCCGCCCCGGTCGAGGCAGCCGTCGCAGACGCGCCCGAAGCCATGGAAACCGCCGTGGAAGACCCCTTCGCCGATCTGTTCGACGAAACTGAAGCCGCCGCCGAGGAAGCCGGCGAGATCGCCGCCGAGGAAATCCCCGCCGCCGTTGAAGAAGCAGTGGAAGAAGTTCCCGCCCCGGTCGAGGCAGCCGTCGCAGACGCACCCGAAGCCATGGAAGCCGCTGTGGAAGACCCCTTCGCCGATCTGTTCGACGAAACTGAAACCGCCGCCGAGGAAGCCGGCGAGATCGCCTCCGAGGAAATCCCCGCCGCCGTTGAAGAAGTGACGGAAGAAGTTCCCGCCCCGGTCGAGGCAGCCGTCGCAGACGAGCCCGAAGCTGTGGAAGCCGCCGTGGAAGACCCCTTCGCCGATCTGTTCGACGAAACCGAAACCGCCGCCGAGGAAGCCGGCGAGATCGCCACCGAGGAAATCCCCGCCGCCGTTGAAGAAGTCGCGGAAGAAGTTCCCGCCGCGGTCGAGGCAGCCGTCGCAGACACGCCCGAAGCCGTGGAAGCCGCCGTGGAAGAAGCCGCGGAGGTAGTTCCCGCCGCCGTTGCAGAGGTGGCCGAAGAGCTTCCGGCGGATATTCCGGAAGCGATTGAGGTCGAGGTCGAAGACCTTCCGGCCGAAGCCGCCAAAGAAATCAAGAAACCAACAGTCAAGCCCCGGGTCGGCATCAAGAATCCCGAATGGGACGATCCTGTGGAGTGGTAACTCCCCGAGGGGATTGTTCCAGCCGGTGGGCCTGCCCACCGGCTTTTTTCATGTCCGCATCATCGGCCCCTGAAAGCAACCTGCCTCGGACGACCCTAGGCGGTTGCCTGCCGACCGGGCGTCACGCCTCCGCGCCGCCGGTTTGTGCGGCCATGGCGGCCCATTCTTCCGGCGTATTGATGTTGCGCAAAACCGCCGGATCATCCACCTCCAGTTCATGCGCCCGGGGCCGCGCCCACTCGTCCACGCGGGCATCCGCAGCCAAATCCAGCAGGTCGCGCGCAGCGGCCGGCGGAATCCACAACAGATTTCCCTTGGCTCCCCGATACACCGGGCGCCAAATGACCTGCGGGGCCTTGCGGGCCGCCGCCAGGAGCGCCCGCACGGTGGCTTCCCGCACCCCCACGGCATCCACCGGCAAAAATAAAAATCCATCCGCCCGGGGAAACGCGCGAATGGCCGCCTGCAGCGATGTCGCCCGGCCCTGTGCCCAGCGCGGGTTCTCGACCTGCGCCAGGTTTTCCGGCAATTCCCGGCGCACTTCCTCCGCCCGGGCGCCCAGCACCACCGCGACCGGACGGCATCCGCCCGCGCGCAGCCGCGCCGCCTGCCGTACCGCCAATACGCCGCCTTCCACTCCGCGCAGCAGCGCCTTGGCCTGTCCCATCCGTTGCGACGCCCCCGCCGCCAGCACGATGCCCGCCGTCTTCATGCCTCCGCGCCAGAGGCGTGTTTCGCCGCCACCCGCCGGTATATCTCCAGATAGCGCTGCGCCGACATCTCCCAATCAAAGCGCACGCGCATGGCTTGCTCGCGCATCCGGGTGATGTGGCTCGGTCGCTCCTGCCAGGTCTCCACCGCCCAGCTCAGGGTGTCGTGGAACGCGGGGGCCGCGGCTTCGTAGAACTTGAACCCGGTGCCCGTGCCTTCTCCCTCGTTGTACTGCTCGACCGTGTCTTCGAGTCCGCCCGTGGCATGCACCACCGGCAACGTTCCGTAGCGCAGCGCATACATCTGACTCAGGCCGCACGGCTCGAACAGCGACGGCATCAGGAAGAAATCCGCCCCCGCCTGGATCCGATGCGCCAGTTCGTCGGCATAGCCGATCGTAGTCGCCACCCGCCCGGGATAAGCCCCGGCCAGCCAGCGGAAGAAATTCTCGTCGTCGCCCTCGCCGGCCCCCAGCACGACCAGGTGCATCCGCAGCGTGTCCAGCGCCGCCGGCAGGACGGCGCGCATCAACCCCGTGCCTTTTTGGGCCGTCAAGCGGGCCACGATCCCGAAGAGCGGAATCGTGGCGTCCTCCTCCAGCCCCATTTCCTCCTGCAGTTCCTGCTTGCATACCACCTTGCCGATCAGCGATTCCGCCCGGTAGTGCGCGGGAATCAGCCGGTCCGCTTCCGGATTCCACACTTCGTAGTCCGCCCCGTTGAGAATACCCGTGAAATCCGCCGCGCGTTTATTCAGATGGGCCGACAGCCCGTTGCCGCCGGGCTCCGCCAGAATCTCCTTCGCATAGGTCGGCGACACTGTGGTAATGGCATCCGCAAATGCCATGCCCCCCTTCAGCAGGTTGATCTTGCCCCACGATTCCAGGGCGTCTGCCGTGAAATATTCCGGCCCCAGCCCCAGATAGCCCAGGGCCGAGGCATGGCTATAGCCTTGATAGGACTGATTATGGATGGTCAGGACGCTGCCGGCCCGGCCCAACGGCGCCCCGGCCCGGCGCCACGCATCCATCTGCACCGGCAGCACCGCCGTGGGCCAGTCATGCACATGCACCACATCCGGCAGCCATTCGCGGTCGCGGCACACCTGGGCCGCCGCCATGCCCAGCAGTCCGAACCGGAACGCGTTGTCGCCGAATTCAATTCCGTGATCGTCGTAGATGCCCCCGCGCGCGAAAAACCGGTTGTGTTCAATGAACCACACGGGAACTTCGCCCGGCCCCGCCCGGCGCCAGACCCCGCACCCGTTGATTTCTCCCCCGCCGGCATTCACCAGACAGGGAGGCTCCGCTTCCAGCCCGAATTTGGCCGGCGCGATGGAATCATACAGCGGCATGGCCACGCGCGCATCCACCCCCAGGCTCCGCAACGCCTTGGGTAGACTCGCCACGACATCGCCCAACCCGCCGCACTTCGCATACGGCGCGCATTCCGAAGCCACAAACAGCACCTTCAGCGCCTGTTCAACCATTTGTTGCATTATAGCCCCCCCTCGTGCGCCGCTCCAGCGATTTCCCGCCCCCTGAGTTATTCGCCGGCCCACCCGATCGTTTCTCCATAAACCGGGAGGAATGCGATTAATAAATCCCGCGCCCCATCCAATCCGCATTGGCCATGCCGGTGTGGCCATGGAGCCAAAAATCCAGATTCGGCCCGGCGAACAATTGATTCATCATAATCAAGCATAGTTAATTAAGTGTGATTAAACATGTTGTTTATTATCACAATCTATCCATGTTGATTATCATTTAATAGATGATAATATTTTAATCATAGTTTATTAAGTGTGGGTCACTCATGCTCTGGCGATCAGCCGTTTTCCCGGCGTTGCTCCCCCAGCGGAAACCGGCTATGATTATCGGGTTGAAAAACCTGGTGCTCAATTTCGAACCCGCCGGCGGCGATCTTCTGTTTTTCTTCGACACGGAGACGACAGGGCTGCCCCGGAACTGGAACGCGCCTTTGAACCCGCGCACCCTGGCCAACTGGCCACGCATGGTCCAACTGGCCTGGTTACTCTGCGACGAGGCTGGCAATGAACTGGTCAGTGCTTCCCGCATCATTCGCCCGCAGGGCTACACCATCCCCCCTGCCGCCGCGCGGATTCACGGCATCACCACGGAGCGCGCGCTGGCCGAAGGCGTTGTCCTCGCCGACGCGCTGGACGAGGTCCTGCCCCGGATCGATCAGGCCACTGTGATCATCGCGCACAACATCGCCTTCGACGAAAAAATCCTTGGCGCCGAATTTCTCCGCCTCGGCCGCCCCCATCCGCTCGCCCGAAAAAAGACCCGCTGCACGATGAAGGAGTCCACCCCATTCTGCGCGCTGCCGGGCTCCTACGGTTTCAAGTACCCCAATCTGACCGAACTGCACCGCAAGCTGTTCAATAAAGCCTTCGCCGACGCTCACGATGCGCTGGCCGATGTCCGCGCCTGCAAGGCCGCATTCTACGAACTGCGCCTGCGGGGCATCCTGTCCTGACCCGGACGGACGCGCCGGATGGCGATCCGGATGGCGGCGGCATCCGGCGCAGGGACCGCCATGGCGCGCGCGACGCGCCAGCCGGCGAGGGCCGCGATCTCACCGCCGCATTCGATGACCATCCACGAGTTGCGTTTTTCGCGCGGAATTTTCAGATCGGTGAAGATGTCCGACAATTTCTTGCTGCCGCTCATGCCCAGCGGTTTCATGCGGTCGCCGGGCCGCCAGGAGCGGAAGACGAGGTCCCGCCCCGCCACCGCCGCAGCCGACAGGCACGTTTCATTCCGCCGCCGGGAAAAACCGCGGCCCGGGCGGATCTGCAGGTGCAGGCCGATTTCCGGAATTTCCACGGTGTGGAAAAAATGGCCTTTTTTTTCCACACAATGGAAAAAATTTTTCGGGTTTTTCCACACAATGGAAAAAAGTTGCGGTTTTTTTCCACACAATGGAAAAAATGTTTGCGGTTTTTCCACACAATGGAAAACATTTTCGACGGCGGCGAAGCCGACCTTCGCCGGCGATTGATGGCGGCGGTAGAGCTCGGCGAGGGCGCGGCGGCGGCGGAGGGCGAGGGGTTCGCGGGCGCCGCGCGGGGCTTTTTGGGCGAGGGCGGACATGACTTCGTCCTCGGCGGCAGCGATGTCGGCCAGGCGCAGCAGCGCCTGCCGGACGGCGGGGTTCAGGCGTTTTTCCAGCAGGGGCAGAATTTCGTGGCGGACGCGGTTGCGCAAGGCGAAGGCGTCGACGTTGCTTTCATCTTCGCGCCATGTCTGCCGGCGGGACTGCAAATAGGCGACGACTTGGGCGCGGGTGGCGTCGCGCAGGGGGCGGATGAAGCGGAGGGAGCCCTGGGGCCAGGCGTAGGGGATGCCGGCGAGGCCGGTCACGGAGGTGCCACGGACGATCCGCATCAATACGGTCTCGGCCTGGTCATCGGCGGTGTGGCCGGCGGCGATATAGCGGATTTTTTCGCGGCGGGCCGTGGCGACCAGAAAACCGCGGCGGAGTCTGCGCGCGGCCATCTCGAGCGATTCGCCGGTTCGCCGCGCTTCGGCCGGCACGTCGCATCGGCCGAAATAAAACGGGACGCCGAGTTTTTTGGCCAGCGCCCGGACGAAGCGGGCGTCGGCATCGGCGGATTTTCCGCGGATGCCGTGGTGGACGTGGGCGAGCGCGATCTGGCCGCCCAGTTCCTTGAGTGCGAGGGCCAGCGCGGTGGAATCGGCGCCGCCGCTGGCGGCCACCAGGACGCGCTTCCCGAGGATCCCGGGGAAGCGGGCGGCGACGGTTTGACGGACCGTGGCAAGCACGGCCGCCTCAGGTTTTGGGGGTCAGGCGATCGAGTCCGCCCAGATAGGGGCGGAGAACCTCGGGCAAGACGACGGAACCATCGGCCTGCTGGCCGTTCTCGAGCAGGGCGACCAACAGCCGCGGCAGGGCCACGCCCGAGCCGTTGAGAGTGTGGACGAATTCGGTCTTGCCCTGGGGATTTTTCCAGCGGATCTCCGCGCGCCGGGCCTGGAAGGACTCGAAATTGCTGCAGGAAGAGACTTCGAGCCAGCCCTGGTGGCCGGGAGCCCAGAGTTCCAGGTCGTAGCACTTGGCGGCGGCGAAACTCATATCGCCGGAGCACAGTTGCAGGACGCGATAGGCCAGGCCGAGTGTCTGCAGCACGTCCTCGGCATCCCCGACCAGGGCTTCGAGTTCGGCGTAGGACGTGGCGGGATCGGCAAACTTGACGAGTTCCACCTTGTCGAACTGGTGGACGCGGATCAGGCCGCGGGTGGCCTGGCCGGCCGCGCCGGCTTCGCGCCGGAAACAGGGCGTATGGGCCACGAGCTTGATCGGCAGCGGGTCGCGGATGATTTCCTCCCGGTAGATGTTGGTGACGGACACCTCGGCGGTGGGAATGAGCCAGAGGTCATCGCCGGGCACGTGGTACATGTCCTCGGCCAGTTTGGGAAGCTGCCCGGTGCCGGTCATGGCGGCGGTGGAAACGAGGAAAGGCGGCGCAACCTCGGTATAGCCATGCCGGGTGGTGTGCAGGTCCAGCATGAACTGGATCAGGGCCCGGGCCAGGCGGGCGCCCGGACCGGTCAACAGGGGAAATCCCGCGCCGGACATGCGCGCGGCGCGCGCAAAATCAAACAGTCCAAGCGCCTCGCCCAGCGCCACGTGGTCCTTGGCGGGGAAATCGAAATGCCGCTTCTGGCCCCATTCGCGGATGACAACATTGCCCGTGGCATCTTCGCCCACAGGCACGCTGGCATGCGGCAGATTCGGAATGGCCAGCAGGAGCCGGCGCTGCTCGTCCTCGATGGCGCGCACATCGGCGTCTAGCGCGGCGATGCGCTCGCCCATCTCGCGCGTCTGGCGCTGGATTCCGGATGTGTCTTCGCCGGCCTTCTTCAGCAGGCCGATCTTGCGGGAGATTTCGTTGCGGGCGTTTTTCAGGCGGTCGCCTTCGGTGATGGCGGCGCGCCGGCGTTCGTCGAGCGCCAGGACGGCGGCGATGTCCACGGGCGCGCGGCGGGTCTGCAAGCCGGCCCGGACAAGGTCGGGGCTTTCGCGAATGAGCTTGATATCCAGCACGGGCGGCCCTCCGGGTTCACTCCGCCGGGGGCGCGGGGTCAGCGGCAACGGGCGCGGCGGCATCCGGAGTCTGGGCCGGCGCCTCGGGTTCTTGCGCAGCGGGAACATCGGGGGTGGCGGGTTCGCCGGCCGGCAATTCTTCGGCTACCGCGGCTTCATTGCTGTCCGGCCGGGGTGGCTCCATGATCCGCAATCCGGCCTTGCGGGCGACGCGTTCGAAGCGATCGAGGCAGGGGGGACAGAAATTGCCGCTCATTTCGTCGAGGTCTTCGAGCTGGTCGTAGCCCACCAGCACGCACAACGGGAAGGGACAGGGCGCCATGCCCAGCAGCATGGACATCACGCGCAGTCCTTCCTGACCGGCGCGCCGTTCGATCCGGGCTGCATCGGCTCCGACTTCCAACCGGGCCAGGTTCAGCACGCCGAAGCGGTCGTCCGGCAGGCAAACGCCCTGGGGCTGATCGAGTGTGGAGCGGGCCAGCACGATGATGCCGTGGTCGTTGGATTCCATGGACATGGCCGCGATCCGCCCGATCTGCTCGAGGTTCTGCCCGGGTTCGCTGGGCACGGCCGGCGCCAGGCGCACCGCCACCGTTGAATTTTCCTCCAGATAGGCCTGAACGCGCGCGAGCAGGGAGGAATCGACCTCGCCGGCGGGGGCCAGGGCAAAAACCCGGTCTTGCGCCGCCGCCGATGCCGTGATCGCCGCCAAGGTCAAACCAAACAGAAGCTGTTTCATCATCGCATGACTCCTTGATCCAACGCCGAAGCTTATAAGCCAGAACGCGGGGGCGGCGCAACCCGTTTCGGCGGGCCAAGGCGGGGGGGGTCGGTTCCGGAAGGATGCCCGCAGGCGGGGCCAAGCAGAAATTGCGGAACAGGCCCGGGGGGGGTCAGCAATTGCCGCAGTATTCGCAGCGCATCTTCTTGTCCCGGGTCACCGCCTCGAGGCAGTTGGCGTCGGAGGGGGCCAGGTCGGAGAAATGGATCACCGTGCGGAAGCGGCCGCCTTCGGGCTCGCTGCTGACGACCACGCCGCAGCATTTCACCTTGAGGGCGTCCGTGGCCGTTCCCAGAGGTTTCACCGCGATTTCAAACTCGTAGACGTTGAATTCCGGAATTTTGCGATCGGAGATGAACTTCATGCCCAGATGGCAAATGTGCAATTCATCCAGCTTGCCCAGGGAGGCTTCCGCTTCCGATGCCAAAGAAACATTATAATCGCCAAACAAATAATCTGTGGTCGTCATACACGCTCAATCTGCATTACACACTCCCCCCCTCCTGAGGGAAGAAATTACCCCACTTTTGCGGCCTGTCAAACTGGATCAAGATTCCGACGGCTATACATTCGGCCTCCGGAGCAGCCGGGGCGTGGCCGGAGGCAATTCCATGGATTCGCACCTGTTGCATGCGCGGCGGAATGGACGGGATGGATAAACCCATGGGACAACCTCCGGGTTTATGCCGGTTCCGGATTCAACAGGCGGTCGCGACAGGCCCGGTGCCGGGCACAAACGCGCTGAGCCCAAGTGGCGGCCTGGCGGACCCGCGCGGCCAGGGCTGCCCAGTCCAGACCCATGGGCGCGCCCAAATGCCGTTTGGCGGCCAGGGCTTGGTCGGGGCTTTGGTCGACCAAACGGTCGAGCTGGGCCTTGACCTGATGATAGGCATCCCGGAAGGGGATGCCTGTCGCCACCAGTTCCAGCGCGCGGTCGGTGGCAAATACCTCCGGACGGAATCCCCGCCGCAGAGCCTCGGGATCCGCTTCCAGCCCCTTGACCAGGGCGGTCAGGATGCGCAGGGAGGAAATGGTCACTTCGAAGCCTTCGAGGAAGGGTTCCTTGATTTCCTGCAGGTCCCGGTTGTAGCCCGAGGGGGCCGCCCGCAGGATTTCGGCCGCCAGGCCCGCTTGCGCCAATACCTTGGCGGCTTTGGCGCGCACCAGTTCCAGCACGTCGGGATTTCGTTTCTGCGGCATGATGCTGCTGCCGGTGGTGAATTCCGCCGGCAGCCGGAAATAGGCGAATTCGGGCATCGAAAACAAAATGAGGTCCTGCGCCAGGCGCGAGAGCGTCAGCATGACCTGGCCCAGCGCGGAGAGGATGGCCGACTCGACCTTGCCCCGCGCATGACTGGCATGCAGGACGTTGTGGACGGGCCGGGAGAATCCGAGCAGGGCGCTGGTCAACGGCCGGTCGATCGGGACGGGCACGCCGTAACCGGCAGCGGAGCCGAGGGGGCATTGGTCGTTCAGGTCGTAGGCGGCCTGCAGCAGGATCCAGTCATCCAGCAGCCCTTCCGCCCAGGCCGAGGCCCAGAGGCCCACGCTCGAGGGCATGGCGGGCTGCATGTGCGTTCGCCCGGCCATCGGCGTGCGGCGGTGCCACCGGCCGAAGGCGATCAGCGCGCGGGCGAGATCCGCGGCGGCGGCCGTCGTTTCCGCCAGGCGGACCCTGGCGAACAAGCGCAGGTCCAAAGCGATCTGGTCGTTGCGGCTCCGGCAGGCGTGCACCCGCCGGCCCAGCTCGCCCAGCTTTTCCGTCAGGCGGCGTTCGACCGCCAAATGCACGTCCTGGTCGGCCAGGGTGATGGCGAACCGGCCGGCCGCGGAGTCGGCCAGAATCTTGCGCAATTCGGCGATCACGCGCTGGACGGCGGTCGGGGTCAACAGCGGGGGCTCGACGGGAACGCGCGCCAGCATGGTGGCATGCGCGGCGGTTCCCATGCATTCCGCCTCGACCAGCGCCAGGTCCAGGATGCGGTCGCGGCCGGCCGTGTAGGCCAGCACCTCGGCATCCACCTCCCCCACCGTCGTCCTGCGGCGCATCCTAGTGCTGGATCCGCTTGATCTTGAAAATGTGCTTCTCGGGCTCCGCCAGAAATTCCGGCGGCAGCTCGATGCGCACGGTCTTGCCTTTGTCGTCGCTGGTGGCGGATGGCGGCGGCGGCGGCGGGGCACCCGCCGGAGCGGATGGGCGGCTGGGAGGAGCTATCTGGCTCTTGGGCATTTCGATGATGCCCCCGGGCACCTCGAAGCCCTTGTTGCAGACCGGGCAGTCCACGGTTTGGCCGGCCAGGTCTTCGGGCCCGTTGAGGTTTTGACCGCAGTGGGGACAGTTGAAATTGATATCGGCCATGATCGGATTCCTCAGGTTGTGGTTGCTACACCATCCTCAACTGCCCGTTACCCTAACACAGGCACTGGTCCTTGGGAAGCCCCGGAATCACCCGGTAGTGAATTTTCCATAGGCACAGGCCGCGGGCCGGGGCGGTTTCCACCCGGGCCGTGCGGCGCCGGCTGGACAAGAGGGCCGGAGTTTCCTCGGCCGGCACCTTGCCCAGGCCCACGCGCAGCAGATGGCCGGCCAGGCTGCGCACCATCTTGTAAAGAAACCCGTCGCCCAGTACGGAAATCACCACCAGGCGCCCCTGCCGGCGCACTTCCAGCCGCCAGAGAGTCCGAACGGTACCCCCGATGTCGCGATGCGGATTCGCGGAAAAGGCCGCAAAATCGTGCCGGCCGATCAGCATGGCGGCGGCCCGGCGCATGGCCGCCAGGTCCAGCGGCTTGCGGACATGGATGGCCTGATGCCGATGCAGCGGCGACATGACCGGTGAATTCCAGATGGCATACCGGTACTCCTTGCCCTGGGCGTCATAGCGCGCATGAAAATCCGCCCGAGTACGGCGCAAATCCGACACCCGCACCGACTCGGGCAGCAGCGCGTTCAGGCCCTGCTGGAGTTTGGCGGCCACCCGGGGCCGGGCCAGGTCGAAATGCGCCACCTGGGCGCGTGCATGCACGCCGGCATCCGTCCGGCCGCAGGAGTGAACCCGGATCCCTTCGCCGGTCAGCCGTTTCAGGGCTGCCTCCAGCGCCCCCTGTACCGTGGGCTTGTGCGGTTGCGCCTGCCAGCCGAAGAAATCCGTGCCGTCATAGGCAATGGACAGGCGGTAGCGCCGCCCGCCCTTGGGCGGCCGTACGCGCGGGGTGGCGCCGGTGTGCGGCGGCACCGTCATGGCGCGTCCCCGCCATCGGGCGCAGGCCCGGCAGCAGCATCCAGATAGCCCTGCAGAATCACCTGCGCCGCCAGTTTGTCCACCACCCCTTTGCGCCGGCGGCGACTGGCCCCCGCCTCGAGCAGGACCGCTTCGGCAATCTTCGTGCTCAGGCGCTCGTCCCATTTCTTCAGCGGCAGGTCCGTGCGTTTGGCCAGTTCCGCCAGAAACTCGTCCGTCCGCGCAGCGCGCGGCCCGTGCGAACCATTCATGTTCACAGGCTGGCCCACCACGATCTCGGCCACCTTTTCCGCGGCGGCGATCCGCGCCACGGCGGCGGCGGCCTGCTCCACGCGGGAACATTCCAGCGTCTCCCGCGGAAAGGCGATCACGCGCGCCTCGTCGCTGATGGCGATGCCGGTGCGGCGTTCTCCGTAATCCACGCCCAGGACCTTGGACATCAGCCCGCCCGCTCCCTAGGGAAGCGCCGGAACCGCGGCCGGGGCCTGCGGATCCGCCGGAGCGGTGGGCTCGGGCATGACCGCCGTGATCGCCGCCCGCGCCCGGTCCCGATAGCCCTGCAATTCATCCACGCGCGCCTGGAGCACCTTGGTCGACGCCTGCAAGTCATTGAACTCGCTTTCCTTCGCCGCCAGGGCGTCCGTCTTCGCCTGGAGATCCTGGTCCGACTGCGCCAACCGGGCCTGGGTCGTTTCCAATTCGGCCGCGGCGGCGGCCAGTTCATTGGTCGCCTGATCCCGGACCTGCTCCAGTTGCGCCATGTTGGCCGTCAGGCGGGCGATCTCATCGCCCTGGGCCAGCCCGGCGAGCCGCTGCTCGTTCCACAGATAGGTCAGCCAGGCCAACGCCGCAATCAGCACGATGTCCAAAATATATTTCATGATGTCGTGATCCTTTTCTGCCCGGTGGAGCCGGCGGTCAGATTCGAACTGACGACCTGCTGATTACAAATCAGCTGCTCTGCCAACTGAGCTAAGCCGGCCAGGGTTCCATGGGACTCGGGGCAATATGCCCCACCCCGGGCCCGATTTCAACCCCGACGCCGCAACGGCTCCTGCCCGGACGCACCCCCGTTTCAGTACTCCGAATTGTGCGGCTCGGTTTGGAGTGCGGGGACAACGACCAACGGGAGGCGGCCCCGCTTTGGCTGTTTGGGTTGTTCCGGCTGACTGTTCGGCTGCCCCCCCAAAAAAAAGCGGCGTGGCGCTCGCCAAGCCTCGCTTCCCGCCGCACTCCAAATTGGGCCGATCCTTGTCAATGAAACAAGAATGCGCCCCTCCTGCCCTCCGCCATAACGCGATTTTCCATTCTGAATCCTAATTCCAGTAATACCCGTCCCCTTGGCTGCAAAACGAATTCTCTTGCTCCCCCCCGCGAACCGTCTATATTCCCCCCTTGTTTCAGCCTCCGGATGAGGCCAGACAATTTAGCAACGGGGCGTGGCTCAGCCTGGTAGAGCGCTTGGTTCGGGACCAAGAAGTCGCTGGTTCAAATCCAGTCGCCCCGATTTTTTGCACCCAGCAACGCGTCGTTGATTCCCCGCCACAGGCGGGCTCGCCATTGGTGAGAAATCCAATCGCCCCGCCCATTTTTCAGTGGTCCAATGGCTCCTGTACGCGCAGGGGCCTTTTATGCGCCAGCAACGCTTCGCTGAGCATTAACAAATTGCAGATGCTGGATGGGATGAGGAACACCTTCCAGCAATAGTTTCCCCCCTCTGCCGCGACCTTTCCTTTCCCCCCCCTGGCCGCGCCTCCCCCCACGCGCCGCCTTCCCCCAAGCCGCGGCGCTGCCGCGCCGCTACGCTGGACCCTCGCGGCGCGTGGGCGCCGCTCGGGGATGGCCGCCCCCGCTGGCGGCCACGGCCCCGCCGCTCGCGCGGCGGTGCGCGGCCTTGGCAGGGGGCGGCCCTTCCTCGCCGCTGGCGCGGCTGCGGGTGGAGCTCGCTCGCGGTGCGCTCGCTCGCCTCCGCCTCGCCCCGACTCTCTTCGAGGTCGGGACTCGGCGGCCACGCGGGCCTGTGCCCTGCGGGCAAAGCGGCCCGCGTGAAGATCGGCGGGGTTCTTCGCGGCGTTCTGCCGCGCTCTTCCGCCCTGCGGGCTTCGGGTGGGGGCGCGCGCGGTTTATAGTCGCTTGGCTGTTTAAGATCGGATTAAGCCTCAAGGCGAGCGCAGGCGATAAAAACGGCCGAATCATTTTCTGCATGACCGATCCATTGCTCCACAAACGGCAAAAAATGCTCGCCAACTGGGAAAAAACGCGCGAAAATGCCTTTGCCCAGTAAGAATTGCAACTCTCAAGAGAGTTACAGGCAGCCCATCGCAGTCTCAAAATGGAGCGGACTTATGAGAAATATCCTGCACATCCCGCCTAATTCTTCCGCTGCTCAGTTCAATGGCCGACATATGGGAGGCAAACTCGGCCCCATCCGCAGCCTGTTGATAGCCTCAGCCCTGTTTTGCGGCGCGGCCATCGCCAAGGAACCGACGGGCGATTCGACGGTGTTGCTCAAGTCTATGGTGGACGCGGGTATGATCACCCAGGAAGAGTATGAGCAAGCCTTGGCGAGTGAAGGGCAGCTTAACGAGGCTGTCGCTCCCGCCATTGCCAATAACAAGGCAACGGCAGCAACGCCAAAAACCGAATATAAAAAAATGACCTACGAAGCGCGGCAGAAAGAAATGCAGGATCGTTTGCCGAAGCTGGCCGAACAGCTGGGCGCGGACTATCAAGCCAAGCGGCAGGCGGCAGAGTTGGCGGCAAGGCAATATGGATTGGAGATGAGGCAGGAATTCACAAATGGCATAGTGCGCGAGCTGGTGGCTTTCGAGAACGGATTGCCCAGATATTTTACAACCCACAACCCAAACGCCGCGCGGACGATTTCTGCGGATCGGGTCTGGCCTTCCGGTACAAATGGATATGCCCTTACGGGCAATCAAACGACGCTTGCCATATGGGATGCCGGGGCGGTGGATAGCCGCCACATTGAATTTCTGGAAAACGGCGTGACTCGCGTACAACAGAAAGACGCCGCCCCTTCGGTGCACTACCATTCGACCAGCGTTGCCGGAACCATGGTTGCCACGGGATTTTATCCCGCTGCCCATGGGATGGCCCCTGTTTCCCGGCTTTCCGCTTACGATTGGAGCAATAACCTCGCCGAAGTGACAATTGCGGCGATCAGCAACGAGATTCGCGTCTCCAATCACTCATATGGTTATGTGCAAGGGTGGTCTTCGAACTCCAGTTTGGGAGTATGGGAGTGGTTTGGCAGCGTTTCCATAAGCACAAATGAGGATTACGAGTTCGGCCGATATTCGAGCGTGGCAACCAATATCGACTATGTGGCCTATGGCGCACCATATCACTTGTGCGTATTTTCCGCAGGGAATGACCGGGGCGAAGGACCGATCACGCAACCCGTAACTCATCGCGTCTGGATACCGGGAAGCGGATGGGTCTACACCAATGTGGTTCATGATAAAGATGGCGGGTTGGCGGGTTTCGATTCGGTAAGCCATTATGCTTGCGCCAAAAACATTTTGTCTGTCGGAGCCATATACGACATCACCAACGGCTACCAATCGACGCAAGATGTCGTCATGACTTCATTCAGTTGCTTCGGTCCCACCGATGACGGCCGCATCAAACCGGATGTAGTGGCAAACGGGTTTGCGTTGCTTTCTCCCATCTGGGTTAGTCCGCCCACAAATTATTGGGATTACTTGACCGGCACCAGCCAGGCGGCCCCCGGAGTTTCTGGCGCAATGGGTTTGTTGCTGGAATTGCAAAACACGATTCGCGGAACGAATCACCCTTTGTTGGCCTCTACCCTAAAGGGGCTTGTGATTCACACGGCGGATGAAGCTGGAAGTGTCGGACCTGATTATAGCTATGGTTGGGGCTTGGCCAACATACTCCACGCGGCGCAGCTGATGACCGAAGATGCAGATTGGAATTCACGACCACACATCAAGGAAACCCGGTTGGTGGACGGCGATTACATCCAGTTTCAAGTTTTAGGAAGAACCAACACGCCCCTGAAAATAACGATCGCATGGACCGATCCCCCCGGACCTGCGCACCCCGTTGCGCTTGATCCAACCAATCTGGTTTTGGTGAACGACCTCGACTTGCGAGTGATCGGCCCGACCGGTGCCACAAATTACCCTTGGATTTTGGACCCGACCACGCCCTCAACTGCCGCCACTACCGGCGACAACTTTCGGGACAATGTGGAACAGGTCGCCATATTTCAGCCTTCCAATGACTGGTACACTATAAAGATCACCCATAAGGGGACGCTGGCGGGAGGGGTCCAGGATGTATCGATAATCATCAGCGGAAATCAGCCAACCAATGCGCCCGAACTGGCCATTGTGGAATATTTCCGCACGACGAATGCAACCCATTGGATAGAATGGCCGGGTGTGGTGGGAAGCCTTTATCGAATCGAGGCGATTGGCGATATGATGGACACCTATGATTGGGGGGCCGTCGCCGACGATGTGTATGCCACAAAAGATGATTTCACCTGGGAAGACTCAAACCCGGAATCAATAACGAATTTCTATAGGGTAAGAGAAATTCAGTAAGGGGGGGCCGCGCCATGCGCATCTTCCTCGCCTGGTCGATAATATGCGGCGTACTGGCTTTGGGCTCCGGCGCAAGTGCGTTCCCGAGCATTGTATGGTCGGGAATACAGGATATCGACACAGGATATTTGCCAATGGATTTGAATCAGGATTCCATCGTGGATTTCCTGTACACATTCACTTTGATGACGGAGTTTTCCGTGAATTCCCAAGGAGATAACAGAACCGGAGGTCCGTTGACCTCTGGAACCGTGATCGATCAATCGCTTGCGGACTATTGGCAAGGCGGTTCGCAGACCATGGTGCAATGGATAAGGTTGCTTGACGACAATACAGTGAGTTTTGGGCCGTGGGCCGGAGTGGACAACGGCTATATGGGGCTGGAATTCGAGGCGGACGAGCAAACGTATTATGGATGGGCGAGAATCACGACGGACTATGACGACATCTATGTAGTCATCCATGAATGGGCATACGAATCAACTCCAGGCATCGGTATAGCCGCCGGAGCAACTGGGGTTATACCGGAACCGGCGACATTCACGCTGATATGGATTGGCGGACTCGGTCTTTCTATTTGCAGACGGCGCAGAACCAATATGTAAGCCGTTCTTACAATGAGGTTTTTCACACTCAATATGGAAAATATTTGGCCGATTTTTCCACACAATGGAAAAACTTTTCGCCGTTTTTCCACACAATGGAAAGAATTTGTCCACACTGTGGAAAACTCTGATTTCAGGCTGTTTTCGGGGGTTTTCGGGCTGTTTTCCGGGGCGGTTGAGCGGAGCGCGCGGGGCTCGTTGAGCGCCGTAGAGCGGGCCGGCCGGCTGTTTCTCGTCCCTACCCGTAACCTTTTGATCTCTGACGGCGACTTCCGTGGGTGAAAGACGAAACAGCCGGAGGATTCAAAATGAAAACAACCCTGTCCGCAAAAACCATCGCCGTGGCCGTCGCTGCGGCCATGGCCGTGCCCTTGGGCGCTTCGGCGCGCCATCATCATGCCGGGGATATCCTGGCCGGGGTCGTCGTCGGCGCCATCGCCGGCACGGTCATAGCGGCCGCCGCTTCCAGCCGCGACTGTGCGCCGGCGGTCAGCGTGGGATGCTACTCTCCCCCGCCCCCGCCGCCCGTGTATTATGGGTGCCCGCGTCCGCCGCCCCCGCGGCGTTACGCCCCCCCGCGGACGTATCAGTGGCGCCAGCCACCGCCACCGGTGTATTATGGCCGCCACCCCAGACACCGCCCATTCCATTAAGATCGATTCATTGAAATCGCAGCCGGTCCCGTTGGGGCCGGCTGTTTTTTTTTGCAGCGCTCCACGCCATTTCGCGCAAAAACCTGCTGACGCCACCAGGAGAAAGAGCTAGGATTCCGAACATGATACCACGGGCATGGCACTGGCTGGCATGGACTTGCCTCTGGGCGACCATTGGCGCTTCCGCCCAGGATGGCCGGATCGAATCCGACCGGTTCCGACAAGGCTTGCAACCCCAGGGCTATGTCAGCGACTGGGCCGGAGTCTTCACCCCCGAGCAAAAATCCGCCTTGGAACAACGCCTCGCCGAAGCCCGGAAAACCACTGGCGCCGAACTGGCCGTGGTGACATTGCCGTCGCTGATGGGCGGCGAAATCAACGACTTTGCCAACAAGCTGTTCCAGCAGTGGGGGATCGGCGAAAAGGACAAAGACAACAGCATTTTGCTGCTGGCGGCGATCGCGGACCGCCGGGTGCGAATCGAACCGGGATACGGCTTTGAAGCGGTACTCACCGATGCCCGCTGCGGACGGATCCTGGATTCCGCCGTGATCCCGAAGTTCAAGCAGAGCGATTATGCCGGCGGATTGACGGCAGGGGCAGAGCTGCTGCTGGACGTCATGGCCGGTCAACCGCTGCCAGACACCATCGCCCGCAATCCGGTCCCCGTGGCCACCATCGTGTTTTTTATCTTTTTCATCGGAATTTTCATCCTGATCGTCGTCGCGGCAGTCAGAAGCCACCGGGAAAGCGGCGGCGGAGGCCACGGCGGCGGCGGCGGAGGCGGCGGCATCCGCCACGGCGGATTTTCCCGTGGCGGTGGAGGCTTCGGCGGTTTTAGCGGCGGCCGGTCAGGCGGCGGCGGAGCCAGTCGCGGCTGGTAATATGAACAGGAACCCAGAACCCAAGGAGAGACGGCGATGAAAGGTGGATGCTTGCTGACGGGAATCGGATTGATCGCGGTGGTTTTGTTGGCGGGCCTCCTGCTCATGGGCCTGTACAACGGGATCGTCACGCAGGACGAGGAATGCAACAAAGCCTGGGGCAATGTGGAATCGGTGCTGCAGCGACGGTTCGATTTGATCCCCAATCTGGTCAATACGGTCAAGGGCTATGCCGAACATGAGAAAGGCCTCCTGGAGGAAGTCACCCGCCTGCGCAGCCAGTGGGGCGAAGCCCGCACGGTCGACCAGAAGGCGGAGGCCGCCTCCCGGTTGGAAGGTGCGCTCGGACGCCTGATGGTCGTGGTGGAAAACTACCCTGACATCAAGGCAAACCAGAACTTCCTCGCCCTGCAGGACGAACTGGCCGGCACCGAGAACCGGATCAACGTGGAACGCCAGCGCTACAACAGCGCCGTGCAAGGCTACAACACCACCATCCGCCGGATGCCCGCCGCCCTCGTGGCGCGGATGGCAGGTTTCACAACCCGCACGGCTTTCGAAGCCACCTCGGGCGCGGAAACCGCCCCCACTGTGCAGTTCTGACCCCCGGCAAACCGCAATCATCCATGCCTGGAGATGGCCAGCCGGCTGTCTCCAGGCAGCGACTATCCACCCAGAATTTTTGGGCCCTGCAGGACTTGAACCTGCGACCAGAAGATTATGAGTCTTCCGCTCTGACCAACTGAGCTAAGGGCCCGTCCACTGCTTGGATAGTGCCGACCGGTGGCCTGAAAAACAAGCCTTTCCCGCCGCCGGCCCATCTCCAGATGCCATGTTTGTTGAGGCAATGCTCAGGCTTCGTTTCGCGTTGTTCGCGGTTCTCTCAATGAGATTTCCCTGCTACAATTCCCTTTAATGTCCGGTTCCCTTCCCATCCTCTTCGCCGCGATCAACGCGCGGCACAGTCACAGCTCGCTGGGCGCACGGTATCTGCTGGCGAACATGGGTGACCTGCGCGCGCAAACGGAACTGGCCGAATTCACCATCCAGCAGTCCGCCGCCGAAATCGCCGACACCATCGCCGCGCGCAAGCCCAAGATCCTCGGCCTTGGCGCCTATATCTGGAACACCGCCCGCGTCGCCGAACTCCTCCCCTTCCTGCGCCGCAAAGTGCCCCGGTTGATAATTGTCCTCGGCGGACCGGAAATTAATGGTTTCGACAGGCCGGACAGTGCGGTGCGCCGTCCCTCCCCATTCAATCCTGAAAATCCTGTTCATCCTGTCAAAACGGCTGTTACGGATTTTGCCGATTTCCTGATCCTCGGCGAAGGCGATCTGGCCTTCGCCGCACTTTGCCGCGACGTTCTTGCTGGCCAACCGCCGGAACGGAGCTTGCACCCGCCGCCGCCCGAACTTTCCACCCTCCAACTCCCCTATGACGAGTACACCGACGCCGATCTCGCCCACCGCTTGCTCTATGTCGAATCCTCCCGTGGCTGCGCCATGCACTGCGACTACTGCGTCTCCGCCAACGACGAATTCGTGCGCTACTTCCCCCTTCCCCCGCTTTTCTCTGCTTTTGACAAACTCCTCGCCCGCGGCGCGCGCATCTTCAAATTCTGCGACCGTTCATTCAACCTCGATATTCCCCACGCCATCAAAATTCTCTCATTCTTTCTTGATCGTCTGCCTCAATATCCCGGCCTCTTTCTTCACTTCGAAATGCTCCCCGACCGCTTCCCTAACGAATTGCGCGATATCCTTGCCCGCTTCCCGTCGCGTTCGCTCCAGCTCGAAATCGGCATCCAGTCGTTCAATCCCACTGTCCTCGAAACCATTCGCCGCCCGCAGAACCTCGAGCGCGCGGCCGACAACCTGCGTTTCCTGCGCGAACACACCCACGCCTTCCTGCATACCGACCTCATCGCCGGGCTCCCCGGCGAAACGCCCGACAGCTTCGCCGCCGGCTTCGATCGCCTGTTCGCCCTCGGCCCGCACGAAATCCAGCTCGGCATCCTGAAAAAACTCCCCGGCGCCCCCATTGCGCGCCACGACGACGCCTTCACCATGCTCTACAACCCCGCGTCACCCTACGAAATCCTGTCCACCCGCGATTGGCCCGCCGAGTATCTCACCCGCACCGTGCGCTTCGCCCACTGGTGGGACGCCATTGTCAACTCCCAGCGCTTTATCCCCGCCGCACCCCTCATCTGGCAAAACACCGCTTCCGTTTTCGGCAGCTTCATAACCTTTTCCGATTGGATGTCCACTCGTTTTCCCCAGCCCCACGGCAATCCGCTCTCCGATCTCGTCTCGGCCGTCTTCGATTTCTTGATGCAAGTCCGCGGCCTTTCTCCAAAACTCGCGGCCGAGGCGCTAATTCGCGGTTACCGTCATGCCGGCGCGAGCGACATTCCATCCCCCCTCGCCCCGCACCTGCACGGCGAGCCGCCACTGCCCACCCGCGGCCTACCCAAGCCCCTCCGCCGCCAATTCCTCCGCTGGACGTGGGATGAAGCGAATTTGCAGTCTCGATGCTGAACGACTTTTTTTCTGTAAAATTTACTGTACAGATGGCATGATATTTAACTATGCTCAAAACGCAATGAAGCCCGAGTTCCCGAGATCTCGTAGACTTCTATTATTTCTCTCTTTCTTCTCTTTATATCCTTATCCTGCCATCCTTTTCACCGGCATCCCTGGCAATTGATCTGTCGGGAGTCCAAGTGGCCTTCTGTCCTGGAGAAACGGCAGAGGCGCTCATCCTGCAATCCCTGCTTTCTGCTAAGAAAAGCGTGGATGTTGCGATGTTTCAGTTCACCAATGAAAAAATGGTCCAGGCGCTTTGCTTTCTTTCCGCTGAGAGCCAACTGCCCGTTCGGGTTTTTGTCGGGCCCGAGCTTTCAAGCCCCGCCCTCGTCAATATCCTCCATCAACTCGCTCGAAGCGGAGTTCAGATTTTCATTACCCGGATCCCCAACGGCAAACTTCATCTCAAATGTGCGGTCATCGACGACAATATCGTGTTGACCGGGGCCGCTAATTGGACCCGCCAAGCGTTCGACACGAATATCGAAGATGTTTTATGCATCGACTCCTCGGAACTGGCCGCCCGCTACCGGCAGCGGTTGAACGAGTTGCTTATAAACGATGGTCCATGGACTGAACACGGTTCAGAAATATACCCACGTACGACAAGGCCAGAAAGCCCGCCGCTGTCCGCCACCGGGGTTTTTCATTGCCCCGTAAAACAGGCAGCGGTCTTTTTCAGTCCGGCTAATGAAGGCGCGGCGATCCTCCGTGAACAAATTCTCTCCGCCACCTCGCGCGTTGACGTGGCCATGTATCTTCTGACTTATCCGCCCCTGTGCGATGCGCTCCGGGAAAAGGCGGCGCAATCGAATGTGGCCATCCGCATCTTGGTGGATTCCGAAATGCTGGCCAGCCCTGATATCCTGCGATCGCTGGCCTCCGCCGGGGCCAGCGTCTTCTGGTGGGGTCGAAAGCAAAGCCTGCTTCACCTCAAGGCGGCCGTGATCGACCACCATTCCGTCTGGACTGGATCGGCTAACTGGGACGCCAGCGCATTCACGCTCAACATCGAAGATCTCCTCTGGCTTGAATCCCCTCAATTAGCAACGACCTATCTCCGCTTCTTTGACTGGATCGAACAACAACCCGATATCCAGCCTTTTCAGGTTTTGGAGCCGGCCGCTGTTCCCCTTACCCCACCAGAGACAGTACTCAAGCCCGGAGAGTACTTTACCGGGTTGCCCCCAACCGGACCCCGAACCAATTGGACAATTATCAGAAAACCGTTCCCCGCCTTTCAAACAACGGCTTCCGTCCAATATCTCGCGGATGAGGCCTACTTCCCGGTCCTGCTGAATTTAGTTAATAACGCGCGCCAGTCCATTCTCATCTCCATGTATGTCATGCCGGCCGGACCCGGACGCCTCCGCCCCCCTGCGGACCGAGCTTCTCGAAGCCCTTGTCAGTGCCGTTGAACGCCGAGGCATCTATGTCTATCTCTTGCTCAACCAGCCTTCCAGCGAAGGCGATTCCAGCAGCCAGGATCATGATCGCTGGGCGGAACGACTCCGAGCTCGGGGAATCGATGTCCGATTGCATGTCCCAGGCATCCCCCTTCACGAAAAACTCGTAGTCGTGGACCTCGCCAAGATCCTTCTGGGCTCGCATAATTGGACCGAAGGCGCTCTATCCGGCAAAAAAGGTGTATGATTCCAGCCTTTTGCTTGTCCTCCCGGGACAGGACATCCGCTGGGCGGATTACATCTTCAGCCGGGAAACCGTCTCCGACATGCGCACCCCAGAGTTGTGGCGCGAAGAATTGCGAAACATCCGCAGCGCCCGCGGTCGCGGCCAGAAATCGCATCTATCAGCCTCCGAACAGGAGGAAGAAGGACTATGAGCGATCGCCCGATCCATCTGTTCGCATGGGCTTGCGTCGCGCTCCTTCTTTTCTCCGTAACGGCCCGGCCGGATGAAATTCATCTCCGCGACGGGACCCACCTCAAGGGCCAAATCATGCGCGAAACCCCGGAGGCATACCTGCTGGTAGCCGATGGAGGCGCCATGCGCAATATCCCCCGCAAGGCTGTCCGTATGACTCTCTACGATGCCCCGCACAAGGCCGAACAGCATCTGGATTTGGCGAAGGCCCGGCGCCTCTGCCGGGATTCCACCCTTGGCACTGTTGAAATCCTCCCCACCCAGGCCTTTGCCGAATCCGCCTTGGAATCTATCTCAACCGCCCGGACTTCCATCTGGATTTCCGCCTACTATATCAGTTCCAGCCAAGGCGGCCCTATCCGATCCATCTTCGATACCCTGAAGGAAAAAGCCAAAGCCGGTGTGGATGTCCGTATCCTCTGCGACAACAGCACCGCCACCGCTCCATCTGTACGTAACGCCAATCGCAACACCGCCGCCCAACTGGCCATTGCCGGCGTCCAAACCTTTTTCCTCTTCAGCAATAAAGCCCAGCACAAGAAACTGATCATTGTGGATGGACTGACTCTCATCCTGGGAAGTTCCAATCTCTCCTTAGCCGGGACCACCGCCAGTAACGAACTCAATCTCCGCACCCGGCACCCCCAACTGTTGAAAAACGCGATGGCTGACTTTCACAGCCTCCTGGCCCGCGCCATCCCTTTGGAAGAACTCGACAACCCCAAATGACAGGAGTACTTATGAACGCTAATTGCATCCATTTGCGCTTTCTCGGTCTTCTATTGCCCCTGCTGATATGCACCACGTTCTCTGCCTTGGCCATTACGCCGCCCCCCGGCCCTACCACCAACTTGCCCCCTATCCAAGATGGCGGATCTGCCGAGCCATGGGATGGCTCCTCTTCCGGCGACACGCCCAAGCCATCCCGCCCACCTCCCGGCCCCTGCTACCAATGGGAAGACGGTTCCCCGGGGGAATGGATCGACTTGTGCGAAAAAGAACGCACCGCCTTCATCGAAGCCGAGAAAATGTTTAAAGATGAGACGGAAGATATACCTGAAGACTTTAACCGCGCCTGTGGCTGGTGGCAAGAAGACCTCAAAAAAGATTACTATGTGAGGATTAATGCGGCGGGGACCCTCAGTACACTCGTGTGCGAGACCATTTCTGGTGTCGCCGGGAATCTGCCGGCAGGATTGCCAAGCGCCATAACGACGGGAATACAAAACGGAAGTTCTGCCGCCAACCTTGTGGAAGCGCTAATGGGATCATATAATCTGTTCTTTCAGTGTTTGACCGCCGTCAAGCTGGAAAAACTTAAGCAAGACATTCAAAAGCAAATGGATGATCAGGTCAAATGCATAGCCGATTTTGGGTTAACGATCCAAGCGGATCAGGACCTCATGGATGAACATAAAACAAAATATGAAAAAGCTGCACAAGAATTTATGGACACACTGGAAGCTTTTCTGGCTTGCTGCCCTGAATTTGAGCCAGAAGCAATCGAGTCTCCCGACTTCAATTGCCCTGAACCAGTTTTTGACCCAATGGTCCCCCAAGGTCTTCGTCTGCCATGTTAGCGAACATATGGAGCAACAAATGAAAATATTATTTTCATTGATTGTATGCACGTTCTATTTCACCTGCTTTTCCGCCAGAGCAGAGCCAACGCCAATGGACCTTGCAGTTGCATCGAGGTCGGGTAATCTCGAAACCATTCGGCAATATTTGGAGACAGGTGGAAACCCCAACCTGCGCTTGCCGCCTCAGTCCCTAGGCGCAAAAGACGGTCGGCTCATCACCGTGGGCGGGACCAGCACCATGCTCGGCATCGCCACCTTGCACAACCATGCGGACATTGTCGAACTTCTCCTCGCACGGGGCGCCGATCCCAACCAGTATTCCCAAGAAGCCACCCCTCTGGTCTTCAATTTGTTGAACATATCTGCGATTTGTTCGCCGATGACCGGCGACACGGAGGAGCGCTCCGCCGCCGGATTATCGCCCCAACTCCAATTTGGACTCCATTATATAAAAGATCCCGTGCTGCGGGAACAGGCGCTTGCACCCCTGCGGAAAATTAGGGGGTTGCTGCTTTCTCACGGCGCCATTTCCGACTGGGCACCTTACTTCCGGCGCCAGGATGCATTGGACTTCCAGAAATTCCTGGCCGCCCAAGACGACTATGTGACATTTGCTTTGTGCAATTCAGATCGGATCATTTTCCGCCACCAAGAACCCATTCAACAGTTCGAGATCCCATCCGACATGGAAAAGGATATTCGGGCCTGGTTTGCCCTAAAAAAGAAATTGACCGAGTGGTTCGACACACAATCCCACGCCGATGATCTTCACATTGCCATTATCGGCCCGGATGAAATGGAGTGGTCCTTGCTCAGAAGGCTAGAATATCTTTGCGAGAAACAAAATATTTCCGTCTCTCTATTTGTTATTCCCCGTAGGATTCCGTGTGATGCGGCGACTCTCTTGCAGGCCTTCACCGATCCCGCCCATGCCCAGTTGGATGTCATGGATATTCTCAACGAGTACTGCCCAGGCCCGCCCATCAATCCATTTTCTGAGGAAACCGAAGCACAACTGCGCGCCTTATGAATATTCCGCCCGCGCGGGGGAACGTTCCTAATCCATATGGCATTCCCCCTCTCTCCCCTATATCACCATCCGATGGAAATCCAACCACGAACCCCATCGGCCAGCGTCTTTCCGCCAATGATACCAGCGAAACGTTCACGCTCTATGGATTCGCCTTCCTTTTGATTCCTCCACTGACCATGCAAATCATTGTCCAGAATTGGGAACTCGTTCCCGTGACCGCCACACTTATGTGGTTCATTCTGTTGGCCGCCCGCTATGCCAAGCGACCCGATATTACCCACCGTTTTTCCAAAGTCCTTAGAAAAGTCTTTTTTGTCACGTTCGGCCATCCGGGAAGCAAGTATCCGTCCAAGCAAATTGTCCGCACCCCGCTCCTTTTGGCCCTCTTCATCCTCAACCTTCTGATTGGCATGCCGCTCGCCATCGGCCACCACCGTCCGCCTCTTATCGACACCCACCGATACTTGACCAAAACCGGATATATGGATTATCTAAACAAGCCTTGACCCCCTTCCGCCGGCAATACCTGCACTGGACGTGGGATGAAACGCATCCTACAATCCCGGCATGAACACCGATCCCGTCCAGGTCAGCCCCTACAATTCCCCGGCCACCGCTTCGATGCCGGGCGGTGCCGCTCCCCGGCCGGGCGGCGTGCCGCCGCCCCCCATCATGCACCCGCGCCACATGGATACCCATGTCATGCTTTCCATGAGCGAAAGCAATGTCTGGGCGCTCCTGATGTTTCCCCTGATCCTCGCCGGACTCCTGAAACTGCTCTTACTCCAATGGTGGCAGGGGTCGCTGATCCTGCTGTTCACCACCTCGTTCCTGCTGGCGGCCTTTTACGCGAAGCGACCGCACGTCACCCATCGGCTTTCCCGCATCCTCTGCGCCTTGTTCTTTGTCACCTTCCGCGATGTGACCAACCAACGCCCGCCCCGGCGCTTTCTCCGGCTTTCCGTGGCGTTCGCAATTTCCCTTCTCTCCGTGCTGCTCTTCGTTTGGCCAAAGAGCGGAACTTCTTCCAAGACCATGGCCCCGACCACGCCCCCGGCGCAGTCCGAAGCCGTCCGCCCCTCGCTCTGATTCAACCAGGACCCCCGCCAATTCCTCCGCTGGACATGGGATGAAACGACTTCTACGATTGATCCATGAACTTGGCAGCCTGTCCAAGCGATCCAAACCGGCACGAGGGCGTGCCGGCTCCAGTTCGTAATTCCGATTCTCTGGAGCCCCGACGCCCTCGTCGGGCGGCTGTTCGCCGGAGCGCGGCCATCTTGGCCGCTCTGAATGCGGGCAGGATGCCCGCGCTCCCAGCCCGGACGGCGCGGCGCGCCGTCCCTACCATTTCCACCCTTTAAATCCTGTTAATCCTGTCATAAATGAATCTTGAATCTCAAATCGCCTATTCGCCTTGCCACCTCTGCCCACGCCAATGCGGCGTTGACCGCGTTGCCGGAAGAACCGGCGTCTGCGGCGAGACCGCCGAGCTGCACATCGCTTCGTGGGGTCCGCACATGGGCGAGGAACCCTGCTTCAGCGGTACGCGCGGCTCAGGAACCATTTTCTTCTCCGGCTGCTCCAGCCACTGTTTCTTCTGCCAGAACTGGCAGATATCCAATGTTGGCAGCAAAGGCAAAACCGTCTCCGCCGACGAATTCCATCGTATTGCCCTCGGCCTGATTGAACTGGGCGTGCACAACCTGAACTTCGTCACGCCCGACCACTTCTGGCCGCACATCGAAGCGCTTTGCATCCAGCTTCGCGACGAAGGCGTTAAAATCCCGTTCCTCTTCAATTCATCGGGCTACCAGTTGCCAGCCCTAGTCTCCGAATATGCCGCGCAGATGGACATCTTCATGCCTGATTTCAAGTTCGCTGATCCGAACCTGGCCCTACTGGTCATGCGCGACGAGCGCTACCCAGAGATCGCCCTCGAAGCCCTGCGCCTGATGGTCGCCGAAAAAGGATTCCTCGAGCCTTTCGATCCCGCCGGCACCGAACCCGCCAGGCGGGGCGTCCTCGTACGCCACCTTGTCCTGCCGGGTCACATCGAAAATACTGTGCGTGTCCTCGACCTGCTGTACGAAGAATTTGGCCGTTGGCTGCCGCTGTCGCTGATGAGCCAATACGTGCCGACGCCCGCCGCCCAGAACCGCCCGCCCTTCGACCGTCGGCTTGTGCCGGAAGAATACCAAGCCGTCCTCGACCACGCGCAGGAACTCGGCTTCGAAAACCTCCTGATCCAGCCCCTCGCCGCCAGCGACGACTTCCTGCCCGATTTCGACAAAGAGAAGCCGTTCAGGGGCAACCCCGGATAAAGGGGACGGGGTTCGGGGTTCAGGCTGGAAAGGATCGGACCTGAACCCTGACCTCTGAACCCTGCCCCCCAAGTCATGGCGCGCCTGGCAGGGATCGAACCTGCGACCCTGGGATTAGAAATCCCATGCTCTATCCGACTGAGCTACAGGCGCCCGGATGCAGGAACAATAGCGCAATTTTGCCCCCCATCGCAATGCACAACCCGGGGCCCCCGATGGCGTGTGCTCGCTCGGGTTTATCCAATGATTAATAAATAATGGAATAATATCGCCAACACCAACTCAAATAACATGTGTTCATTATTCTCATGATTAATTAATGATGGGATTTATGCCCTGCTATTCCTGGACCTTCTGACGCTGAATGAAAGCGGAATATAGATTGGTTCCGCATTTACATCCCGCGCCTGATGGGCTACCAAACAGTGGTCATGAACACCGCCATCGGCATTGCTTCCACCTGGTTTCCCCGTTCGCAGGCGTCCGATTTCTGCGGCAAGCCCCTGCCCTGCGGTGTCTGCGAGCCAACTCCTGTTCCGTCCGCCCCCTTCACCGAACGCCATCTCCAATGCATCTGGGCGGACGACCGTCTGCGGCCGGCCGCGCTCGTCACGACCGCCGGCGAACGCGTGCAGGTGGAGCACCCTGGTGAATGGAACATGGGGCCCGGGCCTGATTTTCTGAACGCCGCGCTGCGTGTTGGTCCGGAATTGCGCCGCCTGACGGGGGATGTCGAAATCCACATCCGGCCCGCCGACTGGCAACGCCATCGGCACGCCCACGATCCGCGCTACCGGCGCGTCTGCGCCCATGTCTCCTTCTATCCGGGCACGCTGCCTGGGGAAGAACTCCCCCCCGGTGCACTGCAGATCGCGCTGCGGCCCGCGCTGGACGCCATTCCCGACTTTTCCTTCGACAACATCGACCTGCTGGCCTATCCCGTGGCCGCCCGCGCCACACCGCCGCCCTGCCGCGCCGCGATGTCACGTCTGGCTCCGCCCCAGCGCGGCGCCGTGCTGGACGCCGCCGGTGAAAGCCGCCTGCGCCGCCGGGCCGAATTACTGCAAGCAGCCATGCATGACCGCGGCCCGGCGCAGGTGATCTACGAGGAAATCATGGCCGCGCTCGGCTACCGGCCCAATAAAGCCCCCATGCGTTGCTTGGCCCGAATGCTTCCGCTTGACCGCCTGCGTGAAAAATCCGGCGGCGCCCCCGTTGGCGCCTACGCGCTCCTGATGGGGTGTGCCGGACTGCTGCCCGACCCCACCACTGCCCGCCGGGCATGGGATGACGACACCAAGAACTTCCTTCGCCGCTGCTGGGACGCCTGGTGGCCGCTGACCGACGAATTCCAGTCCGGTCGCATGTCCCGTACGGACTGGACCATGGCGGGCATGCGCCCGACGAACCGTCCCGAACGACGGCTCATGGCGGCGGCAATGCTTTTCGCGTCGGTCCCCGGACTGCCGGAAGGCGTTACCGCCCTGGTTCGAAATCCGAACGGCGCCCCGATGGCCAGCCTGCTGGCCTGGTTTGATCTGCCGGGTACCCCCTACTGGGCCAACCGTTTGTCTTTCTCCGGAGCCGCTGCCGCGAAACCAGTTGCCCTGATCGGGCCCCCGCGGGCGCAGGCCATCGTGGTCAACGTGCTCCTGCCGACCTTCGCCGCACTGGGCGCGCCGGCCGCCGCATGGCAGAACCTGCTCGACACATTGCCTGCCGAGGAAACCAACGAGTTGATCAAGCAGACGGCCTTGCGCCTGTTCGGTCCGGACCATACGCCGCGGCTCTACCGTTCCGGTTTGCGCCGCCAGGGCCTCATCCAAATCCATCACGACTACTGCCTGGGCGATCGTTCCCAATGCGCCAACTGCCCTTTCCCCGCCGCCCTTGGGGTCAGCCCTTAATTATCAAGTTATCCTGAAATTTGAACATTGAATGCCTGACCCCGGGGGATACATGAAGACACTGCCTGTCCGGATCTATGATCACCGGTTCGCTTTCCCGCCCGAAGCGGAAGACGAGAACCGGCATGTGAACAACATTGAATACGTGCGCATGCTGCAGGAAGCGGCCATCGCCCATACGCACCAAAACGGCTGGGCGCCGGAAGAGCTGCGCGCGCGCGGCTGGACCTGGGTCGTGCGCGCGCACTTCATCGAATATCTCCAGCCCTGCCGGGCCGGCGAGGAAATCCACCTCTACACCTGGGTTGCCGACTTCCGGCGCATCCGATCCCAGCGCCAGTACCGGTTCGTGCGCGCGGCTGACGGCGTCGTACTCGCCAAGGCCCGCACCGACTGGGTGTTCCTGGATCTGCGCACCGGCCGGCCCACCGCGATCCCGCCTGAAATCCGCGCGGCCTACACCCTCGTGCCGGAAGGAGAGCAGATTTAGGTCATTATCATTTTGCGATAGCCGCTGTATACGACCGGGACGAGGTCGTCCCCGGCTCCAAACAGCTCTGGGATCTTTCTTTTTGGAGCCCCCGACGCCCCCGTCGGGGGAAGTGTCATGGCTACGAGATTCAGAAAACCGTCCCAGGTTTTCAGGCCCCGTCGTTCTCACGGATTTCGACGCGCCGGATTTTGCCGCTGATGGTCTTGGGCAATTCCGGGACGAATTCGACCAAGCGGGGATATTTATAAGGCGCCGTCACCTTCTTCACGTGGGTCTGCAGCTCGTGTTTGAGCTCATCCGTGGGTGCGACCCCCTTGGCGAGCACAATGGTGGCCTTGACGACCTGGCCGCGCTCCGGGTCGGGCACGCCGGTCACGGCGCATTCCATCACGGCCGGGTGTTCCATGAGGGCGCTCTCGACCTCGAAAGGCCCGATGCGGTAGCCGCTGCTCTTGATCAGATCGTCATCGCGTCCCACGTACCAGAAGTAGCCGTCTTCGTCCTGCCAGGCCACGTCGCCGGTGTGGTAGATGCCGCCGCGCATGCAGCGCGCGTTGCCTTCGGAATCCCGGTGATAGCCGCGAAACATGCCCAGGGCCCGGCAGCGGTCTTGCGGCACGACAATCTCGCCTTCTTCGCCGGGATCGCACGGAGTGCCATCGGGGCGGGCCAGATACATGGCATACAGGGGTGAAGGCCGGCCCATCGAGCCGGGCTTGGGCTCCATGCCGGAGAAATTGCCCACGGCCACGGTCATTTCGGTCTGTCCGTAGCCTTCCATGAGTTTCAGGCCGGTGGCCTTGCGGAACTGTTCGTAGACTTCCGGATTAAGCGGCTCGCCCGCCACCACGGCATATTCCCATCCGCTGAAATCGTACTTGGACAGGTCCTCCTTGATGAGGAACCGGTAGACCGTCGGCGGGGCGCAGAAGGTCGTGACGCCGTGCCGGGCACACATATCCAGCGTCCGGGTCGCGGAGAATTTGTCGTAATCGTGGACAAACACGGCGCTCCCGGCGATCCACTGTCCGTAGATCTTGCCCCAGGCGGACTTGGCCCAGCCGGTGTCGGCGACAGTGTAATGCAGGCCGCCATCGCGGACGTTCTGCCAGAACCGGGCGGTGACGATGTGTCCCAGCGGATAGGTGAAATCGTGCACGACCATCTTCGGCTGGCCGGTCGTGCCGGACGAGAAATAGATCAGCATCGTGTCGTCGTTGCCGGGATCCGCGGGGTCTGCGGGCCGGGTCCAGGCGCCGTCCGCCGCGGCGATTTCCGCCGCATAGTCCAGCCAGCCCGGCCGGTCGCCCCGCAGACGCATCATCTGCACGGGCGGACCCGGCGTCCGGGCGGCGGCACGTTCGATCGCGTCCTCCAGCACGGGCTCCGGAACGGTCACCACCAGGCGGATGCCGGCGCGTTCGAAGCGATAGGCCAGATCGTGTTCCGTCAGCATGTGCGTGGCCGGCACGGCCACGGCTCCCAGCTTGTGCAGGCCCAGCAGGCAATGCCAGAACTCCAGCCGGCATTTCAGGATCAGCAGCACCCGGTCGCCCTTGCGGATGCCGTGCTGCCAGAACACCTGGGCGGCGCGGTCGCTGGCCGCCTTCAGGTCGGCAAAGGTCTCGGTCCGCTCCTCGCCCTCGTCATTGCACCACACGATCGCCCGGCGTTCCGGTTCGGTGCGGGCGTAGGCATCCACCACGTCGTAGGCAAAGTTGAAACGGGCCGGCACGCGGATTTCGAGGTGGTCGCGAAAATCCTCATAGGACGAAAATTCCGTGCGGTTCACGAATTGGTTCAGCAGCGACATGGGCGGTCTCCCTCCGGTCTAGACGATCATGGCCAGGAAGCGTGCCGGCCGGCCGTCGAGCGCCTCCATGGAGTGACCGTGGGTTGAGTCGAAATAGATGCAGTCGCCGGCTTCCAGTGTCAGTTCGTTGCCGTGGATGCGCACCCGCATGCGGCCTTCAAGCATGAAGTCGAACTCCTGTCCGGGATGCGAGTTGGCATGCGTGCCCGACGGACCGGTTTCCGCCGGGACGGTCACCTCGAACACATCCACCTTGCGGCCGGCGAAATTGGCGGCGAGATTGCGGTACTGGTAGTCCCGGCGGCGCTCGACGGTGACGCCCCCGCCGCGGCGGGTGACGCTGAAGACTTTCATGCGCGGCGCCTCGCCGATCAGCAGTTCCGTCAGGTCGGCCTGCAGGATCCGGGCGGCGTCGTGCAGGGCGCTGGCGGGAATATCCGCGTCGCCCGCTTCGAAGGCTCGGTAGTCCGCCAGGGACACACCCAGCGCCGCCGCCACCTCGTCCTCCGTCCGGTCCTTGATCTCCCGCAGTTCCTTCAACCGCGCCGCGATATCCTTCCGCTGTTCCGCCATGGTCAGGCTCCTTCTCCTGTGATTGGTCTGCTATCTTGCGCCAAAGGCCCCTTCGGCGCCAGTGGATTCGTTTCCAAATGCGGCCTGGTCCTAAAGAAGCTGAACCAGCGCGCGCGCCAAGGGGTGGGCGCACGGCGCCAGACGATAGGTGTTTCCCTCCCGCCTGACCAGCCCGGCTTCTTGGAGGATCCCGCAATGCAACACGGCCGCGTTCAGAGGAATGGACAATGCGGCTTGAATTCCCATCGGGGTCTGCGGACTATTCTTCAAGGCCCGGGCCAACGCCAGCCGCCGCGGATGCGACAGCCCCTTAGCAATGCGCAGGATGTCCTCGTCATGCGGCGTCAAGGCACACGCCGCCTTCAAGGCCTTGAGCAGGGGCGCCGCCGAAGGCACCTGGGGATCTGCGCCGATCCGGTAGAAAACGTACGCGCCCTTGCGCTCGGCCTGCAGTAGGCCCCGCGACTGGAGCCGGCGCAGTTCCTGGCTGGCATCGGACACCCCGACCCCGACCCGCCGCGCCAGTTCGGTCACCGGGCGGGCGGGCTCAGCGCACAACTGGCGGAACAATTTCAGGCGGGTTCTGCCGATCAGCACCCGGCACGTCCGCCACAAGGTTGGATTCAACTGCCTCATCTTGCTTGAGCGTACTATCGGACTTTATAAAGTCCAGGATAATATTTTTAACATTTGCTGAAATGACCTCCGGCAAAGACTGAAAACGACTATCCGGACTTTATAAACTCCGGAATATGATTGGGGAACCACATTTTGCCGCACCATGGAAAAGCCGGGAGGCCGGGATGCCTGGCGGGCGGGATCGCCCCCGGAGAAAGACAATGGGCGGATTCGACGCGCCCGGGTTTGCCGGGCGGGGGCGGTGGGGATCAGGTTTCGCGTTCGCCGCGGGCCATGATCACCTTGCCGGTGCGCACGATCTCGATGATCCGGAACTTGCGCAGCAGGTCCACCATGGCATCGAGCTTTTCCGAACTGCCGGTGGCCTCCAGCACGATGGAGGTTTCGGAGAGGTCCACCGTCTTGGCGTGGAAGTGATCGGCGATCTGCAGCACCTCGCCGCGCCGGGCGCTGTCCACCGCCAGCTTGACCAGCGCCAGTTCGCGGGCGACCACTTCCTCATCGGTATGTTCGCGGCAGGCCAGCACATCCACCAGCTTGGAGCATTGCATGATGATCTGCTCCAGCCCGGCCGCATCACCCTTGGCGGTGATGGTCATGCGGGAGAAATCGCCGGTGACGCCGGCGGACACCACGAGGCTTTCGATATTGAATCCCCGCCGCGAGAAGGTCTGCGCGATGCGCGCGAGGGCGCCGGGGCGATTGGCCACGTAGATGCTCAGGTTGTGGGTCGGCAACGGCTTGTTCATGATTTCCTCCCTTGGGCTCCCCCGGTTTTCTTCCCGGCGGCGGCGGGCTTGCCCGGACGCCCGGCGGGGCGCCCGCGCCGGCGGCGGGGATGTTCCATGACGGTTTCCTCCAGCGGCTTGCCGGGCGGCACCATGGGGAACACTTCCTCGTGGTGCACGACCTCCGCATTCACCAGGACCGGGCCGGGATGCGCCAGCGCCTTTTGGAGCACCTTGGGAATATCGGCCGCCCGCTTGAGGTTGAGGCCCAGGATGCCGTAGGCCTTCGCCAGCGCCACGAAATCCGGATTGCCCTCGAGATCCACGCCGCTGTAGCGCTCGTCGTAGAACATATCCTGCCACTGGCGCACCATGCCCAGGTAATGGTTGTTCATCAGGATGACCTTGACCGGCAGCTTATGGATCGCCGCTGTGGCCAGTTCACTCATGGTCATCTGGAAGCCGCCGTCGCCGACGATGGCGACCACCAGTTCCCCCGGCCGGCCGAACTGGGCGCCGATGGCGGCCGGCAGGCCGAAACCCATGGTGCCGGCGCCGCCCGACGAAATGAACTGCCAGGGGTTGTCGCAGTGATAGAACTGCCACGCCCACATCTGGTGCTGGCCCACATCCGTCACCATGATCGCCTTGCCGTCCGTCAGGTGGTTGAGCGCGTCGATGATCTGGGGCGGATGCAAGCCGCCTTTCCGGGAGTAGCCCATGGGCCATTTCTTCTTGAAGCCCTCGATGCGCTTGATCCAGTCGGCCGTGTCGCCCTTCTTCACCAGCGGCAGCAGGTCCTGCAGCACCGTTTTCGCGTCGCCGCGGCAGCGGATATCCGGTTTGACCAGCTTGCCGAATTCGGCGGCATCGATGTCGATATGGATTTTGACGGCGTTTTTACAGAACTGGCTCGCCACGCCGAGGATCCGGTCGTCGAGGCGCGCGCCGACCGAGATCATCAAATCGCACTCCACCACCGCGCGGTTGGCGAAGGCCGTGCCATGCATGCCCAGGCCCTGCAGGCTCAGCCGGTGGGAGTCCGGGAACACGCCCTTGCCCAACAAGGTCGATGTCACGGGCGCCTGGAGCGTTTCCGCCAGTTGCCTCAGTTCCTGCTCGGCGCGCGAGATTGCCGCCCCGTGGCCGGCGATGATCACGGGCCGGCGGCTGTGGGCCAGCGCGTCGGCGATCTGCCGGATCGTCTCCGGCGTATAACCTTTCGGTTCCGGATGGTAGCCGGGCAGGTTCATGTCGGCCTCGAGGCCGACTTCGCACAACTCGGTGCCCACGTCCTTGGGCACGTCGATGAGCACCGGCCCCGGCCGGCCCGTTGTCGCGATGTGGTAGGCCTCCCGCACGATGCGGGGAATGTCGTTGGCACTTCGCACCAGGTAGCTGTGCTTGACGATGGGCATGGTCAGATTGAACACGTCCGCCTCCTGGAACGCGTCCTTGCCAAGCATGCCCCGTGCGCTCTGCCCGGTGATGACAATCATCGGCACCGAATCCATGTAGGCCGTCATGATGCCGGTGACGGTATTGGTGGCGCCGGGGCCGCTGGTCACCAGCACCGCCGCCGGCTTGCCCGTCGCCCGCGCATAGCCGTCCGCTTCGTGCGCGGCCCCCTGCTCGTGCCGCACCAGCACGAATTTCATCTTCCGCCGCACCTTGTACAAGGCATCATAAATCGGAATGGCCGATCCGCCCGGTATGCCAAAGGCTAATTTAATGCCAGCATGTTCCAGGCTCCGGATCAACGTCTCGGCGCCGTTTGTATGGTTTTCACTCATTTCTTTACTCCAAAATCACGTTTATCATCAGATTTGGCAAAATTTTCATCCTTTTTTGACTCATTGCAAGAAAAATAATCGGTTTTTTGCCATTATTTTGTCTTTTGTGTGCATTTATGATCGAAAATTGCGATTTTTTAACCGATTTTTCGATTTTTAGCCGATTTTTTTCAAAAATTGGGGAGTGCATGGCTGATTGGACGGCCCAACTCATTCATCGGGAGGTCAAACGGATGACAGGCGGGGGTTCCGCGGCTATGACTGCCGGCCACGGGGCGCCGAATGGCGGGAAGCGTGGCGGAAGCCGCGAACGCAGATCGGGCGGTTAAAATTTCCATCCGGCGCCGGCGCCGAGCTTCAACTCGTCCACATGGGCGATCTCGCCATAAATGGAGAATTGCGAGCCGCAGCGCACCCGGATGCCGGCGGCTGCGGCCAGATCGGTCTCGTTATGGGAATTCTTGCCTTTGTGCTTTTCTTTGAGGTCCAGTTCGGCATCCGTGAAACAGAGGCCCAGGAAGGCGTAGGGCGTGATGATCCCGACCGAGCGGCTGGCCAGCGCGCCGGCATTGAAGGCCTGCATGCGCAGGTCGCCGGCATCCAGTTCGCAACTGGCCAGCCCTCCGGCAGCCTGCAAAGCCACATCCAGCGGACTCTCGTCCCGGAAAGGCAGCGTGAATCTGGCGCCGCCCTGGAATGCCGGGCCCCAGTCGCCCCGATCGGGATTCAGGATGCCCAAATCCGCAAAAAGCAGCAGCCGGGGAACCGGCGCAAACAGAAGACGCCCGCCGCCCGCATCGAAATCATCGCCCATCATCATCCCGGCCACCGCCTGCACATCGCCTGCCGCCGGGGAAGCGGCGCCATCGGCGACCGGCAGGCCGAAGAACTGGGCCTGCACGGGAACGGCCAGCGTCATTGCGGCCAGCACAACAAGGCGACGTTTCATGGCGCACCTCCGGTTTCCACCGCATTCTATCGCAGCCCGGCCCGGAGTCGCAAACCCGAATCCGGCTACCGGGAATGGCGGGGCGTATCCCCGGGTTGGGCTATTTTGGAGTGCGGGGACAAGGCGCCTGGCGCCGCGGCTCCGCTTTGGCTGTTTGCGCCGGGACGGCGCCGGTTATTCCGGGGCGAGTTCAACGCCCAGGCGCTCCAGAACGGCGCCTTCGGCCAGGGCCAGGGCGGCCAGTTGCCGGTTATAGTCCGCCAGGGCCTGGATCTCGGTGTTGCGGGCCGAGGTCAGGTCGCGCTGCAATTGCAGCACCACGAAGCTGGTGCTTTTGCCCCGCTCCAGCTTCTGCTGCTCCGCCTGCAGCGCCTGCTCGGCGTATTCGCGCGCCTCGCGCGTGGCCTGGACGCGTTCCAGCCCGGCCGCCGCCGCGCGGGCGGCATTGTCCACCTCTACCAGCACGGATTCTTCGCTGCGCCGGTATTCCAGCCCCATCCGCTCCTCCATGGCGCGGCTTTGCACCAGGCGGCTGCGGGCCGACCGGTTGCCCAGCGGAAACGCCAGGGTCACGCCCGCCGTCCAAAACGGCTCGTCCGCCGCTTCCATCTGGTCCAGCGCATCGCGGCGACTGTCCTCGTCGCTGGCGGCCACGCCATAGCTGCCCACCAGATCCAGGGACGGCAGGGTCTGGTTCTTCAGTTGCCGCACGGTGATGCCCTGCCGTTCCAGCGCCAGCCGCGCCTCTTTCAAATCCGGCCGCTGGTCCAGTGCGCGCGCGCCGCTGGCCGCCGCATCAAGCGCAACGGGCTCGTCCGACAGCGTCCCGGCGGCATCCACCTCCACGCCGCGGTACTCCCGGTGATTCGCGTAGATCAGTTGTTTCAGGCGGTTCTGCGCCTCGGCGTGGGCCTGCCGCGCCGAACTCAGGTCCGCGCGCGCGGCGGCGGCCTGGCTTTCGGCCTGTTTTTCATCCAGGCTCGACATCGCCCCGATCTGCACCTTGCGCCGGTTGTCCTCATACAGTTGCGTGGCCAGGCGAACGGCTTCCTCCTGGACCCGGATGCGCTCGCGGGCCTGGATCAGGCCATACCACGCCTCTTCCACATCCGCCAAAATGCTCTGGATTCGTCCTTCCAACTGCAGCGCAGCTTCGGCCGACTGGCCCCGGGCCAGCGCCACCTGGTAGCGGGTGCCGCCGGTCCGGAATCCCTTCAGCAGCGGCTGGGTCAGCGTCAGGCTGGCGCTGCCCGTATGCGTATCGAACGGACTGCCCTGCCGCGTGCCGTCCGACTGGCCCAGACGCGCCCCGAGGTCATAACTCAAGCCGCCCAGCGCCGTGGCCCCGATCAGCGCGGCTTCATACGAGTCGTTGTCCGTCTCCGCCCCCAGCAGTTCCAGGGCCCCTTCCGCCGTCCCCGCGCTTTCCCCGGTCGTCTCTTCATGCCGCCGCCGGGCCGACAGCCGCAGCTCCGGATCGTAGCCGCCCAGGGCCGCTTCCACCTCCTGCCGCGCCATCTCCCGCGTCACGTTCGAAATCTTCAGCTCCAGGTTGTTTGCCAGCGCCAGCCCCACGCAATCTTCCAGCGTCAGCGCCACCCCTTCCTGCTCCGCCGCGCCCGCCGCCAGGGCCAAGGCGGCCAGCAGCGCCCAGACGACCGCGCCCCTGAACCCTGAACCCTGAACTCTGACCTCCACCCTCCGACCTCTGCTCACTCTATTCATATCGCAGCGCCTCGATGGGATCCAGCCCGGCCGCCTTGCGCGCCGGATAGAAACCGAAAAAGATGCCGATGACCGCGCTGAACAGAAACGCCAGCGCGACGGAGTCCAGGGAAACCAGGGTATTCCAGCCGAACTTCGCCGACACCAGGTGCGCGGTGCCGTAGCCCAGCCCGATGCCGAACAGTCCGCCGCCCACGCTCAGCACCACCGCCTCCACCAGAAACTGCAGCAGAATATCCGCGCTCCGCGCGCCCACCGCCATGCGCACGCCGATCTCGCGCGTGCGCTCCGTCACGCTCACCAGCATGATGTTCATGATCCCGATGCCGCCCACCAGCAGCGACACCCCGGCAATCGCCCCCAGCAGGATCGTCATGGTCTGGGCCGTCGAGGTCGCCATCTCCAGCATGTCCTGCATATTGCGGATCAGGAAATCGTCCTCCCGTCCCTCCGGAATCCGGTGCCGCTGCCGCAGCAGCGTCGTGATCTGTTCGACCACCTCCGGAATCCGTTCCGCGCTCTCCGCCTGTACCGAAATCGACCGGAAGGAAGTCTCTCCCGTCAGCCGCACCATGGCGCTCGTCCACGGCACCAGCACCAGGTCGTCCTGGTCCCGCCCCATCATGTTCGCCCCTTTCGCCCGGAGCACCCCGATCACCTCGTACGGCGCGTGCTGAATGCGGATCATCTGGCCCACCGGATTTCCCCCGCCGAACAGATTCGTCGCCACCGACTGCCCCAGCACCGCGACTTTCGCCGCCCCGCGGATGTCGGTTTCGGTGAAATGGCTCCCGCGTTCCAGGCGCCACGCCCGCACCGCCGGATATTCCTCGCTCACGCCGTAAATCGTCGTATTGACGTTTTGGTTGCCCGCCGCCACCTGGGCGCTGGCGCGCACCTCCGGCGTCGCCCCCGCCAGCCCCGCGACCTCCTGGCGGATGGCGTCATAGTCCTGCTTGGTCAGGGCCACCCCGCTGTCCCCGCCCAGATGCACCCGCCCGCTGCGCGCCGCCCGCGAAATCACCATCACCATGTTCTGCCCCATTTGCTCGATGCTCGCCGCCACCTCCGCTTTCGCCCCCGTGCCGATCGCCACCATCGCGATCACCGCCGCCACCCCGATGATGATGCCCAGCATGGTCAGCCCCGTCCGCATCGGGTTGCGCCGCAGCGCCCGCAGGGCGATCGTCCAGGTCGCCGTGAACTTCATGCCCGCTCCTCCATCGCCGTCCCGCGCCACTTCGCCAATTCGTCTGCGGCCTCGAGACGGTCCGCCACCGGCCGGTCCGTGACGATCCTCCCGTCGCGCATGACGATTTCACGCCGACAGTAGCGGGCGATGTCCGGTTCATGCGTCACCATCAGAATCGTCATGCCCTTGCGGTTGAGCTCCTGGAAAATGGCCATGATCTCGATGCTGGTGCGGGTGTCGAGGTTCCCGGTCGGCTCGTCCGCCAGCAGCAGGGCCGGCTCGTTGACCAGCGCGCGCGCGATCGCCACCCGCTGCTGCTGTCCGCCCGACAGCTGGCTGGGCTGGTGCCCCGCCCGGTCCGCCAGTCCGACCCGCTCCAGAGCCTCGCGGGACCGCCGGCGCAATTCCCGCGCGCGGTGCCCGTGCGGCGAGTACAGCAGCGGCAGCTCCACGTTCTCCAGCGCCGACGTGCGCGCCAGCAGATTAAAGCCCTGGAACACGAACCCCAGGCGCTGGTTGCGCACCCGCGACAGTTCGCTTTTCGTCAGCGCCCCGACTTCCTCCCCGTCCAGCCAATAGCGCCCGCCCGTGGGCCGATCCAGGCAGCCAATCAGATTCATCAGCGTGGACTTGCCCGAGCCGCTCGGCCCCATCACCGCCGCAAATTCACCCTTTTCCACCGTCAGCGCCACCCCGCGCACGGCATGCACCGCCACCTCCCCCGTCTGGTACACCTTGTCCAGCGCCTCCAACCGAATGACCGGCGGACATGTCATGCCCCGGCCCTCAGCGCATCCTGCCCCGGGGCGGCCCCGGCATGAACGGAGAACTGTTGCCCGCGGCCGGCGCCCGGTGTTCCGGTGCGCTCAGAATGCCCGTCACGATCCGATCCCCCTCCCGCAGCCCCGGGCCGGCAACTTCGGTCCAACTGCCGTCCGTAATGCCCGTGGCCACCTGGCGGGCCGCCAGCCGGCCGCCATCGCCCAGCACATAAACCCGTCGGAGACTGTCGCCGCTGTTTTTTTTCGTTTTCTTGCCGGGCGCGCCCGCCGGGGTCCCCGGGCCAAGCTCCGGCCCCGGACGGTCAGCAAAATCCGGCGGTTCCGGCGCGTCGGCCGGTGGTGGTGCCTCCCGCTCCACCTTCATCTCCGCGCCGTCCGGCGGCCGGAACCGCAGCGCCGCGTTGGGCAGCCGCAGGACATTTTCCCGCCGAGCGGTTTCCACCGCGGCATTCGCGGTCATGCCCGGCCGCAGCATCAGGTCCGGATTCTCCACGTCCACGATCGCGATGTAATTCACCACGTTCTGCATGGTCACCGGCTCGTAGCGCACCTGGCTGACCGTTCCCGTGAACGTCAGCGCCGGATAAGCGTCCACCGTAAACGTCACCCGCTGCCCCTCCGCCACGCCCCCCACGTCCGCTTCGGAAATCTGCGCCTCGATGCGCATCTGCCGCAGATCCTGCGCCAGGGTGAAGAGCGTGGGGGCGTTCAGGCTGGCCGCCACCGTCTGGCCCACGTCCACCGCCCGGGAGATCACCACTCCGTCCATCGGCGAAAAAATCGTGGTTTTTTCCAGGTCCACCTTCACCTTGTTCAGGCTTGCTTCGCGCATCCGCAGCGAGGCCCGGGACTGCGCCAGCGACGCCTCCGCCTGGTCGTAGTCCGCCTGGCTCACCAGCTCCAGCTCCCGCAGCTCCTTCGCCCGCCGGTAATTCGCCTCCGCCAGCTTCAGCGAGGCCCGGGCGCTTTCCAGCTCCGCCTCCGACTGTTCCATCTGCCGTTCATAGGTCGAGGCATCCAGCTTCGCCAGCACCTGGCCGTTCGTCACCGCCGAGTTGTAGTCCGCGAACAACTCCACGATCTTCCCCGACACCTCGCTGCCCACCAGCACCGTCTGCACCGCCCCCAGCGCCCCGTTCGCCGTGACCGTCTGCACGATCTCCCCCCGCTCCAGCGCCTGCGTCTGAAATCCCGCAACCCCGCTGTTTTCCGCGCCGCGACCCCGCCACCACCACCAGCTCCCGCCCGCCAGCGCCAGCACCAGGAGCCCAACCATCCACCGCCTGCTTGTCTTTTCCTGCATTGTGTTCTCCAAAGGCTCAATGCGTCGGTCGCAACCACACCCGCAATGGTTACACCATCCGTCCGCCGGAATCCATTGCGAATGACAAGAAGCCCTGGGCCCCCGGCGCATCGGCGTTCCGACTTTTCCCTTTTCGGCTGGCCATGACCTCCCCTATACTGCCGGCCATTGATATGCCCCACCCAAGGAGCCGCCCATGAAATTGTGTGAATTCCTCCGCCCGGCCAGTCTGCCCGCCGCCCGCGACAACCTGCGCGAGCTCGGCCCCAAGGGCATGGCCCTGGCCGGCGGCACCGCCCTGCATTTCATGCAGGACCACACCCCCGTCACCGCCGTGGACATCACCCACCTCGGCCTGTCCTACATCCGGCCCGACGGCGATTTTTACCGCATCGGCGCCACCACCCCGCTCGCGGACATCCAGCGCTACCGCGCTCCCCGCTGGGCCATGCACGAAATCTGCCGGCGCATCGCCACCCACCAGATCCGCAACATCTCCACCCTTGGCGGCAACGTCTGCCGCGTGTTTCCCTGGGCCGACCTGCCCGTCGTGCTGCTCGCCATGAACGCCCGCATGGTCGTCTACACCGGCCACGACCAGGAACTCGGCGCCGACGAATACTTCAAGACCCAGCCCGCCAAGCGCTACCTGAAGGGCGACCTGCTCCGGGAAGTCAAGGTGCCCGCCCTCCGGTCGCATCACGGCTTCGGGTCCGTCAAGGTCGTGCGGACCGCCGCCGCCTTCAGCATGGTCACCATTGCCTGCGTTCTGGAACTGGACGGACAAAACATCAAGTCCGCCCGCGTGGCCGCCGGCAGCGCCATCCCCTTCCCCCGCCGCCTGCCGTCCGTCGAAGCCGCCCTGACCGGCAAGGAAGCCCGCGCCGGGGTCTTCCAGGAGGCCGCCGCCCAGGCCGGCCACGACGCCCCCTGGCGCGGCCGCGAAGGCATGAGCACCGATTATTCCCGGCACCTCGCCGAAGTTTCGATCCTGGACGCCTTGGAGCGGGCCGCCTCCTTCGCCCGCGAAAGGACTTAATAATGAAGAAAAATCCCCATACCGTCACCTTCACCATCAACGGCGAACTCAAGACCTTCCTCACCGAGCCGGACGAGAAGCTGCTCGCCCTGCTGCGGCGCGAAGGCTACCAGGGCGCCAAATACGGCTGCGGCCAGGGCACCTGCGGTTCCTGCACCGTGCTGATGGACGGCCGCGCCGTCTATTCCTGCCTGCTCTACGCCATGCAGGCCGAAGGCCGCGAAATCCGCACCATCGAGAGCATCGGCACCCATGACCAGCCCTCCGAATTCCAGCAGGAGCTCATCGCCGGCGGCGCCGTCCAGTGCGGCTACTGCATTCCCGGCATGATCATGTCCGCCACCGCTCTCATGGAAAACGAAACGACCTTCGACGACGAAACCGTCCGCGAATACATGGACGGCAATCTCTGCCGCTGCACCGGCTACGAGAAAATCTGGACCGCCCTCCGCCGCGTCCTCGACCGCCAGGAAGCCGCTGGCAAGAAGAAGTGATTTTCATGTCCGCCATTCTGAATTCTGAATCCTGAATTCTTGAAAGGATCTCCCATGACCAACCCCGCCGCCCACTTCAAGCAGGTCAACCACTCCGTCACCAAGGTCGACGCCAAGCAGCTCGCCCTCGGCAAGAATTCCTATGTCGGCGATTTCGTCCCCTCTGACGCCCTCATCGTCAAGATGCTCTGGAGCCCCCACCCCCACGCCCGCATCAAGGCCATTGACGTCTCCAAGGCCGAGAAAATGCCCGGCGTGAAAGCCGTCCTGTGGCATGGCAACGTGCCCCGGAACATCCACTGCACCGCCGGCCAGGGGTTTCCCGAACCCTCCCCGTATGACACGTTCATCTTCGACACCAAGGTGCGCTTTGTCGGCGATCGCGTCGCCGCCGTCGCCGCCGAGACCGCCGAACAGGCCGAGGCCGCCCTCGCCCGGATCCACGTCGAATACGAACTGCTCCCGCCCGTCTTTTCCATCGACGAAGCCATGGCCGACGGCGCCCCCGTCATCCACGACGAGCCCGAGGCCCACGTGCCCATCCCGATCCCCTACGAGCCGAAGAAAAACCTCGTGGCCCGCGTCGGCTGCGAGGCCGGCGACTTCGAACAGGGGATGAAGGACGCCGATTTCACCTTCGACGACACCTACGAGACCCCCTACGCCCAGCACTGCCCCATCGAACCCTACACGTCGCTGGCCCACATCGACTCCGCCGGACGCATCATCATCACCACCTCCACCCAGGTGCCCTTCCACTGCCGGCGCATCGTCGCCCAGGCCCTCGGCATCCCCGTGCAGAAAATCCGCGTCATCAAGCCCCGCATCGGCGGCGGCTTCGGCTCCAAGCAGGAAATCCTCCTCGAAGACATCGTCGCGCTGTTCGCCCTGCGCACCGGACGCCCCGTCTTCTGGCAGTTCACCCGCGAGGAAAACTTCCGCACCGGCCGCACCCGCCACCCCATCCGCGTCCGCCTCCGCACCGGCGTCAAGAAAGACGGCACCATCACCGCCATCGGCATGGATTGCTGGAACAACACCGGCGCCTACGGCGGCCACGGCCTCACCGTCGTCTCCTGCTGCGGCTCCAAGGTCCTGCCCCTCTACCGCTGCGACAACATCCACTTCCTCGGCCTGGTCTACTACACCAACCTGCCCGTCGGCGGCGCCTACCGCGGCTTCGGCGCCACCCAGGCCTTCTTCGCCATGGAATCCACCATCGACAAGATGGCCGAGGCCATCGGCATGGACCCGCTCGAATTCCGCCGCAAGAACCATATCAAGACCGGCGAGGGTTCCCCCGTCTTCGCCGCCCTCGGCGAAGGCAAGGAAGGCACCCCCATGACCGTCGGCTCCTGCGCCCTCGGCGAATGCATCGAAAAGGGCGCCGCCGCCATCGGCTGGCAGAACCGCACCGACTGGCGCACCAAGACCGGCCGCTACCGCCGCGGCATCGGCATGGCCTGCCTCATGCAGGGCTCCTCCATTCCCCACATCGACATGGGCGGCGCCTCCATCAAAATCAACGAAGACGGCTCGTTCAACCTCCTCGTCGGCGCCACTGACCTGGGCACCGGCTCCGATACCGTCCTCGCCCAGATCGCCGCCGAGGAACTCGCCACCACCACCGACAAGATGATCGTCTATTCGTCCGACACCGACATGACGCCCTTCGACGTCGGCGCCTACGCCTCCTCCACCACCTACCTCTCCGGCGAGGCCGCCCGCAAGGCCGCTGCCGACGCCAAGCGCCAGATCCTCAAAACCGGCGCCGAGATGCTCAACCTGCCCGTCGACCAGGTCGTCTGCCAAGACGCCCACGTCCAGACCCCCGACGGCTCCCAGAAGGTGTCCTACGGCGATATCGCCTGTTACGCCCTCTACCAGAAAAACCAGTACCAGATCATCGGCACCGGCTCCCACATCACCGAAAAATCCCCGCCGCCTTTCGCCGCCCACTACGCCGAAATCGAAGTCGATACCTGGACCGGCCTGATCAAGGTGCTCAAGTACGTTTCCACCATCGACTGCGGCACCGCCATCAACCCCGCCCTGTGCGAAGGCCAGACCGAAGGCGGCACCCTCAACGGCATCTCCTACGCCCTGACCGAACAGTACCTGTTCCAGAACGGCCGCATGACCAACGCCTCCTTCGCCGACTACCACATCTTCTCCATGCGCGACAAGCCACCCATCCAGGCCATCCTCGTGCCCTCCTACGAAGACACCGGCCCCTTCGGCGCCAAGAGCGTCTCCGAAATCTGCATCAACGGCCCCGCCCCCGTCTTCGCCAACGCCCTCTACAACGCCACCGGCGCCCGCCTCTACGAATTCCCCTTCACCCCGGAACGGGTGCTGAAGGCCATCCAGGCCGTGAAGCGCTAGGAAACTTCACCACAGAGCCACAGAGTTCACAGAGAGAAATCGCCAGCAGGCCGGAGAAAAACGCAGGCCGCCTGCCTTTTTCTCCGGCCCCTCTCCTGCCCCCTTTTCGCGCCATTCGAGTGATTCGTAGTTTGCCTCCCCGGCCGCTTCCCCTCTTTTCCCGGCTCCACTCTTCCTCTGAGCCCTCTGTGCCTCTGTGGTGAATCCTTCCCCGGCTGTACACTTGATCATTGGATATTGGACATTGAATATTGGATATTGAGATTCTTCGCCCCCCCCTGCTGTCTCTGCGCCCTCTGCGGCAAATTTCCCCGGCTGTACCCCATGCATTCCGGTTGGCCCCGCAGCCCGCATCCGGTATTCTGCCGCCCATGACTCCGCTCCCGGACATCGAGATCGCCGGCCTCGATCTGGCCTTCGCCGGCCGGACCATCCTGCACGACTTCTCCCTGCAGGTGGCGGCAGGCGAGAAGGTCGTGCTGGCCGGCGCCTCCGGCAGCGGCAAATCGAGCCTCCTGGCCTGCCTGCTGGGATTCCTGTTCCCCCCCGCCGGACGCATCGCCATCCGCGGCGAACTCGTCACGCCCAAATCCGTCTGGCGCCTCCGCCGCGCCATGGCGCTGGTCCAGCAGGAGCCCGACCTGGGCGAGCAGACCGTCGCGGAATGGATCGAGGAACCCTTCACCTTCCGCGCCAATGAATCCCTCCGTGGCCATCTTGCGCAGCTCCCCGGGCTGCTGCGCCGCCTCCGGCTTGATCCCGCCATCCTGCGCCAGAAAGGGCCCGCCCTCTCCGGCGGCGAAAAACAGCGCATCGCCCTCGCCTCTGCCCTCCTGCTCGACCGCCCCATCCTGCTCCTGGACGAACCCGCCTCGGCGCTCGACCCCGAATCCCGCCAGGCCGTTTACGACGGCCTCGCCGATCTGGAGGGACAGACCCTGTTGATGGTGTCGCACGACCCAAGCTCCGCGCTGCGGTTTGTCGACCGCACCGTACGGCTCTCGCCCCCGGAGGACGACCATGGGCGCGCTTGAAATCGGCTACGGCGGCCTGGCCGCCGCCCACCTCCTGCTGCTCATTCCGCTGGCCGCCATGCTCTGGCTGCGCATCCCCCTCGTCGGCCAGACCCTGGTCTCCGTCGTCCGCATGACCGTCCAGCTCCTGCTGGTCGGTTTCTATCTCCAGTTCCTGTTCCGACTCGGCGACTGGCGCCTGACCGCCCTGTGGCTGCTGATCATGATCGGCGTGGCCGACCTATCGATCCTGCGGGGCAGCCGCCTGTGCGTTCGCTGCTTCGCCGGCCCCCTGTTCCTTTCGCTTGCCGCCGGCACCGCCCTGCCCTTGTTCTTCTTCCTTGGCGCCCTGCTGCGGCTCCCCGACTGGATGGCCCCCCAATACGTCGTGCCCATCGCCGGCATGATCCTTGGCAACTGCCTGCGGGCCGACATCATCGGCATCCGCACCTTCTACGACGCCATCCGCAAATCCAACCGCGACTATCTCCGGCGGCTCGCCAGCGGCGCCGGTCGCGCCGAAGCCATCCGCCCCTACCTGCGGGACGCCTGCACCGCCGCCCTCGCCCCCACCGTCGCCACCATGGCCACCGTCGGCCTCGTCTCGCTCCCCGGCATGATGACCGGCGTCATTCTCGGCGGCTCCGGCCCGCTCGTGGCCATCCAGTACCAGATCGCCATCATGATCGCGATCTTCTGCGGCACCGCCATCACCGTCGTCGCCGCCATCCTCCTGACCCTCCGCTCCGCCTTCGCGCCCGCCGGCACCCTCGACCCCCACATCTTCCGCTGACCCCG
>JAAZBB010000001.1 GCA_012514035.1 Lentisphaerota bacterium | reverse complement strand
GGACTACGAGGTCGTTGCCTTGGCGCACGACGGAACGGACCTGTACGCGGGGGGGGGATTCTGGACCGCGGGCGAAGTGGCGGCGGACCGCGTGGCGAAGTGGGACTCGGCAAGCGGGACGTGGACCCACCTCGGCAGCGGGATGGAAAACGGGGTTTTGGCGCTGGCGCACGACGGGACGGACCTGTACGCGGCGGGATGGTTCACGAACGCGGGCGGGGTGGCGGCGAACCGCGTGGCGAAGTGGGACTCGGCGGGCGGAACATGGACCAATCTCGGCAGCGGGATGGAATATGTTGTTAAAGCGCTGGCGCACGACGGGACGGACCTGTACGCGGGGGGACGGTTCACGACCGCGGACGGGGTGGCGGCGAACTACGTGGCGAAGTGGGACTCGGCAAGCGGGACGTGGACCAACCTCGGCAGCGGGATGGACTACGAGGTCGGTGCCTTGGCGCACGACGGGACGGACCTATACGCGGGGGGGTCTTTCACGAACGCGGGCGGGGTGGCGGCGAACTACGTGGCGAAGTGGGGGCCGACGACAATTGATTTCGGCGGCGTGGCGCCGCCGTCCGGATCGTCGACGGGCGGATTTCCCGTGGTCATCAGCGGCACGAACTTGTGCGACGGCACGATCGGCGATGTGACGAACGTGACGTTGTGCGGGGTGGCGGCGACGGTGACCGGCGTCAGCGGCTCGACGCAGATCGTGGTGACGGCGGGAACGGCCGCGGGGGCCATCCTCGGCGATGTGCGGGTGTTTTCGACGAGCTTCGGCCAGACGGTGAAGAGCAACGCCTTCGAGTATCTACGCCAACAGCAGGCCTCGCTGGTGTTCAACCCGGTAAGTCCCCAGGCGTATCTCACGACCAACGCGCTTGCTGTCTCCGGCGGGGCAGGAACGGGTGCGGTGAGCTTCCTGGTCTTGAGCGGTCCGGGAACTCTGGTGGATGACACGAACCTGGCGGTGACGGCCAGCAGCGGCACGATTGAAATCCGGGCGACCAAGGCGCAGGACGATCTCTATGAGGAAGCATCGGTCACCGGTACGGTCACAGCCACCAAGGCCGATCAAATCATCGCAGACTTTTTGCCGGCGGATGGGAGTACGTTTGTTGAAACCAACACGGTTGAATTGTCCGCGACGGCGTCGAGCGGGCTGGAGGTGACCTTTACCGTGCTCTCCGGGCCGGGGGCAATCCAGGACGGAACAAATCTGACGTTTACCGGATATGGGCAAGTGTCCCTTGCGGCCCGGCAGGAGGGCAACGACAACTGGAACGCGGCGTCCGAGGTGGTTCACACCTGCACGGTGCTGGGGATTTTCACCATTACGGTGGAATCTCCCTATGGGACCGCAACGCCGGCGGCCGGTGCCTATGAATGGGTACAGGGAACGGTGTTCACCAATCAGATTGAGACGCCCGATACGCAGGGATCCACGCAATACGTCTGCAACGGGTGGATGGCGACGGAGAACCTGGACCCCATTGGCGGCGTCGGGACGCAGGCCGTGGTGACCGTGAACGGGGATGGCACGATGTCATGGCTGTGGACCACCAACTACTGGCTGGAAACGGCGGCGGCTCACGGGAGCGTGAATGTGGCGGCAGGATGGCAGCCGGGCGGCGAGACCACGCAGATCACGGCAACACCGGAACCATATTATGCGTTCTCCCTGTGGTTCGGAGATACCTCGGGTGATGAGAATCCGCTCGACTTGCTGATGGACGGCCCCAAATCCGTTACGGCGTATTTCACGGCGCTCATGACCTCCAACCGTCCAACGCCGCTGTGGTGGTTGGCCGACCATGGCATCACCGAAGCTTTCGAAGCGGCCGTGGATGGAGATCCGGACGAGGATAGCGTTCCCACCGGCGACGAGTGGGTGATGGATACCGATCCCACTAATGGCGCGTCGTTCCTGGCGTTCGATGCGGTTTGGCCGCTGTACGGCAGCAACTGCTGGGACGTGGTCTGGACCAACGAAGAGCCGCCGTACGAGATCGTGACCAATCTGGAGTGCGAGGTCATCGGCCATGTCTTCCAGTGGCGGGCGTCCACGTCCCGGGTGTACACGGTGCAATGGTCGCCGATTCCCATCGGACCCCTGTCCTGGAGCGATGTGGTAGGCATGCGCAGATTACACCCAGCCGCCTCCTCCCTGACGGTCACCAACGGGGCAGCCGGCGGTGAGAGAGGCCTGTACCGTATTCGCGTGAACCTGCCGGTTGAGTAGGTTTGTCACGGCAAAGAACCGGGCCCACTGACGCGGGGCGGCGTGGCCAGTGTCCGGTCAGCCCCTTGGCGTGTGCCCATCTTGCATCGGGCGCCAGGCGGCGGTTTTCGCTTGTTCGCCCGTGACGATCTCGCCATATTCTGCTTTGCATGAACCGGCATGCCTATTTTGAAGATTTGGCTGAACAGGATGATCCTTTGGCCTTTAAGCCGGAGCAGGCGGCCACGGTGGAGCGCTTCCGTGTCCGGCTGGGCGATTTGCGCGGCAAACGCGTCTTTGAACCCGGCTGCGGCGCCGGACCGCTTACCACGCTGCTGGCCGACTGGGTCGGGCCGGGGGGACATGTGCTGGCGCTTGATTCTTCGGCGCGCATGGTGGCGCGCTGTAAAGCCGCCGTGGCTGGCCTGACCGAGGTGCAGGTGCTCCAGGCGCGGGCCGAGGACGCCATCCTGGTAGCTGGTTCATGGGATCTGGTTCTCTGCTTCCGGTTCTATCCGCATTTGGAGGATGCCGACCTGTTTCTCCGGCGCTGCCAAAGTGCCCTTGCGCCCGGCGGGGAACTGGTGGTGGCGAACCTGGAAGGCAGCCGCGAGCTGAATCGGCTCCATGCCCGGCTGCCCGGCGTCCGGGATGATGCCATGCCCTCCGGGGAAGCCTTGCGATGCCAGTTGGAGGCCCGAGGCTGGGAGGTGACCGAAGTCATCGACGAGCCCCAGGAGTTTTTCCTGCGCGCTCATCCGGCCTGACTCTGCGGAAGCGGTTTTCTCCATGGCCCCCGGGTCACATCCTGCGGAAAGAGGGACAGTTGCCACGGCGTGGCGAATCGGCCTGCGGGCTGCCCGGGCAAATCTGGTGCCAGGTCTGGTCCTGCAGGCGGCGGCACTGGCCGTAGTGATTGCCTATTATCAGTCCCCTGGCTTCCACGCCCTGCTGCAGCATGTCGCGGATTGGCAGCATCGCGGGGGAATCGTTTTCACGATGCTTATGCGGGTGGTTTTCAATGGTCTGATTCCCGCGCTTTTTTGCGCCCTGCTACCCGGCCTGCGCATGCCGCGGCCAGGGGCCGCACTGATCTTTGGCATGGTCTGGTGGGCGTTCATGGGCGCCAATACCCATGTGTTCTATAATCTCCAGGCCTGGCTTTGGGGAGACGATGTCAACCTGGCCACCGTGCTGTGCAAAACGGCAACGGATATGTTGATTTACTCTCCATGCTACGCCTCGCCTCTGGTGGCCGCTGCCCACATGTGGCAGGATCTCAACTATTCCCACCGGGCCTGGCTCCGGCAATTTGGAGCGGGCTGGTACCGTCGCGTGGTTCTACCCAATCAGGTGCCCGGCTGGACATTCTGGACGCCGGGCGTGCTGATCCTCTACAGCCTGCCAACCGATTTGCAACTTCCTATGTCCGCTCTGCTCGGTTGCTTTTGGTCCCTCATGTGTTTGCAGATCGCCCGGCGTACGCCACAGGGTGGAGGAACCAATCGCCTGGAACTCTGGGAGAGTGCCCCCGCCGCGGAACAAGCCTAGATCATCTCGCCGGGCCCGGCCGCATCGGTAATCGATGTTGTCCGGTCTTGCGATCCGAGGTAATATGCGAGATGGCATGACAAGGAGAACATTCATGGCAGGTTTCGGCGAATGGATGCGGCGGGGAAGTCTGGTCTTCTGCCTTGTCGCGACGGGAGGAGTGCTGACCGGCTGCGATGACGATGACTATGACCGCGATCCTCCGCCGGGTCTGGGAACACTGGTGGTGGATAATTTCACCGGGACGAGGGTGCGCGTCTATATCGAGGGGGAGCGGGTGGCCAATGTCGGCTCGGACGAACACCGCTATTACGACCTGGAGCCGGGAATCTATCGGATTGCACTGGATGGCAGCGATACCGATCGTTCCTGGGCGGGCGACGTGGACATTCTTGAGGGCCGGCGGACCGTGATGGAAGTGCACTCCTACTCAGCCGATTACCGGGAATACGACGTGCGGATGTTTTTCGACTGAGGGCGGGATCAGTTGTTGAACAAGGTGTCGGTGGCCTGGCGGCCGGTTACGGCCGTGTGGCTTCAACCCTTGCAGCCGGCGGGGATCCGGTACAGGCCGCCCGAGGCGGTCACCAGGTCTTCCAGGGAATGCGCGGGCAGCCGGTCGGTCGTGGCGGACGCGGGATCAATGCCGAGATCCGCAACGGTCCGGACAATCCCCGCGGAGCGCAGGACATCGCGGGCCGCGGCGGTGGAGGTTGCGCCCACGGGGGTGTCGCCGGCAACCGCGGCCACGGCTTGCCGGCGGGTTTCCGGGTCGGGACACTTGTCGAGATAGGCGATCCCGGTTTCTGTCAGGATGTGGGTCACCTGGTCGGCGGCGATCATGATGGGCGGTTCGGGGAAAATGCCGTCCCGGTGCAGCTGCTGGGCGTCGAGCTCCTCGACGAAGACCGGAATGTTCTTCTTTTCGGAGCGGGTGGGAGTCATCTGGACCACCAGCTTGCGCCCGCGGAAGACTTGCTCGGCCATGGCGCCCGCGGCGGTCGTGGCGGTGGTGTTGTGGCGTCGGCCCGGCGGCGTACCGCCGAGGTTGGGCGCGCCGCCGAAGCCCGCGATCATGCCCTGGATGGCGGTGGAAGAGTTTCCAAAGCGGTCAATTTGCAGGGTTGCGCCGATGAACAGATCAATGGCGTACAGGCCGGCGATATGCGCGCTGCAGCGGTTGGAGCGCATGGAACCGTCGGGGCCGACGGCGAAGATGTCCGGGCGCGCCCGGACATAGTCCTCCATGCCGGGTTCACCGCCAAAGGCATAGATATGTTCGACAAATCCGGCCTCGATGGCGGGGATCAACGTTGGATGGGGATTGAGAACCCAGCGCGTGGCCACCCGCCCTTTGAGGCCGAGTTCCGCGCCATATGTGGGCAGAAGCAACTCAATGGCGGCCGTGGCGTAGCCGAGACCGTGGTTGAGCGCCTGCACACCGTAAGGCTGGTAGATGCCTTTCAGGGCCATCATCGCCATCAGGATCTGCTGGTTCGTGATTTTGCCGGGATTGCGCGTAAACAGTGGCTGGAGATGGTAGTTCTCGCCGGTGACCACGATGAAGTCCACCCAGGAGGCGGGGATGTCGACCCGCGGCAGTTGAGCGAGCTTTTCCTTCACCTGCACCACGACGACGCCCATCTTGAACCGCGTGGCTTCGGCAATCGTGGGTGAGTCTTCGGTATTGCCGCCGGTGTAGATGTTGCCCTGTTCGTCGCAGGCTTCGGCGGCGAGAATGGCCACTTGCGGATAGAGGTCCACGAAGTAGCGGCCATAGAGTTCGAGATAGGTGTGGATGGCCCCGATTTTGACTTTTTTCTCGGCGGCGAGCTGGAAGAGGGCCTTGGATTGCGGGCCGGAATAGGCGAAGTCGAGGCGGTCGGCTATGCCACGGCGGAACAGCTCGAGATGCTCATTCAGCACCAGGGTGGATTGGACCATGTGCAGACGGTTGAACCGGGCCGGATCCAGCTTGACCAGTTCACGCGCAAAGAAATCCGCCTGCTTCTGGTTGTCGCCCTCGATGCACACCCGATCGCCGCTGTGGAGAATCGCCTGCAACAGCGCCAGGGCGTTTGTCTTGTCGACGAACTTGCCGTCGGCGAGGGGAGCCGCCGCCTGGGTGCGAGAGAGATAACTGTCGCGCAGATGGTTGAATTTCATAATGTCTTCCTTGTACGTGGAGGAGTGTTACCTATCTGAAACAGTGGAACAATCCAATGACGAACTTAGGGTGGCGCGCGCGGCTGATCTCCCGGGCGGGCCTGGAGTACAATCCAGACGTTGAAAAGAATCTCCGATCCCGGCACGCGTGGAAGCGGGCCCTCAACAACCTATTCCGTATGGTCGCCACCTGGAGGTACGGGTTCCACCCCGTCCGCGTTGCTAGAGTACCTTGATCAGCGCCTGTCCGACAGGATGGACCGTGGGGCGGAGTTCAATCCGCCGGCCGTCTTTCTGGATCCACCCGCCGTTCTTCAGGCGGGCCAGGTTTTTCTTCAGATTGCCGGTGCTGCATCCGATGCGCAAAGCCAACTGATCTTCGGTTTGGGGGCCTTGCCGGAGGGCGCGGACAAGGGCCACGCGACGCTCGGACCCCAGGCCCTTCGCCATGCCGGCGATGATGTCCAGTTGGGCGGGATCTCCCGCCAACACCTCCTGGAGCGCCTTCAGCAGGGGGGCGGCCGACGGCACCTGGGGATCTGCGATGGGCAGGTACCTGACCGACGTCTTGTGGCAGGTGCGGCGGAGCAACCCGCGCGACTGCAATCGGCGCAGCTCCTGGCTGGCATCCGAGATGCCGATGCCGACCCGCACGGCCAATTGGGAGACGTTCAGTCCCGGGGTCTGGACGATGTGGCGAAACAGAAGCAGGCGCGTATGCCCGCTCAATACCCGACAAGTTCGCCAGAGGGTGGGGTTGAGCTGCTTTTCAACGGGTGTTCCACGCATTCTGTACATATTTTATAAAACAATATCGCTTTTGGCAACAGGGAAAGACCTGTTTTATAAAACAGGTATCGGGATAGAGGCAGGGGGAGGTGCGGATTGAGCGGGGTAATCCATTCTGCGGCATGTGTTGCAGGGGGCGAACAGCCCCGCGCCCAGCGGGCGCGGCTACAGTCAAATAGTCTTGCGTAGACCGGGCACGATGGAAAAACAGCCGAACGGGTTTTACTAGGAGAGCAACTGGCGCAGGACGTAGGGGAGAATGCCGCCGGCTTCGTAGTAGTCGATCTCAATGGGGGTGTCGATGCGGTTGCGCAGGACGAACCGAATCTCACGTCCATCGGGGCGGGTGGCAACGGCCTCGTGGGTGCCGTGGGGCGCGAGGGGGCCGGTGCCGCGGATCGAGACGGTTTCCGTGCCGTCGAGTTCCAAAGATTCGGCGGTTTGGCCGTTGGTGAACTCGAATGGCAGGATACCCATCTCGACGAGATTGGAGCGGTGGATGCGCTCAAAGCTTTCGGCGATGACGGCGCGCACCCCGAGAAGCATGGGGCCCTTGGCGGCCCAGTCGCGGGAACTCCCCGCGCCATAGAGTTTGCCAGCGATGACCACGGCGGGAACGCCGGCTTTCTGATAGGCCATGGCGGCGTCGAAGATGCTCATCTCTTGGCCGGAAGGCTGGAGGCGGGTCCATCCGCCTTCGCGGGAGGCCATGCGGTTGCGTAGCCGGACGTTGGCAAAGGTTCCACGCATCATAACTTCGTGATTGCCGCGACGCGAACCGTAGGAATTGAACTGATGGGGCGAAATGCCGTGTTCGAGAAGATACCGCGCGGCGGGGGAATCCTTGGCAATGGAGCCGGCCGGTGAAATGTGGTCGGTGGTGATGAAATCGCCGAACAGGCCGAGAACGCGGGCGCCGGAAATCTCCGGCGCGGGTGCCGGGACGGACAAGAAGGGCGGTTCGCGGATGTAGGTGGAATCGGGCCGCCAGTCGAACACGGGCTGGTTGGCGACATCGATCCGGTTCCATTCGGGGGTGTACTGGTTGACGTCGCGATAGGCGTCGGCATAGAGGGCGGGATCGTTGGCCTGGGCCAGCAGGATATCGATTTCGGCGGGCGAGGGCCAGAGGTCGCGCAGGTAAACGGGCTGTCCGGCGGAATCGGCGCCGATCGGGTCATGGTCGAGATCAATGTCCATGCGTCCGGCCAGGGCAAAGGCAAGGACCAGGGGGGGGGAACAGAGATAGTTGGCCTTGCACTGGGGATGGACGCGGCCTTCGAAATTGCGGTTGCCGGAGAGGACGGCGGCGGCGACAAGATCCTGGTCGCGGATGGCGGCGGCGATGTCGTCGCGCAGGGGGCCGCTGTTGCCGATGCAGGTGCCGCAGCCGTAGGCGGCGACGCCGAAGC
>JAAZBB010000031.1 GCA_012514035.1 Lentisphaerota bacterium | reverse complement strand
GGTATATTCTTCGGTGCCGCTCAGGCGGTGCGGCGCGCGCAGCAACGCTTCGGTGTCGGCGCGGATGTCCGCTTGCGCGGGAACAGCCATGCACATGGTCAGGGCGGACAGCGCGGCGGCGAACCGACGTTGGCTCCCCCACCCCGCAAGGGGGCAGGGCCCGCAGAAAACCCCGCAGCCTTGATTCTCCGCCCCCCCACGGCCTTGCGCCGTGGGAGGCAAAGGTCGGATGAAACGGCGGAACCCGCGAAAACCCATTCGAATGGAAGCGCGCCTATTCAATGTGGCCGACCTCCACTTCGACTTCGTCGCGCCGCGCGATGCGCTCGATGCCGCCGTCGCGGATCCACATCAGCCGGTCGCAAATGTTCATCATGCGGTGGTCGTGCGTGGCGCAGATGGTGGTCACGCCCCGCTCCTTGTTGAGCCGCTGGAGGATCGCAAGGATTTCATCGCCGGTCTGGTGGTCCAGGTTGGCGGTGGGTTCGTCGCACAGCAGGATGCCGGGCTCGTTCGCCAGTGACCGGGCGATGGCCACGCGCTGCTGCTGGCCGCCGGACATCTCGATGGGCCGGTGGAACCAGCGGTCCTTCAAACCGACAAGATCGAGCAGTGCCATGCCGCGCTTGCGGGCCTCGTCCCCGGAGACGCCGCCGAAGGCCATGGGAGTGGTGACGTTCTCCAGGGCGGTCATGTACTGGATCAGGTTGTAGGACTGGAAAATATAGCCGATCTTGCGGCAGCGCAGAAAGGCAAGTTCCTCGGCGGTGAGCTGGGCCACGTCCACCTCGTCGATGAACACGCGTCCCCGGCTCGGGCTGTCGAGCGCGCCGATCATGTTGAAGAACGTGCTCTTGCCCGAACCCGAGGGACCCATCACGGTGATGAATTCCCCGGTGTAGATCTCGACATCCACGCTGCGCAGGGCGTAGATAGTCTCGGTGCCCCGGTGATAGATCTTTTGCATGCCGACCGTGCGAATGATGACGCGCTCGGACACGGTTTCCGGTGCGGCCGGCGGCGGGCTGGAGGGGCGGGGGCTCATCATTCGATCCGCATGGCCTCCATCGGCGCTAGGCGCGCCGCGCGCAAGGAGGGATAGACGGCGGAGACCGCGGCCAGCACCATGCCGAGCGCGATGGAAATGGCGCCGGCCGCGGCGACGTCGCCCCAGGGAAAGGCCTGCGCCAGCAAGGTCCGGAAGGTCACGGCCATGCGCGCGCCCGCAAGCAGGAACCCGGCCACGGCGCCACCGAGCCCGCCGGCCAGCCCCAGCAGGGCGGCCTCGATCAGGAACATCGCCATGATGAAGGCATCCAGCGCACCCAGGCATTTCAGCGTGGCGATCTCGCGGAAGCGCTCGGTCACCGACATCAGCATGGCGTTGGCGATGCCCACCGCGCAGACCAGCATGGAAACCAGCGCCAGCCAGGTCATGCGCATGCCGATGCCCAGCAGGCCGCCGCCGGCATCCTGGGTCTGCTGCTCGGCGACTGCCAGCAGACGCGCATGGGCCTGGTGGCGGGCCAGGCCGGTCAGGGTCTCGGCCTGCAAATCACCGGTGTCCATGTGGTTGGCGCGCATGATCTCCAGGAACCACGCGGCCCGCTCCTGCCGGCGCAGGAGGGTCCAGATCATCTGCATGGTCACGTCGCCGGGCAGCACGTCCCGCAACGCCGCCACCTCCTGGCGCACGCCCGGATTGTTGATGGTGCCTTCGATCCGCAGTACATGTTCCAGGCGGGCAACCTCGACCGCCAGCCCGGAGGCTTCCTCTGGCGACAGCATGAATCCGGCCGCGCGCAGAACGTCGCCAAAGGGCCCGTCCGCGTTGCGCAGGGCAGTCACCAGGGGCGTTTGGCCCAGATGGCTCCGGATCGAGGCGATGGCCGCCGTTTGCCCCTGGCGGATTTCGTCCAACTGTTGCCGCAATACCCCCCAGTCGGCCAGGAACGCCTGGAATTCCTCCTGGGAGACCGGGAAGCGAAGGGTTTTCATGTCGGCAAGCCCCGCCGTGAACTGGGCCCACGCCCGTTCGTCCTGCAGGCGGTCAAAAATGCCCACCGCTTCCGCGGGGCCGACCAGTACTCGGCGCCGGCCGTAGTCCAGCGTGGCAAAAAACTGCAGGATCCGGTGCGCCTCGGCGGCCTGCCGGCGCAACGGAATCATGGCCGCATCGTCGCAGCCGCCCAGGCGCGCCAGTTCGCGCAGGTCATCCGGATCCGGCGGTTCGGCGGCAAGCCGGGCCAGGATCTCTTCGTATGGGCGGGCCATGGAGAGCCGCGCGATCCAGCGGTCCACCCGGTGCAGACTGGCAATCTGGTCGCGGACCGAAGCCGCCACGGCGCGTTTGATCAGGCTTTCGGTGAGAATATTCATCAG
>JAAZBB010000030.1 GCA_012514035.1 Lentisphaerota bacterium | reverse complement strand
TGGACCGCCTTCTGGCCGAACTGCTGATAATCCACGTTGGCCGATTTCAGGCTGCCGCCGGTCAGTTCCGCTTTGCGGCTGACATAATACGGCCGGAAGTAGTCCTTGCCCTCGATCGTTTCCTTTTCCAGCAGCAGGTCATAACCGGGCTTGCCCTCGAATTCGCGCAGGGCGGCGCGCTCCGCCTCGCTCGGCGGCAGGCCCTTGCGCGTCCAGTAGTTGCCGTCCGGACGGCTGGGCAGCGACACGATTTCATATCCTTGCGGCACCTTGCGGTCCGTGAACAGGTTCTTGACCAGTTCGTCGTTCTTGGGGTGGACCATGCGGAACTCGAGGTATGCGGCCTTGCGGATGTTGGCCGAGGCGCGTTCGCGGTCCTCCGCCTTCATGCCGGGGATTTGCACCACGATGCGCCGGTCGCCGTCGGGATAGATGATCGGCTCGGCCACGCCCATCGAGTCCACGCGGTTGCGAACCACCTCCAGGGCGCGGTCGCGCGCGTCCGAAACGGATCCTTCCAGGCCCTGGGAGTCGTCAATTTCGAGCGTGTAGCTGGTGCCGCCCTGCAGGTCGAGACCCAGCTTCACCTTCTTCTTGGGCGGCGTCACCAGCGCCACGCTCCACGCCGTCACCACCACCAAGATCAGCCATTTCCAAATCGATGCCTTCATAGTCCTTTGTTTCCCGTATTGTCCCGGCGCCCGTGGCCGGAAATCATTCCCTGCGGCTGGCGGATTACGCCTTCGCCGGCTCCACTTCCGGCGCTTCGCCCTTGTCGAGCACCTGCGAGACCGCGCCGCGCACGATCTCCACCTTCACGCCGTCGGCAATCTTCACCACCAGCGTCTTGTCTTTCACGTTGGCCACGACGCCCAAAATGCCGCCGGCGAAGAGCACCCGGTCGCCCGTCTTGACGGCGTTGAGCAGCGCCTGGCGCTCCTTTTCGCGCCGTTTCTGGGGCCGGATCAGCATGAAATAGAACAGGGCCACCATCAGGCCCAGCCACACGAACATGAAGACGCTTGAATTCTGGGCCCCGCCTTCGCCGCCCGGCGGCGGCGCCATCGCCAGCCAACTGATTCCGTTCATTCTCTTTTTCTCCTCCTGCCGCCTAGGCCCCGGCCGCGGCGCCGGGTCCCGCCGCGTCCGGCCCGTAGACCCGGGCCGTCTCCGCGCGGAACGCTTCGAACCTGTTCTCCCGGATGCTGTCCCGCAGCCGGGCGATGAACCCAAAATAGCCAAACATGTTGTGCAGCGCCGTCAGGCGGACCCCGAGGATCTCGCCTACGTTCAGCAAATGCCGCACGTAGCCCCGGCTGAACCGCTGGCACGCCGGACAGGCGCACCCGTCCTCCAACGGCCGGTCGTCCAACCGGTGGACCGCCGCGCGCACCGAATAGCGACCGCTGCGGGTGAACACCGTCCCGTGCCGCGCCAGCCGTGTCGGCATCACGCAGTCGAACATGTCCACGCCCAGCGCCACCGACTCGGCCATCTGCCAGAACTGGCCGACGCCCATCAGGTAGCGCGGCCGTTCCCGCGGCAGCAGGTCCGCAGTCATGCGCACACCCGGCATGATCAGGTCCTCCGGCTCGCCCACGCTGACCCCGCCGATGGCATAGCCATCGAACGCGCCCAGCGCCAGCAGGCCCTTGGCGCAGCGCTCCCGCAGTTCCGGGTGGACGCCGCCCTGGACAATGCCGAATACCAACTGCCCCGGGGCACGGGGCTGTTGGGCACATTGAGCCGCCCAAGATAGGGTCCGATCCACGGCTTGGCAAGCGTATTCCGGGGTACAGGGACACGGCGGGCACTCGTCAAACGCCATCGCAATGTCCGATCCCAGCGTCCGCTGGATCGCCATGCTTTCCTGCGGCCCCATGAACATCTTGGTGCCGTCCACGTGCGACTGGAACCAGACCCCGTCCGGCGTCATGCGCCGCAGATGCGTCAGGCTGAACACCTGATAGCCCCCGCTATCGGTCAAAATCGCCCGTTTCCAGTCCATGAACCGGTGCAAGCCGCCCATTTTCTCGAAGACCTCCATGCCCGGGCGGACGTTCAGATGGTAGGTATTGCCGAGGAGAATCCCACAGTTCAGCTCCTCCAACTCCCACGGTGCCATGGATTTGACCGTAGCCTGCGTTCCCACCGGCATGAAAACCGGTGTGTCCACCGGCCCGTGTGCCGTCCAGAGGCGCCCCAGGCGCGCCCGGGACTCCGGATCTTCGTGCAGAATCTCGAATGTGCCGATGTCGGGCATAAAGGCGGGAACCTTACCGCCCTCCGATCCCCCTGTCGAGGAATTCGGCTTTGGCCACGGCTCGACGTGCGCCAAGGTAGAAAAACCCCGAACCAAACAGCCATTCAACGCAAAAGGCGCTATAGACGCAAAAGGATCGCAAACACAACGTGCTCATCCTGCATCATTCGCATTTTGGGCTGTTATGCCCGGTGCTTGCGCTTCTCTTGCGCCGCTTGCGCCCCTTGCGTTAATCCGGAACCCGGCCGGGGCAAAATGCCCAAACGCCCCCAAAACGGCCAAAAACCTCGCTTTTTTTGTGAAAAATCACAAAAATCGCGAATTTCCTCGAAAAATACGCAAAAATTGCCATTTCCAGCCCATTTTTCCCCTTTTTTCGCCTCACTCCGCGCCCCAACCTCTCTCTCCGACACCAATCATCCCGAAGAAAATGATCCATTTATGAAAGCACACCCTTTTCTACAATTCAAAAAGGGGTCAGTCCTATGATTTAATGTTATCGGGTCGCGGAGCAGAGGGGCGGAGAAAACGGGATCGGGGGCAAAACGCATTTCTCAGCATGTAGAGGCGGGTTTTGAACTTTCCCGATCTTGTTTCACCACAGAGGCGCAGAGAGCGCAGAGGAACAGCCGTTTTTTATTTTTTCCTCACGCCAAGGCGCAATGATTATTATTAGGGGTTCGCCCTTTCCCATCAGCCCGGCGGCCTTCGCATCCTGAAAATCCTATTCATCCTGTCAACAAAACGGAAAGGGATCCTGTTTTCCTGGGTTTCCTGTTTTCCTGCTAAAAATTCTGCCACTTTCCGGCATGGCGCAGAAAGTTTTCCACACCATGGATCCGGCAACTGCCGGACCACGCCATGGAAAAACCTGCCTTGGCGAGATGACATTCCCCCATTCCTGTGCTAGGTTGCGGGCAATCAAACCCGCGGCCGCCGCCGGCTTGCCGCGGACCAATGGCGAAAACATAAAGAAAGGACAACCCTCATGATCAGCAAGAAAATGGCCCAGGAAATCAATGCCCAGATCAACCGCGAATTCTTCTCCGCGTTCCTGTATCTGGCGATGGCGAATGACGCCGTCGACAAGGGCTTTAACGGCACCGCCCGGTGGATGACCCTCCAGTTCGAAGAGGAGCAGGAGCACGCCCTCAAGTTCGCCAAGTACCTCCAGGACCAGGGCGAAAAGGTCGTCCTCGGCGCCATGGACGCCCCCCAGACGGAATGGAGCAGCATTTTGGCAATGTTCCAGGACGCTCTGGCCCATGAAAAGAAGGTTACCGCCTGGATCAACGACCTCTATACCCTCGCCCTCGAGGAAAAAGACTACGCCACCCAGAGCATGCTCAAGTGGTTCATTGACGAACAGGTCGAAGAAGAAGCCAACTGCAACGAAGCCATCGCGGCCCTGTCGATGGTGAGCAAATCCGTCAACGGCACGTTCATGTACGACCGCCAACTCGGCAAGCGCAAGGAAGACTGATTGATTGCGCGTTGTTCCCCCGCGGGAGGCCCCTCGCCTCCCGCTTTTTTTTTCGGGCTTGGAGCCCCAAGGGTCTTGCCAATCTCAATATCCAATCTCCAAATGAACAGCCGGGCGCTCTGGGCCAGCGCGCCCGGCCCAAAACCCTTGGCAAGCTTGGCGAGAGGAAACGGATCCCGGGCTGTGAGCCGCAATTTTCCAGCCGCTCGGCCTCCGGCTTATGCCATAACCGGCCCATGAACGCCGCCATTCCCGCCGCCCCGGCCCCGGTCCTCTCTCCGCTTGCGTTTTTCTTCGGCGCGCCGCATGCTTCCGGCCATGATTTCCAACACTCCACTGCCGCTGGCGCTGCTGATCCTGGCCAGCTACCTGCTGGGATCGATCCCGAACGGGCTGCTGATCGCCCGGCTGAAGGGCATCGATCTGCGCCGGATGGGCTCGGGCAACATCGGGGCCACCAATGTGTATCGCTGCGTGGGCAAGGGCTGGGGTGTGACGGCGTTGATTCTCGATGCGCTCAAGGGTTTCGTGCCCGCGCATGTGTTTCCGGAGCTGCTGACGGACGCGCCGGGATGGCTGGGGCTGGCCTGCGGCGTGGCGGCGGTGGCGGGCCACAACTGGCCGGTCTGGCTGGGCTTCAAGGGGGGCAAGGGGGTCGCCACCAGCCTGGGCATGTTGCTGGGCATTGCGCCGGCGGCGGCGGGCATCGGCCTGGCGGTATTCGCGGTCGTTCTTGCCCTGACTCGTTTTGTCTCGCTGGGCTCGATCCTGGCGGCGGCCACGGTCGCGGGCGCGGGTCTCTGGCTCTACGGCGCGGATAACCGCCTGCTGGCAGGCGCGCTGGCGGTGATGGGCGCCTTGGTGATCGGCAAACACCGGAGCAACATCCGCCGGTTGTTCACCGGCACGGAGCCGCGCCTCTTCGGCCGCAAGTAGGTTTTCCACGGTCTGGAAAAACGGGGGTGTTTTTTCCACACAATGGAATCCGGCAGCTGCCGGATCGCGGATTTTCCGCCCAATGGAAAAAATGTTTGGCGCGGCGGGGCGACCGGGGCGCTAGTTGCCCATCCAGCGGGTGGGCAGGGCGTAGAAGTTGGTCGGGTGATAGGTCCAGGTCCATTCGTTGCCCAGGCCGCCGTTGCGGGAGACAATGACGATGACATCGTTGGGCTTGAAGAATCCGCCGGGCACGAGACCGTTACCGGCGACGTAGCGCCAGACGCCGTCGGGATCGCAGTAGATGGTGCTGTTGGCCAAAACGCCCTTGGTCGCGGTGTTCATGGTGTAGATTTCGTCGCTCAAGCCGCGGGGGCCTTTGACGAATCCGGATTCCAGCAGCCGCATTTCGCCCGGGTGGGCGGCAACCGGCAGGCGCAGGGCGGCCACGTTGAAGACGACGGTGCCCCCGCGGCCGGTCTGTTCGCCGGTGAAAATCACCTGGCTGAAGCCGTTGGTCGGCACCTGGACGACGGGGCTCCAGACCATGGCCGGCACCTGGACCGGATTGCCGGCCAGATCAAGTTCATTGATATCCACCGCGGTGATCGTGGCATAGTTGGTCGGCAGCGGCGTGGGCAGGGTGATGGAAAACCCCCGGGTGAAGAATTCCGGCGGCTGAATGATGTCGGTGACGTCATCGCCGCCCACCTGCATCCACCGGTTGTTGTCATTCAGATAGTACTGCAGCGTGGTGATGGTGTTCGAGCCGGAGGAATAGAACTCCACAACGGTCGCCCCGGAATCCGGCAGGGCGCTCTGGCCGCCTGGGAAGATGTCCAGGCCGCCAAAAACGGCGCGGAAGGTATGGAGGTAGGGCGTGCCATGCAGGGCGACGAAATTCTGGCCGCCCGAGAGCACCACGTTGTGCTGGGAGTAGACTTCCTCGCTGGCCAGGGGGCGCTGGGACTGGCCCCACTCGTTGGTCCGTTTCCAGCGGTGGCCGTACGAGGCCCGGTAGAAGCGGATCTTGCCGCGGTTGCGGTTCTGCGAGCCGTCATCCACGAACCAGTTGGTGCGGACGGTGCCGGCGAGCTGCCACTGGTTGGTCGGACTTTCCTTGAACCGGGCGCCATCCCACCACAACAGGTCGTAGTCTTTCCAGACGGCGGTGTATTCCCCCAGCTCGTTCGTCGCGCCGGAAGCCAGCCAATAGAGGGCGGAAGCCTTGTTGGCGTTGGGATTGCTGAGCGTCGGTGCTGCCGGGAAGTGCTGGAGGGCTTTGTTTTTGGGCATGATTTCGCCGCGGATCAGCGCGAAGCGGATGGTGTTGTTCGTGGCCCAACTCTGCACCCCGGCGCTTCCTTCGTTGCCGGCTTTGTCCACGCCGACAACAACCACGACATAGTCCTGGTCGTAGTCCAGGTCGTAGAGGCGGATGCCCGCGGTGGCCATATTGGTCAAGGTGCTGTAGTCGGGCTGGTAGGTGGCGGCGGTTGGATCGGCAATCGGGTTCGTGCTGGTGACGGACTTCCAGGAACGGTAGCTGCTGTTGGTGATGAAGGCCCGGTAGATGTAGCCGTTGGTGGAAGACGGATCGTCATCCGGAGGCACGTCGTCGGGATAATAGATTCCGTAGTAGATCTTGTAGGATTCCCAGCAGGAAAGCAGATCGGTATCGCCGGGCTGCCGGGTAGGATGAACGGAACTGGCGGGATCGTCCGGCCCGACGCCGGCGGTGCTCCAGGTCAAGTCGAACTGGGTGGTGGGATCATCCACGGTATCGGTGGTGGCGCCGGAACCGCCTGGCCCCATGTTCACGGGAGTGGGCGGCGTGATGTCGAAGGGCAGCCGGAACCGCCGGCCGTCACCGGCCAGCCGGTCGCCGCTGCGGTTGAAGTCGTCGTCCACGGCATAGGCGGTCAGGACCGCTCCCTGCGACTCGGAATCGGCCAGATAGCGCAACGTGACCGCATTGGTTTGGACATCCATCGACAGTTCCAGGTCGTCCCACCAGGTCTCCGGTCCCTGGCCGGTCAGCGTCACGGTGATGACCTGGGCCAGGGCATTGCCCAGGACCTGGTTCGGCACCGAGAAGGAAGTCCAGTCATTGGTGGTATGGGTCTGGGACCAGGAAACAGTTCCCAGGGGAGAGTCGCGGTCGTCCGCGGCGTAGGCGCTGACGGACAGGTTGGCCGGGCCGCCCCGGATCCGGCCGGCCAGCGTCACCTGCGCAATCACGGCGGACTCGTTGCGGAACATCAGGGTCTGGACGGCCTGGCCGCCGGACGCCTGGCGCAGGCTGCGCTCCCCGGCGTAGACCAGCTCCGGATCCGGGGTGCGAGTCTGGATGGTGCAATAGGCGTTCATTTCCCAATCCATGCCGGCGATGTCGTTTTCGAAACCGCGGTTGGCCAGCGCACCATCTTCGGCGACCCCCGGGCAAGCCGCGCCCACCAGCGCGCGGGCCGCGGGAGTCAGGCCGGTGACGGACAGACTCGTGATCCGGTATTCGCCGATCCCGCTGGATTCCCGCTGTTGAAGGGGCAGTTCGTCGCCGCCCGGGGGGTCCGCCACGGCTGCGAAGTCCAGCAGGAATTCGGGCGAACAGGTCCATTGCACGACATCGCGATCGGCTTCCGGGGGCGGTGCCGGCTGTCCGTTCAGGTTCAGGGCCGGCATCGCCTCCGGGGGAACCACATCGTTATCATGCACGGTGTATTCCATCGGATGGGGCCCGCAATGGGTTTCGTCCTGGAGCCAGGCGCCGGAAGTGGTTTGAACGGTCAACTGGACCCGGCCCAGGCCGGGCAACGCCGGGAAGGTCCGGCGGGCGCGCCCGGCGAGTCGCTGGCACGCATACCCGTTGAACTCGATGGTCTCCATCGAGTCGAGCGCCACATCCGACTGAACCGGAACGCCGTTGGACGTCAGCAGATCAAACGTGGCACCCGCCAGGACCACGCCGGCCGGATGATAGACGGTGAACTGGACCTCGACCTCTCCGGCGGCCAGCGAGCGGTCGGTCACCTGATTGGAGATGCCGGCGGAATCGGTCACGGCGTATTCCAGGACATCGGGCGGAATCAGCACCGTCTCGTTCACCGTCCATGCCACGAGGGGTTCCGGATAATCGGCACTGACGATGGAAACGAAGTTCGTGATGGCGGTGCGGCCCATCAGATCGGCGACCTGGACTTGGAAAGTCGCCCGCATCAGTTGACCGGGCACCAATTGCCAGCCGGTCGCAAAATCCGGGAAGGCGTTCATGTCCCCGCGCGGAGCGGGATTGACATAGCGGATGCGGACCCGGCCGTTGGCGCCGTTGCCGCCATAACGGGTATAGCTGTAGGTCCGCAGGCCGCCGCCGCCGCCGCCGCCGGGAACAAGGCCGGAGCTGCCGCTGCCTTGGGAACCGCTGCGGCCGTTGCCGCCATCGCCGCCGCCATCGGGAGCATCTCCCCCGTAGCGGCCGGAACCGTCGGCGCCTTCGGCCGCCGTGCCGGCGGAGGAACCGCCGCCGCCGCCATACGAACCGCTGCTGCCGTTGGCGCCGCTGCCGCCGCTGAAGCGGACGTCGCCGATGCCCGCCGCCGCCGAACCGCCCGCGGCGCCAGAGGCCGAGTTATTGGCCACGGAATATCCGCCGGCGGCCAGTACCAGGGCCCCCGAAACGAAGGAGTTGGTGGAATACCACGAATCGCCGCCGGCACTGGTCGTGCTGCTTCCCGCGCCCACGTTGATGTAATGGGTCTGGCCGGGAGTCACCGTCACGGTGCGACGTGAATACGCCCCGCCGCCGCCGCCGCCGCCCGCCCCGCTGGTGGTGCGGGTGCCGCCCTTGCCGCCGCCACCCCAGGTTTCGACCACAATATTCGTGACGCCGGACGGCACCGTGAACGTCCCGGAGGAGCTGTAGTCCATGGTGGCGTCGCCGGCCTGTCCGGCCGGATAGCGGATCAGAACGATGCCGGTGCCGCCATTGCCGCCGGAACCGCTCTGCGCCCCGCCGCCGCCGCCGCCGGTGTTGGGCTGCCCGCTGGCGGCGTTCTGGGTATCGCTGCCGCCATCGCCGCCGCCGCCAAAACCACCGTCTCCCGAACTGATGGATGCCGAGCCGCCGCCGCCGCCGCCGAACCAGCCGGCCGGAAAACCCGCCAGCGACCCGAACTGGGCGAATTCCAGCCCGGCGCCGCCCAAGCCGCCGGTGTCATCATCGCCGTCGCCGCCGGGCGCCCCGCTGCCGCCGCCACCGCCGCCGCCCGAACCCGTCTGATACAATCCCGGCCCGCCGCCATCGTGGCCGTAGCCGCCCGACGGGGATCCCGGCTGCAGGCCGATGCCGCCGCTGTACCCGCTGTTGTTCACCCCGGCCCCGCCCCCCGACCCGCCGTTGTTGCCGTCCTGGAAGACGTTGCCACCGCCGCCGCCGCCCCGCGCCACCAGCGTGTCAAATTCGGAATTGACGCCGTTGAAGCCGGACTGGCCGCCGGCGGATCCGCCCGCGCCGCCGGCGCCGACAACCACCGTATAGGCCCTGGGCGTCACGGCGAAAGACTGCGTGTAGACAAGGCCACCCGCGCCGCCGCCGCCCCGGCCCGATGTGCCGGTGGAGCCCGCGCCGCCGCCGCCGCCGCCAACCACCAGCACCTCCACGCTGGAAATTTCGGGCGGCGGTGTAAACGTGAAACTGCCTTCATTCGCATAGGCGTGCACATAGTAATTCGTGCCGTTTTCCTCGATCAGAGACAGCAAACCGCCCCGGCCCGGCGGGATGGTGACTCCCACGCCAGTGGCGGGCACCAGTGTGATGGACAAGGAATCGGGCACAACATTCAATCCGGCCGGCAGGAAATCCGTGAGGACGATATCGGTTTGGACCTGGCTGCCGACGTTGCGGGCCTCGACGGTATAGGTCACGGTGTCCCCGACACTGATGTAGTCCGGGGCGGAGGATTCCTTGGTCAGCCGCAGAGCGCTGACCGTCACCACGGCACTGGCATCGTTGTTGTCCAGATTGGGATCGCTCCGGTCCGCATTCACGACCGCCGCCGTATTGGTGATGGCCGTATCCATCGTCTCGCTGTCCACCTGCGCCGTAAGTTCGAGGGTGGCCACCGCCCCCATCTCGAGATAGCCAACGTTCCACAGCCCCGAGGTCGGGCTGTAGGTGCCTTGGCTGGTCAGGTGGGTCTGGTAGTTCAGGCCCGCCGGCAAAATATCTTCGACCACAATGTCGCCCGCGCTCCAGGCACCGCGGTTGCTGACCGCAACGGTAAACACCGCCTGCCCCTCTTCCTGCACGACACGCTGGAAGGCGGTCTTGGAAACCTCCAGATCCGCTCCCGGCCACACCCCCGCATGGACTGCGAGCAGGGACTCGCCCGGTTCCAGCGTGAACGTGTCGGTCCGCCCGGTTGCGGGATTGGCATCCGAATTGAGTTCCCCGCGCAGGCCTTCGTTGTCGGCATTCTGGGGACTGAACAGGTATCCTGTCGGAGGCGTGAACTGGACCTGGTAGTTGCCGGAGAGGATGCCGACGAATTGATACCACCCGTTGCCATCGGTGGTCGTGGAGGCCAGCCAGCCGCCTTCGCTGTTGTACAAGGAGACCCCGACCCCTTCGAATCCCGTTTCGCCTGCGTCCTGAATTCCGTCGGTGTCCGTATCCAGCCAGACGTAGTTGCCGATCCGGCCGTGGAGGGAATCCTCCTGGTTGATGAAGATCGGATCGGACACGCTGATCGAGGTGACCACCGCGGAGTTCACCACCACATCGGTATTTTCGGGCAGTTCTTCGAACGTCTTGATCACGACCCGGTACTGCACCTTCCAGCCATGGCCGGGCGCCAGGGACGGATACGGCAGCAGGTACCCGCCGTTGTCCAGCGGGAATGGCGAGCCTGACGGGTTGTCGGGAATGGCATTGGTGCCCCCGTTCTCGTCAATGAACACCGTGGACTCCGGCAGGTAGTCCACCGAGTCCGGCAGATTGTCCTCCACCCGGACCTCGTCCACCGGCACGCGGCTGATGTTGAAGATTTCGATTTCATACTCCAGGTGGTCACCCGGGGAGATGAAACCATCGGTGTCGTTGTCGAACCAGAGAACCGACCGTTTGGTGGCGTAGAATTCCGGCAGGGGCGGGATGCCGGTCCCCATGTCCAGGCCGGGCTCGCTGGTGGATGCGGTCAGCACGTCCCCGCCCCAGGCGGCGGCCAGCCGGACGCCCGGCTCCAGCGTGTAGACGAGAATGCCGGTCTGATCCCCGGAGGGATTGAAGACCTTGACCAGTTCCAATTCGCGGAGGGTGAGGGCCAAATCGTAGCGGTAGCCGCTGGGATCCACGAAGGCCCCCGTGGTGGGGTCCGCATCGTAGTCCACATATACCGCGGTGTTGGAATTGCCGTTGCCGACGGTGGTCACCCAGATCGGGCTGCCATTTTCATTGGGATTCACGGAAGAAGTCGGATCGCGGCCGATGCCCAAACCCACCAGCAGGTGGGGCGTCAGCGAACTGCGGGGCACGAGAGTGAAGCCCCAGTCAAAGGTCCGGTTCTGGCCGGCGGAATTGTTGGACAACTGGGTACCAGTCGAATCCGTTGTCGAGAGGGCATAGAACGCCTCCTCGTCCACCGTGTAGAAATGTCCGCCGCAGCCATTGGTCAGGACCTGTTTGGCGTAGCCGCTGGCCGGCACGGTGAGGGTGCTGGTTTCCTGATCGCCCGAGACCCGCAACCAACCGGCGCCCAGGCCGGCGGCACGCATCGCCGCGCCGTCGTTTTGCGTCATGCCCACCACCGGGAAGACCCGGCCGGTGCCGGCGGTTTCAGTCGGAAAGGTCGTTCCCCCGGTATTGTTCACAATAATCACGCCCGAAGCGCCTGCGGTCTGGGCATTGGCCACTTTCGAGGCGATGCTCGGACTGTTGCCAGCGCTGCGGTTGACGATCCCGATCCAGGCGCCGGGCGGCGGCGTGCCCGGATAGGTTCCATCGCTGTTCAGTTCTCGGATCGGCCCGTAGACGTTGCCCAACAGGGTGCCTGGCAGCGGCTGCGAGGGATAGCCCACGGTCTGGTTGGCCACGTCGGAGGTCAGATTGGTCTGGCCGCGCCGCGCGTAGGTGACCTCGATGGCGGAGGTGTTGGGATTGAACAGCCAGACCGTCGTGTCCGTGCCTGACGTGCCGGAGTCCTGCGGCGAACTGCTGGGGGTGGATACCGGCGTGTAGTAGCTGTGCGTCCACAAGCGGGCCGGCAACAGGCGGCAGAAACGGCTCTCGTAGCCGTCCTGACGGTCGCCGGTGATCAAATCGACCTGCACGGGATGGTCGGACACGATCCGGGCGCCGGCGGACAACCCGCCATCCACCAAATGCGATTCCCCCTCGCCCAGGATGACCGACTGGTCCCACGTCCCGTTGTTGTCGAGGTCGATCTGCACCTCGGCTCCGCTCTCGCCGGCCATGATCGCCGCGCCGGCGTACTCGAACATCTGATAATCCACGTTGTCGGGAATGTTCTGGCCCACGGGTACCCGGTAGTCCGTGCCCCAGCTGGCGACGTCATAAATTTCCAGCGCCCCGGCCAGCATGGTCATGGCCTGCGACGCCCACCCCGCCCACGTGATGGCGATGGCCTTGCTGGCGGCGAACTTGTCGCCGGCGCGTACCAGAGGATTGTTCGGATCCGGGGCCCCGGGCACCGGGACCGCATTCGACAGCACGATGGTCGTCTGGCCGTTGATGATATCGTCGACCGTGCCGGGGGGATGACCGTTGAGCGGATTGCCGTCGCCCCAGACCTGGGTGCCGGAAGGATTGCTGACCGCATCGTAGATGTTCGTCGGGTTCCGAATGCTCTCCTCGTAGCCGTCCTCCATCTGGTCGTAGTAGATGATAGTGTCGTCGCTGGAAACAGTAATCACCACATAGTTCCAGATGGGACTGACCGGCCGCCACGAGGACGCCAGCCAGGTCAACCCGCCATGGAGGCTGTTCAAGGCCTGCAACAGATGGTCGGCCGGCAGCGGCAGATAGAAGGTCTGCACGGGCACCGGGAATTGGCGCACCTGCAGGGTCCCGGAATCCGGCGCCAGCACTCCGGCTTCGTCCTCAATAACCAGGGTATGGGCACCCGACCGGGTGGGACGATACAAGAATCCGGCGGCACACTGGCCGGGGGCAATAGTTACAAATGTGATGGTCTGGGTATCCTCCAGATTGCGAAAAACACCCGACTGACTGGTGGCCAGTTGAACGGTGGTGGTGATGGCCGCGACCGTTGCCAGCCCGTTGGTGTCCTGCAGTTCGACGGTGACCGCGACGTTTGCATCCTTGTACGTCCATTCGGGCAGACCAAGAATGGCCAGTTGCCCGGGGCTGCCGCCCTGCAGCGCATAGGCCACTTGTACGCGCCCGTTTGCTCCGGATCCGGAGGTTCCGCCGTCGGTGCCCCGGCCGCCGCCGCCGCCGCCAGGAGCGGTGCCGTTCTGGCCCGGCTGACCGCTGTTCCCGCCCTTGCCACCGTCGCCCGCGCCCGTCCCGCCGGCTCCGCCGGTGCTGCCCGAGCCGGCCGCGCCATTGCCGCCGTTGGCGTTTGCATACGCCGATCCGCCTCCGCCCCCGCCGCTACTCGTCCCGCGCCCGCCGCCGGTGCCGCCCGAATACCGGACCGTGCCGATGGAGGCCGCCGCGGTGCCGCCGGCACCCCCGTTGGTACTGCTGCCACTGCCCCCCTTGGCCAGCAACTGGGTCACATTCCCAAACCACGAATCTCCGCCCGCCCCCCCCAGCGTGCTGGCCGGGGCGCCCCCTTGCCCTACGGTGACGGCATAGGTTGCGCCCGGAGCGACGTCAAGCATCGACCGGGCGTAAGCCCCGCCGCCACCGCCGCCATACCGGCTGGTACTATCATTGCGCGCACCACCGCCGCCCCCCCAGGCTTCCACGGTGAGGTTCGTCACGCCGGACGGAACGATAAACGTGCCGCTGGCCTCGTAGGTATTTGTGACCGTCAGCGCCTGAACCACGCTGCCGCCCGCCAGATTCAAGAACAGCCACAGAGGTACCAGTCCTCCGCATTTCCAACTTCGCGTCATCATTGCCACCCTCCTGACCGAAGTTGCCGGCTCGATTCCAAATGGGAACGGACCAGCACCTGGCGGATCGTGCGAATGCTTCTGCGTATAAATCCATGCGAGCCACACAGCCGATCACGATGGCTTGACACTGATTTCCATCCGTGTCGCTGGCACCGCGGTAAATGGGGCTCATTTTCCATTTTTTTATCCAGCTCTTCAGCGGACAACCAATTCGATCCATCTAATTAGCAATATTCAATCCAGGATTAATAATCCGAATTAAAAAGAAATATATTTTTAATCTTCGACATCGAAATTATCCCGTTCTTCCGGGAAAATCAAGAAAAATATTTGATTTTCATTAAGATTTATTAAGGTTTATGTTCGGCTGTGTTAGGTATATATTTATCATGTTGCCACAGAGCATGATACAACCGCAGAATTTCCGCATTTGTCCCGTTTTCCGCTTTCCATGCCGAATTTTGAGCCAGTTGAGCCTGTTCGAATGAGGAGTCTGGCAGCCAGAGCGGCTTAAATTGCCATGGGGGGGGGGGAACGGGTGGATTTCGAAGATGGCGCGGACTGTTTTGTCCCGGCAGCGTATGCCGCAATTTTCGCCGGAGCCGCATTCCCTGTATATAAGAGCCAGACAAATCCGGAGGCTGTGGCCAACCGGTCCGGCGGATCATCCCGCGTCCCGGTGGGTTGAAACCGTACCCCCTCCCCGTTTCCCGGGGGTTGCAGATGCCCGCCGGCACAGACGGCATACCAGCCGAATCGCGCACGCCCCGCTACGTTCCCGGCCGATATTTCGAAATTAGGCCTTGCACCCGCCCCCGCCCCGTCCGTATAGTCCGCCTTCCGTAAACAACAAGGCAGAAGAAGCAAGAAGCAAGGTTGAAGCAAGCATATGATGGACAGCGCAGCCAAGGCGGCAATCAAGCAGGAATACCAACAGCACGAGAAGGATAGCGGCTCCGTGGAGGTCCAAGTGGCCCTCCTTTCCAAGCGGATCCAGGACCTGACCGCGCATCTCCAAGCCCACAAAGGCGACCACAACTCGCGCCGCGGGCTGATCGTCATGGTCAGCAAGCGCCGCCGCCTGCTCGACTATCTGCGCGACTCGGATCTCGGCCGCTACCAGAAGCTCATCGAGCGCCTCGGCCTGCGCCGCTAGCCCCCGGGGGGATTCCTCCCCGCACGGGGAGGCGCCTCCCCCCCCCATTGCTGGCGGCCGGCGCGGCCGTTGACGGATGAGCTCCCCTCTTCCTTCGTTTTCGCCGCGTTCCGCCGCGGCGTCCCCTGCCCCTGTGCAAACCAGAAGAAGAAGAACAGAAGAAGCGAAGACAGAAGAAAGAAACAGACCATGAAGAACACCACCACCGTCACCGCCGCCCTGGGCGAGAAACCCATGACGTTCGAAACCGGCCTGCTGGCCCGCCAGGCCGCCGGCCAGGCCACCTGCCAGCTCGGCGATACCATCGTTTTCTCCGCCGTCACCAACACCAACAAACCGCGCGAGGGCATTGATTACTTTCCGCTGCAGGTCGAATACCGCGAGCGGTTCTATGCCGCCGGCCGCTTCCCCGGCGGCTATTTCAAGCGCGAAGGCCGCCCGACTGAAAAGGAAATCCTGACCGCCCGCGTCACCGACCGCCCCATCCGCCCCCTGTTTGCCGAGGGCTACTACAACGAAGTTCAGATCAACAACGCCCTGCTGACCGCCGATGGCGAGAATGAAAGCGATATCCTCAGCATCAATGCCGCCTCCGCGGCCCTCATGCTCAGCGAATTGCCCTTCCTCGGGCCCATCGGCGCCGTGCGCGTTGGCCGCCTGAACGGCCAGTTCATCCTGAACCCGACCCACAGCCAGATGAAGGACTCCGACCTCGATCTCGTCTATGTCGGCCGCCGCGAACTGCCCATGATGATCGAAGGCTCCGCCAAGGAAATCAACAACGCCGACATGGTCGCCGCAATGAAATTCGGCCATGCCGCCGTCGTCAAAATCTGCGACGCCCAGACCGAGCTGCGCGCGAAGATGGGCCTCCCCCCCAAGACCTTCACCGAGACCGGACCCGATGCCGAACAGATCGCCAAGCTGCGCACCATCCTCGGCGGCGACCTGGAGGCCGCCCTCTACACCGTCAAGAAACTGGAGCGGCAGGAGAAGTTGCGCGCCGTGTTCGACGCCGCCTTTGCGAAGATGCAGGAAGCCTGCGGCGCGGATGTGATGACCGAAAACCGGTTCAAACAGCTCTTCGATGCCGTCGAAATCGAAACCGTCCGTAAAGGCGTCCTCCAACAGGGCCGGCGCATGGATGGCCGCGCCATGGACGAACTCCGGCCCCTGATCGCCGAAGTGGGCATCCTGCCCCGCGTCCACGGCTCGGCACTGTTCTCCCGCGGCGAAACCCAGGCCCTGGCCGTCGTCACCCTCGGCACCGGCCAGGACGAACAGGAGATGGACGGCCTGACCGGCGGCGAGAAAGTCAAGCGATTCACGCTGCATTACAACTTCCCGCCTTACTCCACCGGCGAAGTCAAGCGCCTCGGCGGACTCAACCGCCGCGAAATCGGCCACGGAGCCCTCGCGGAACGCTCCATCGAGGAAATGATGCCCGCCGAATATCCCTACACCGTCCGCGTCGTCAGCGAAATCATGGGGTCCAACGGTTCGTCCTCCATGGCCTCCGTCTGTGTCGGCACCCTCGCCCTCATGGATGCCGGCGTGCCGCTCAAGAAACCCGTCGCGGGCATTTCTATCGGCCTCGTCACCGGCGAAGGCCATCCGCCCGTTCTACTGACCGATATCCTCGGCGCCGAGGACCATTGCGGCGACATGGATTTCAAGGTCGCCGGCACCCGCGAGGGCATCACCGGCTTCCAGGTGGATCTCAAGATCCGCGGCCTGGACTGGGACCTCGTCGCCGGCGCCTTCGACCGCGCCCACGCCGCCCGCCTGAAGATCCTCGACACCATGCAGGCGGCCCTGCCCGCCCCGCGGCCGGACCTGTCCCCCTATGCCCCGCGCATTGTCGTCGTCAATATCAACCCCGAGAAGATCGGCGCCCTCATCGGCCCCGGCGGCAAGAACATCCGCCGCATCACCGATACCACCGGCACCCAGATCGACATCGAGGACGACGGCAAGGTCTCCATTTTCTCCAACAACAAGGAGAACCTGGACGCCGCCCTGCGCGAAGTCTCGGCCCTCACGGCGGAAGCGGAGGTCGGCAAGATCTACCGCGCCACCGTCACCGGCATCAAGGACTTCGGCTGCTTTGCCGAATTCCTCCCCGGCCAGGAAGGCCTGGTCCACATCAGCGAACTCGCCGACTTCCGCGTCAACCGCACGGAAGATGTCGTGAAGATGGGCGAGGAAATCTGGGTCAAGGTGCTGAGCGTGGAGGACAACGGCAAGGTCCGACTCTCCCGCAAGGCCGCCATGGCCGAAAAGGGCGAGAAAAGCCGGCGGGCCTGAGCGCCGGCGGCATCGCGCCGATGCCAGCGGAACGGATCCGGCCGCGGCCGGATCCGTTTCTGGCCCAGGCGTCCTCATTCCCTCCGGCCCACACCTCAAAAATCGCACTTTGGGGGGGTGCTTTCCCTTGCGATGCCCCCGGGTTCCGCCTATCCTTGGTTTTTGTCTGATGGGAACCGGGCGCCGGCGCCCCCAATGGAGAAACCGACATGACCCTGAAAGAAACCCTAGAAGCTTCTGTCCAGAAGCGTGCCGACGATGTCCTGATGCGGTTCAAACTCAACGGGCAGTGGCAGACCCTGACCTATCGCCAGTTCCTCGACCAGGTGCGCAACATTGCCGAAGCCCTCGCCCGCACGTGCCACATCCGGCCCGGGGACCGCGTCGCCCTGATGGGCGCCAACTCCCCCGAATGGTGCGCCATTTATTTTGCCATCACCGGCCTGGCCGCCACCGCCGTCCCGGTGGACGTCAAGCTGCAGGATCAGGAGGTCACCCACATCCTCTCCGACTCCGGCGCCGCGGCCCTGTTCATGGACTCCGTCGGCGAGACCAGCATCTACAATTTCGCGGGCCGCTGCCCCAATCTCCGCAACATCATTCTCTACGGCGACCAAAAGCCCGAACTCGACAACGGCAAGACCCGCGGCATCCAGTTGCACGACTTCGACAGGGTGCTGGATGCAACCCGGGAGGCCTCCGTCGGCCATAACGCAGCCTATGACCGTTACCAGCCCAAGGAGGAGGATGTCGCCTCGCTCATCTACACCTCCGGCACCACCGGCCGCCAAAAGGGCGCCATGCTCACCCACCTCAATTTCACCGCCAACTTCAAATCCATCGATGCCGCCATCGACATCCTGCCCGATGACAACTTCATGGTCATCCTGCCCCTCCACCACTCCTTCGCCTTCACCGCCTGCCTGGTTGCCCCCATCGGCTCCGGCACCCAGATGAGCTTCGCCGAGAGCCTGCGCACGGTCGGCGAAAACATCCGCGAGGCTTCCCCCACCCTCATCCTCGGCGTCCCGCTGCTGCTGGAAAAGATGTACAACAAGATGATGGCCGGCTTGAGGGCCAATAAAGCCGGTTATACCCTGTGGAAACTCGGCATCCGCGGCCCGGTCCGCAAAGGCATTCTGGAAAAACTTGGCGGCCGTGTCCGCCTGATGATCTCCGGCGGCGCCCCGGCCGATCCGCAACTCCTGACCGGCCTCGAGACCCTGGGTCTCAAGGCCCGGGAAGGCTATGGCCTCACGGAAACCGCGCCGGTGCTGACGATTTCGCCCTTCGGCGAACCCATTCGCCCCGGCTCCTGCGGCAAGGTCCTGCCCTTCATTGAAATGTGCGTCTTCAACGCCAACGATGAGGGCGTTGGCGAACTCGCTGTCAAGGGCGAGAATGTCATGAAAGGATATTTCAACCAGCCCGAAGCCACCGCCGAGGTTTTCCGGGATGGCTGGTTCCTCACCGGCGACCTCGGGTACATTGATGCCGATGGCTACGTCTTCATCACCGGCCGCAAAAAAGCCCTGATCGTCAACCGCGAAGGCAAGAACATCTATCCCGAAGAGGTGGAGTTGCAGATCAACCAGTCGCCGCTCATCCTCGAATCCATCGTGTTGGGCTACCGCCCGCCTGGGGAAACCGTCGGAGAGAGCGTCGGCGCCATCATCGTCCCCGACGAAGAAGGTATCGCCGGCCTGGAGGTTACCGCCAAGCGCAAATTCACCGAAGCGGAAATCGAGGCCCGCATCCGGGCCGAAGTCAAGAAGCAGGTCTCGGCCCTGGCCGATTACAAGCATCCCCGCCGCATTCAGATCCGCTGGGAGGAGTTCAACAAGACCTCCACCGGCAAGATCAAACGCTACCTCTACGCGATGAGCGAATCCGAAATCGATTGAACCGATCCACCCCTGCACCGCGGCGCAGGGGCATCGGATCTGTGGTAGACTGGCATCATGAAGAGCCGCCTGGTCATTCTGTCGGCTTTGCTCTTGCTCTGGGTCCTGCCGCTGGCCGGCGGAGCTTTGTGTGGTTTTCCGGAGCACTTTTTCCGTTTCCCGCCCCTGGTCATCCACCCGCCGGTCCATGCGCCATTCCTCGCCCCGGTCTTTTGGCTGTTCGCGGTCCTGGGTCTCCTCGCCGCCGGCATCCTGCTGAGTGCCCCCCGCCCTGTTCCCACTGGGTCCGGCCCCCCACGGGTTTATCCCGTGGGTGAATCGGTATCCCCGCCCTGGCCATCGGCCCCCATCCCCTTCCCCCTCCACGGCAAACTGGGCCTGATCCTCATGTTGCTCTCCTGGATCCTCGCCTGGTCCCGCCTCGACCTCCCCGGCCCCGCCGAACAACACACTTTCTTCCCGTTGTGGCTGGGATTTATCTTCACCCTCGACGGCCTGGTCTTCCGCCGCTGCGGTCACTCCCTCTACTCCCGCCGCCGCCCGGCCTTCCTGCTGATGTTTCCGGTCTCGGCCCTCTCGTGGTGGTACTTCGAGCTCCTCAACCGTTTCGTGCAAAACTGGTGGTATCCCGACCGGCTGGACTTCGGCCCCCTCCACTATCTCATCTACTCCTCGCTCTGCTTTTCCACCGTCCTGCCCGCCATTGCCCAAATCCATTCCCTGCTGATGACCTTTCCGGCCCTGCGCCACCGCTGGTCCCACGGCCCGCCCCTCCACCTGCCCCGCACCGCCGTGCTGTTCATCGCGCTCGGGATTGCGCTGCTCCCCCTGATCCCGCGTTTTCCCGATCCGCTTTTCTGGGCCACGTGGATCGCCCCTCTCGCCCTCCTCGCCGGGTCCCTCGAGCTCGCGGGCAGCCGCACCCCCTTCCATCCGATCAAGAACGGCAACTGGACACCCGTCATGTCCCTCGCCCTTGCCGCGCTGCTCTGCGGCTTCTTCTGGGAGTTGTGGAACGCTTTCAGCTCTCCGCGCTGGGCCTACGCCGTTCCCTACGTCAATCGCTTCCACCTGTTTGCCATGCCCGCTGTCGGCTATGCCGGCTATCTCCCCTTCGGACCCGTTTGCGCCTGCTTCTGGCTGGCCTGGACCGGCCTGATTTGCCGGCAGGGTTCAGGGGCCAGGGGTCAGGGGTCAGCCGGATCGGATCTTCCTTTCCTGAACCCAGAATCCTGAACCCTCTTCCGCTTGCTCCCCCTCCCCCAATCGGCTAGGGTTCGCCCCATCATGAACACCTCCCCCCGCATCCTCGTCACCGGCGGCGCCGGCTATCTCGGCTCCATCCTCGTTCCGGCCCTCCTCGCCCGCGGCTGCCCCGTCACCGTCGTCGACAACTTTATGTACGGCCAGACCTCGCTGCTCGACTGCTGCGCCAATGAAAACCTTTCCATCGTCCGCGGCGACGCCCGCGACGAACGCCTCATGCTGCCGCTGCTGAAGAAGGCCGACGTGATCATGCCGCTGGCCTGCCTCGTCGGCGCACCCCTCTGCGCCCAGAGACCCATCGAGGCGCGTTCTATCAATCTCGACGCCATCCTCATGCTGCTGAAAAACGCTTCGAAGTCCCAGCGCTTCATCTCGCCCACGACCAACTCCGGCTATGGTGTTGGCCAGGCCGGCGTCTTCTGCACCGAAGAAACGCCCATGAAACCCATTTCCCTCTACGGCGTCCTCAAGGTCGAACTCGAACAGGCCCTGCTTGCCGCCGGTGCGGTCTCCCTGCGCCTCGCCACCGTCTGCGGCGTCAGCCCCCGTATGCGCCTCGACCTGCTCGTCAACGACTTCACCTACCGCGCCGTCACCGACCGCTTCATTGTCCTCTTCGAAGCCCATTTCAAGCGCAACTACATCCACGTCCGCGACGTCGCCCGCGCGTTCCTCCACGCCTTCGACCACTTCGACACCATGAAAGGCCAGGCCTACAACGTCGGCCTCTCCGACGCCAATCTTTCCAAGATGGAGCTGTGCCACGAAATCCGAAAACAGGTCCCCGACTTCACCATCCTGGAAGCCCCGGTCGGCCAGGACCCCGACCAGCGCAATTATATCGTGAGCAACGCCAAGATCGAAGCCACCGGCTATAAACCGCAGGTTTCTATCCAGCGGGCCATCGCCGAGCTCATCAAAGGCTACCAGATCATCCGCCGCAACCAGCACGCGAATGTCTAGAGGGCAGGGGTCAGAGTTCAGGGTTCAGGGATCGCGCCGCCCCACCCCGTTGAATGATTCCACATGGCGGTTCGGCCGCCGCCGGATTCCATTGTGTGGAAAAAATCGGCTTTTTTTCCCACGGTATGGAAATCCGCTGAAAAGGGATCGGTCCTATCAATCAATTTTTTTCCATTTTCCCCTTCTTCTCGTCTTGTTCCTTGCCGGCTCCGCATTTGCGCGCGTCATCGAATCCTTCGCCCCGGCCACGGTCACCGCCTGGGTCCCGTTCCTGAAGGCGCCCGCGCCCGTCTCCGCCACGGACGGCATCGGCTTCCCCCTGCCCTTTTCGAAAAACCTCGACCGGGCCGCTTGGGACAAACCGACGGCCCTCGATCTTTCCGGCGCCACCGCATTCGAAATCGACCTGGCCTGTCCCCGCCCCGAGGCCATCCGCCAATTCGGCATTTACTTCAAGAGCGGGCCGGGCTGGTACACGGCCAGCAAGCCCATGCCCGGCGCCGGCCCGCAGACCCTGGTGTTCAGCAAGTCTGAATTCTCTGCCGAAGGCACGCCCGCCGGGTGGCAGCAAATCGACGGCGTCCGCCTTTCGCCGTGGAAGGGGGAAGCCCTGGACACCACCATGGTCCTGCACCGCCTCGCCACCATCGAGGGCGCGGCGCTTGTCGTCGTGCGCGGCACCTCCTCCTGTCCGGATGCCGGCGCGCGCACCGTGGCCGAGCAGACCGCCAACCGCGTCAGCCGGCTCCTTGTGGAGGCCGGCATCGGCCATTCTGTCGTGACAGACGACGACCTGCCCAAGGGCGTTTTGGCCAAAGCCCGGGCCGCCCTGCTGCCCTACAACCCCACGCCCACGCCCGCCCAGCTCAAGGCGCTGCAGGCGTTTCTTGCGCGCGGTGGCAAGCTCGGCGTGTTTTACGGCGCGTCCCCGGCACTCGCGGCCTCGATGGGATTCAAGCTCGGAGCCTATCTCCAGGCGGAACGCCCCGACCGCTGGCGCTCCATCGTGTACGCCGATCCCGGGACGTGGCTCGTGCCGCCGCGCATCTGGCAGAATTCCACCAGTCTGATGCCCGCTTATCCCGCCAGCCCCGGGGCGCAGACCATCGCCTACTGGCACAATGCGCGCGACGTACGTCAACCCGAACCCGCCCTGGTTGTCTCGCCGCACGGCTTCTGGATGTCGCATATTCTCAAGAGCGACGACCAGCAGTCCAAGATGGAAATGCTTGTCTCCCTCTGCGCCTATCTTGACCCCGCCATCTGGACGTCGGCCGCCGTGCGCGCCGCGCAAAATGCCGGCCGCGTCAATGACTTCAGCAGCGTTCAACACGCCCTCGCTGAAATCGGACGCCAGCGGTCAGCCTCCGCGGCCCCCGGGCGTACCCAGGCCATGCTCGATGAAGCCGCCAGCCTGACGGATCAGATTCCTGCCGCCCTGGCCGGGGGGCGTCCCCAGGAAGCTCTTGTTCTGGCCCGCCGCCAACGGCAGTTGATTCTGTGCGCCGACGCCGACATCCAACTCCCTCGCCCCGGCGAATTCGTCGGCGTCTGGGACCACGACGGGACCGGGTTCGTTCCCGGCGACTGGGCCTTCACCGCCGAACTGCTCGCCGTCAATGGCGTCACCGCCGTCTTCGCCAATACCGTCTGGGGCGGCTGCGCGCACTACCCCTCCAAGTTCCTGCCCGCCTCCAACACCCTGCGGCTCTACGGCGACCAAATCGCCGCCGGCCTCGCCGCCGCCCATGCCAAGGGCCTCGAATACCACGTCTGGATGGTGCTGGGCAAACTCGACGGCGCGCCGCCCGAGTTCGTCGAACGCATGAAAAAAGAAGGCCGCCTGCAAGTGACCGCCGCCGGCGCCACCCGCCCATGGCTCAGCCCCCATCATCCCTCCAACCGTGCCCTGATTTTGGCTGTCGTGGATGAGATGGCCACAACCTATCCGGCACTTGACGGCATTCACCTCGACTACATCCGCCTGCCCGATTCCCTGAGCTGCTATTCCTCCGCCACGCGCCTGCGTTTTGAAACCGCGACAAAAAAGAAATGCAGGCGCTGGCCCGCCGAGGTCACGGCCGGCGGCAAGCGCCACGGCGAATTCCGACGGTGGCGCACGACCGACATCACCACTCTGGTCCGGGATATTCGCACGACCCTGCGCAAGGCAAATCCCAAACTGAAACTTTCCGCGGCCGTCTTCGGCGCCATCCAGCCCGACGGCGGCAACATCGCCCAATACTGGCCCGACTGGCTCCGTGCCGGCACTGTCGACTTCCTCACCCCCATGAACTACACTGAATCCTCTGCCGAGTTTGCAGCGCTCGTGCGCAAACAGGTCGCCCAGCCCAACGCCGCCGGACGCATCTTCCCCGGTATCGGCGTCACCGCCGACGAATCCCGCCTCGACCCTGCCGACGTCGCCCGCCAGATCGCGCTGCTGCGCCAAGCCGGCTGCCCCGGCTTCATGCTCTTCGACCTCTCCGGCACCCTGCGCGACGAAACCCTTCCCGCCCTCCGCCAAGGTCTCACCCGGCCCCTTGGGGTCAGGCCTTGACGTTTGACAACTCCTGCCTGATCCTTCGGCAGTTCTTCCACAATCCGAGATTCTCTCCCTGTTGGGAGCGAAGGAGTCGAAGTCGGCGGGACACCACCGCGCCGTCCTTATGGCCCAACCGGCGTCCGATATCCCTTCCCATCAGTCCGCTTTCCGTTGTCCACAACCAAATCAAGGCATCACGTGCTTCGCGGTTGCCTTTTTGCTTCTGCCAGTCACTCAATGCATCGAGCCCATATGATTGCGCTGCGGCCCGGAGAATCCGGTCGGGATGGATTCCCTGTTCAATGCGGCGCATAGCAACATCCGGCCCACGGCCATACTCATCAGCGAGCCGTTGATATTGTTGTTCCATGTCCCGGCAGAACGCTTCGCTTCCCACGGCCTTGCTGGATCGTTTCAGAGCCTTTTCCAAGTCCTGATCATTGCGGGCGAGTCCTGTCTGCACGTACCGACGATAGGCCGCCGGCAGATTTTTTGTTCCCATTCGTTCGCTCAGCAAACCTTGCAAGGGAGCATACGATATCCATTCGAGACGTCTTTCCCATCCGCCGTATGACCGGTGTGAACTCCATTGGTATTTCTCCAGAACATCCAGACGCTCTGAAGGATTGGCTTCCTTCATGGCTTTGGTTTGAACGGGATTCAGGTGGAGATAGCGCACCAGCTTCAATAGATATGCGTCACCTTCCACCAAGAGAGCCTTGAACCGGCCGCCGAACAGCGCGCCACATCGTCGATGTCGCACATTGAAGTAGGCGGTGTAGGAGGTCCCAAACTGATGCATAAAACGGCTGAGGTTCCCCAACGGCGTCATCAGCAGGAGGTGGTAGTGATTCGGCATGAGAACGTAGGCATAGAGCTTGATATCGTGAGTTTCCACGCTCTCCCGAAGTTTGTTCAGGAATGTGAGCCGATCCGCATCGCACGTGAATATTCGGCATCGGTTGACTCCCCGTGACATCACGTGATAGATCGCGCCTTCAAACTGACATCTCAGCATCCTCGCCATGATGGGTTGCTATAGACGATTAACGACAAATGTCAAGGCCTGACCCCATGGACAGACGTGGGTGAATCCGGCCGGCAAAAGGGCTTTCCCCGGAGCCCGCGATAGGCTAAAACCGCAGGGCATGAGCATCGAAACCAAAGTCGTCGCCGACAGCGTTTCGCCGCAGGGCATCCGGCTCTCCACGCTGTCCCTGAAATATCCCCGCTGGATCCACGCGGAATTCATGACGCACCGCCTGTTTTCACGCAACGCCAGCAGCTCGCGCGCCGTGCCCTCGAAGCGCCTGCGCGCGCTGGAGCGCGAATATCCCCTCTGGTGGGGCGCCAACATCCCCGGCATGCAGGCCGGCGGCAAGCTTTCGGATGAGCAGGGCGCCAAGGCCAAGGCCATCTGGGACCGCATGGCCGACGCCTGCATCGAAGGCGTCGCCGAGCTCGCCGAGCTGGGCCTGCACAAGCAGTGGGCCAACCGCCCGCTGGAATGGTTCACGTCCATCTCCGTGCTCGTCTCGGCCACCTCGTTCGACAATTTCTTCGGCGTGCGCTGGCATCCCGATGCGCAGCCGGAAATCCAGGAATTGGCCCGGCAGATGTACGCGGCCCTGCAATCCAGCGCCCCCCGCCATCTGGAGCCCGGTCAGTGGCATCTGCCATACGTTTCCGCCGACGAAGCAAATTCCCTCGGCCTTGACGTCGCCCGCCGCTGCTCGGCCGCCCGCTGCGCGCGCGTCTCCTATCTCAACCACGACGGCACCGCACCCAATGTCGCCAAAGACCTCGATACCTTCACCAAGCTCGCGGGCGATCCCAATGGGCCGCCGCGCCCCCTCCATGCCTCGCCGATGGAACACCAGGCTACGCCCGACCGCCTCTGCAACCCCGCCGACCCCGTTTCGTGGCAGAACCCCGCCCAGCACGGCAATTTCCGCGGCTGGCGGCAGTACCGCAAGCTGCTTGCCAACGAGCAGATTGCGCGGTTCACGCCGCCGGCCTAAACTTCGGCTTTTCCCGTCCTCCTTTTTGCCCTAGAATCCGCCCGAATTTTGCACCGCGTTTTTCCGGAGAAGACCATGCCCGAAACCTACCAGCCTTCGCTGCGCGCCCAGATCCTCACCCGCCGCACCTACAACCGCGTGCTCGACGATAAAGGCGCCGTTTTCGAGACCTGGGCGCAGACCGTGGACCGCGTCATCGAGCACCAGCGCTGGCTGTGGAAACGCCAGATGCGCCGCGCGCTCAACAAAACGCAGGAAGCGGAACTCGAGGAACTTCGCAGCCTGCTCCTGGCCCGCAAGGTCGGCGTGGCCGGCCGCACGCTGTGGCTCGGCGGCACCGAAATTTCCAAGGTCCGCGAAGCCTGTCAGTTCAACTGCGCCCATCTCGAAATCCAGACCGTCGACGACATGGTGGACGCGCTCTGGCTGCTGCTGCAAGGCTGCGGGGTGGGCGTCACGCCGAAATCCGGCGGTATCAGCGGCTTCACCCAGCCCATCCTCGACATCCAGATCATCCGCTCCACGCGCCAGGACAAGAACGGACGCGACACCAATCTGGAAACCTGGGATCCCGAAACCAAGATCTGGACCATCAGCGTCGGCGATTCCGCCGAAGCCTGGGCCAAGTCCGTCGGCAAGCTGCTGGCCGGCAAGTATGCCGCCGAAAAACTGGTGCTCGATTTCTCCGAAATTCGTCCCGCCGGCACGCGCCTGACGGGCTACGGCTGGATCGGCCAGGGCGACGAGACGATCTCCGTGGCCTACCGGGCCATCGCCGAGATCATGAACCGCCGCGCGGGCCAGCTCCTTCGCAAGATGGACATCCACGACGTGTGCAACTGGCTGGGCACGATCCTCAGCACGCGCCGCTCGGCGGAAATCAGCCTGTTCGAATACGGTTCTCCCGAATGGCAGGAGTTCGCCGTCTGCAAAAAGGACTATTGGAGCAAGGGCCAGCCTCAGCGCGGCATGTCCAACAACTCCCTCGTCTTCTACGACAAGCCCACGCGCGCGGAGCTGCGCGGCATCTTCGACCTCATGCTCGCGGCGGGCGGCTCGGAGCCCGGCTTCATCAACGGCGCCGCCGCGCTCAACCGCGCGCCGTGGTTCTCCGGCGTGAATCCCTGCGCCGAAATCCTGCTGGGCAACCGCGCCTTCTGCAACCTGACGACGATCGACCTGGCCAAGTTCAAGGACAACCCCAGCGGCATGCACCGCGCCATATCCATCATCGCGCGCGCCAACTACCGCCAGACCTGCGTCAACCTCAAGGACGGCATCCTCCAGCACTCGTGGCACGAGAACAACGATTTCCTGCACCTCTGCGGCGTGTCGCTCACCGGCGTCGTGCGCCGGCCCGACCTCGGCCCCTACGAACTGCGCCTCCTCCGCAACGCGGCCATCATGGGCGCCTATTCCATGGCCGACGAGCTCGGCCTGCCGCGGCCCAAGAACGTCACCACCCTCAAGCCCGAAGGCACCATCTCGAAGTGCTACGATACGACGGAGGGCGCCCACAAGCCGCTCGCGCGCCATATCTTCAACAACGTCACGTTCGTCAAGCACGACCCGCTCGTGCCCGTCCTGCGCGAGGCCGGCTACAAGATCATCCCGCATCCCAACGGCACCGGCGACTGGGTCATCACGCTGCCCGTATCGTGGGACGACGTGGATTTCGAGAAGGCCGGCGATCTGGAGGTGAACCTCGAAACCGCCATCGACCAGCTCGAACGGTACAAGCTGTTGATGGACAACTATGTTGAACAGAACTGCTCCATCACTGTCAGTTATGACCCATCCGAGGTCGATGCCATTATCGAGTGGCTGTTGCAGTACTGGGACCACTACGTCGGCGTGTCGTTCCTGCTGCGGGCCGATCCACTGAAGACCGCCGCGGATCTCGGCTTCCCCTACCTGCCGCAACAGCCGGTTTCCAAGGCCGAATACGACACCTATGCCGCCAGCCTCAAGCCGATCGATCTTGAGCAGGTCAGGGCCCAGTCCGAGGACGCCGTGGACATGGGCAACGACTGCGCCGGCGGCGCCTGCCCGGTGCGGTAAGCCGTTCGTTTTCTCCCCTTGATCCGACACACGAACTCCCAAGGGCCGGCGACTGGCTCCCAACAACATGCCCCCGGGAAAACCCGGCACTTTCAAGTCGACATAAATCCTTCCAAGACAGCCAGTCCAGTCTTGACAACCGTGAAATCTTAACCTACTGTCAAAGTTGGTGGCGGATGTCGTTTTTCAACATGCCGCTATGTTCATTAAAGGAGAAAACAATGAAAAAAATACTGATGGTTCTGATGTTGATTGGCCTTGGCGCTGTTGTGGCCACTGCCGGCAGCGGCGTGGGCATTTACGGGTCCTATTTCAATGCCGATGATCCCGGCCCCGGATTCGGCGGCGGCATCAAGTTCAAGACCGACCTGTCCGAATACTTCGGAGTGGAGGCGCGCGCATCCTGCATCACGCAGTTTGACGAAGACGACACGGATGATGGCGTCTATTTGATCCCATTGGAAGCCGGCCTGTTGTTCAACCTGCCGCTGCAGGACAGCCCGCTGAACCTCTATGGCGGCGGCGGCATTGGGTATGCCATCATTCCGGAGGCCGACGACGTCGATCTGGATGATGAAATCTGCTTCTATGCCGTGGCCGGTGTGGAGTTCAGCCTCAGCGATTCGGCCTCGCTCTTCGCGGAAGCCCAATATCGCGTTCTGGAAGTGGACGGCGCGGAAGTTGATGATTACGGGGAGGTCGATCTCGATGATGAAAAAGTGGATTTCAGCGGTTTCGGCATCAACGCCGGCCTCTTGTTCCGCTTTTAAATCCAATGCGGACCTGACCGCAGATCGGAGTGCTCCGGCGCCGGATATCCTCCGGCGCCGGTTGATTATCGCTTGCCTTGCCGAACCACACGGAGCTTGCCATCATGAGGATGGATCAAACCGGTCCCTTTCAGGAATGCATCCATGAATAAAATATTGCTTCTGCTGAGTTTGTGCCTGATTCCGGCTCTGACAGTCCAGGCGGCATCCAAGGCCCACCGTATCGGCGCCGGGGCCAACTACTGGGTCGCCGTGGACGATATTGATCTCGATGACGTCGATGAAGACGGCCTCAGCTATCTGGTCTCCTATCAATACCGGGCCACTCTGATCGGTCTGCAGGAAGATGTCGAGTTCCTGCCCAAGCTCTTCGGCGAAAACGCGATTGCGCCAGCTGCCTATGCTGTCCTCGGCAGCGCCATCTATGCCGCCGCCGGCGTCGGCATCCTCAACCTGGATGGCGAATGGGCCGACGCCCCCTTTTTCGCCCTGAAAGCGGGCCTCGACCTGGAAGTGCTGCCCGGCATCTTCCTCGACATCTCCGGCAGCTATCGGTTCCACAGCGAAACCGATCTGGATGACGCCCTTGAAGCCATTGATACCGATACTGTGTTTCTCGGCGCCGCGCTCCGCCTCGGATTCTAACACCTTCTACCCGTTCGGCTTTTTTGCTCGCCTCCCTCATCCTGTCTGCGCTAGGAATAAGCGTGCGGCAGGCGGCACAGGGCCGTTCTGCCCGCAAGGAGACCGTTACCCGATGAATACTGTCGGCCGCATCAAGCAGGGCTTCTACTTCGATTCCGTCACTCTCATGCGCGTCGGGCGCGAACTCTCCGGGGCTCCCGGCGTCGTGGATGCCTCTGTCGTCATGGCCACCGAGGCCAATAAATCCATCCTCGACATGTCCGGGCTGCTGATTCCGGAATTCAAGAAAACGGGCGACCAGGACCTGCTGATCGTCGTCAAGGCCAAGGACGCCGCCTCCGCGAAGGACGCCCTGGCCAAGGCCGAGGAACTGCTCTCGCGCAAGAAGAAGCCGGCGGCGGAAGACGGCGCCCAGGCCCCCGCCCCGCGCGACATCCCATCCGCCGCCGCGGCCCTGCCCGGCGCCAACCTCGCGTTGATCTCCGTCGCCGGGCGCTACGCCGCCCGCGAAGCTCGCAAGGCCCTCGACGCCGGCCTCCACGTCATGCTGTTTTCCGATAACGTCTCGATCGAAGACGAAGTCGCCTTGAAGAAAGCCGCCCACAAGAAAGGCCTCCTCGTCATGGGCCCCGACTGCGGCACCTCCATCATCAATGGCGTACCCCTCGCCTTCGCCAACGTCGTGCCCCGGGGCCCCATCGGCGTCGTCGGCGCCTCCGGCACCGGCACCCAGGAGGTCACCTGCATTGTCGCCAACGAAGGCTCCGGCATCTCCCAGGCCATCGGCACGGGCGGTCGCGACGTCAAGGACGCCGTCGGCGGCATCTCCTTCCTCGACGCCATGCAGGCGCTGGCCGACGATCCGGAAACCAAGGTCATCGTCCTCGTCTCCAAGCCCCCCCAACCCGCCGTCCTCAAGAAGGTCTACTCCCTGATCCGCAAGACGAAAAAACCCGTCGTGGCGTTGTTTCTCGGCGAAGGCGGCATGCCCGCCACACTTGAACAGGCCGCGCACCTCGCCGTCGCCCAGGTCAAGGGCGTGGATCCCGTCAAGGCCATGGACCGCCTGACCAAGCGCGACGCCATTCTCATGGACGAAGCCCACGCCCTGATCGCCAAGCGCCGCAAGGCCAAAGGCCGCTACCTGCGCGGGCTCTTCAGCGGCGGCACCTTCTGCGCCGAAGCCCAGGTCGTCCTCGACGGCATCCTGCGCCAGATGACCTCCAATGCGCCCCTCGGCGACACCCGGAAACTCAAGAACGCATGGAAGCCCGAGAAAAACGCCCTCGTGGACCTCGGCGAGGACGAATTCACCGTCGGCCGCGCCCACCCCATGATTGATTTTACCCTGCGCAAGAAGATGATCCTCGACGAGGCGGCCAATCCCGAAACCGCCGTCATCCTGCTGGATGTCGTGCTCGGCCACGGCGCCAACCTCGATCCCGCCGCGGAGCTGGTTCCCGTCATCCGGAAAGCGTCGAAACAGGTCTTCGTGGTGGCCGGCGTCACCGGTACCATCGGCGACCCCCAGAACCGCGCCCGGGTCGTCGAGGCGCTCCGCGAGGCCGGCGCCCATGTGCAGCTCACCAACGCCGCCGCCTGCAAGCTCGCCGGCTTCCTCACCGCCAAGATCGTCCGCAAGAATCGCTAACCGGGAAGGAATCGTCATGAGCATCCAGAGTCTTTTCACCACCCCCCTCCGGGTCGTCAATGTCGGCATCGAATCCTTCAAGGACGTCTGCGACCAGATCTCCCCCCCCGCCGTCCAGGTGGACTGGCGCCCGCCCGTGGACGTCTCGCCCGAATCGGAAACCATCCTCGCCCGGCGCGCCGCCAAAATCGAAAAAGCCAACCAGAAGGTCATGGAGATCATTCTGGCCGGCACGCCCAAGCTCGTCGGGCTCGACGTCGCCCGCAACGTGATCCCCGGCATGACCGAGGATACCATTCTGCACGCCGGCCCCCCCATCACCTGGGACCGCATGTGCGGGCCAATGCGCGGCGGCGTCATGGCCGGCCTCGTCTATGAAGGCCGCGCCGCAACCATCGAGGAGGCCGAACAACTGGCCGCCTCCGGCACCATCCAGTACGCCCCCTGCCACGAGCACGGCGCCGTCGGCCCCATGGCCGGCATCGTCACGCCGTCGATGCCCGTTTGGATCATCCACAACGAAAAATACGGCAATTTCGCCTACTGCACCCTCAACGAAGGACTCGGCAAGGTCCTGCGCTACGGCGCCTTCGGCGACGAAGTCACCCAACGCCTGAAGTGGATGGAAACCGTCCTCTATCCCGTACTCAAGGCCGCCGTGGCCCACACCGGCCCTATTGACCTCAAGAACCTGATCGCCCAGGCCCTGCACATGGGCGACGAAGTCCACAACCGCAACCGCGCCGGCACCTCCCTGCTCTACCGCGCCATCGCCCCCGCCATCGTCGCCACCTGCGACAACACGGGCAACGCCATCGCGGTGCTCAACTTCATCAACAGCAACGACCACTTCTTCCTCAACCTCTCCATGCCCGCCTGCAAGGCCACGCTCGACGCCGCCCGCAACGTCAAGGGCAGTTCCATCGCCGTGGTCATGGCCCGCAACGGCACCGACTTCGGCATCCAGCTCGCCGGCACCGGCGACCTGTGGTTCACCGCCCCCGCCGATGTCCCCGACGCGCTCTACTTCGCCGGGTTCTCCAAGGACGACGCCAACCCCGACATCGGCGACAGCGCCATCACCGAGACCGGCGGCCTCGGCGGATTCGCCATCGCCGCCGCCCCCGCCATCGTCCAGTTCGTCGGGGGCGTCGCCTCCGACGCCCTGCGCTACACCCGCCAGATGTACGAGATCACCGCCGGCGAAAGCCGCATGTACCAGATCCCCGCCCTCGACTTCCGCGGCACCCCCACCGGCATCGACGTCCGCAAGGTCGTCGAGAAGAACCTCGTCCCCGTCATCGACACCGGCGTCGCCCACAAGAAGGCCGGCGTCGGACAGGTCGGCGCCGGCCTCGTCAACGCCCCCATGGCCCCCTTCGCCCAGGCCTACGACGCGCTGGCGAAAATCCTGAAATAGAGGTCAGAGGTCAGATTTCAGAGGTCAGGAGCAAAACCGAATGGCTGAATTCAGGAATGTGGAAGATTTGGTCGTTTATCAACGACTCTGCCAGCTTCACCTGGAAATCGCCGATCTTTCGCATGGCTGGCCGGCCGAGGAAAAAAACGAACTGGGCTCGCAAATCCGGCGGTCTTCCAACAGCGCGGCCGCCCAGTTGGCCGAAAAGAATGATGACCGCCACGTGCGCAACAAAATCGAAGGTGTCAACTGCAGCCGCGGCGAAGCCGCCGAAACTATTCACCACCTTTACATGGCCCATTTGCGCGAATATGAATCCAAGGAAACATTCTCCGGCTTCCGCGAGCGATACCGCGAATGCATCCGGATGTTGAACGGCATGGAACGAAATCTGGAAAAACAATTGCCGGAATCCGACCGTCGCTGGCCCACCATCCGGGAGGATTCCGCCGATTACGGATCTTCCGGCTTTCCCGAACCTGACCTCTGAACCCTGACCTCTGACCTCTTTAAAAACAAACAAGAAAGGACCCCCCAATGAACAACAACCAGTTCATCGAATTCATGGACAACGCTCAGATGTACGATCTTACGATGCGCCTCAGCGTGCACACGCCCCCGTGGCCTTCCTACATGCCGCTGGGCGTGCAGTACTTCAAACGCCTTGCCGGCGCTCACATGGGCCAAGGCGCCAACGGCCAGATCATCACCACCTCCAACCACGTCGGCACCCACATGGACGGCGAAATCCACTTCTATCCCGCCGGCCGCTCCATCGGCAACGTGCCCCTGCGCGAGTGGGTCGGCCCCGGCGTCGTCGTGGACATCTCCAAGGACGTCTCCGACTACTCGCTCTACACCCCCAAGATGATCACCGACAAGGTCGAGGTGAGGAAGGGCGACATCCTGATCATCAACACCGGCTACCACCGCTACTCGTGGGACCAGAAGACCGGCGACGAAATCCGCTACTTCGTCATGCATCCCGGCCCGAGCCCCGACTTCGACGACTGGTGCGAGAAGATGAAAATCAAGTGGATCGGCGTGGACTGCGGCAGCGCCGACCACCCCATGAACACCATCATCCGCACCTGGCACCCCGGCCGCTTCCAGGAATGCGACGCCAAGATGAAAAAGGTCTATGGCAAGTCCTTCGACGA
>JAAZBB010000029.1 GCA_012514035.1 Lentisphaerota bacterium | reverse complement strand
GCCTTGGTCTGGCCCCCGATCGCCCGCCGCGTCCCCCGGTCCTTCGCTCTGATAGCGGCCCCCAGGCTCTCGTCGCCGACCTCCGGCCATCCCTTTAGCCCCATCTGGGCTTCCGCCCCGAGAGCAAAATACATGCGCCCCCGACGGGCTTGTTCAACCCGGGATTGCAGCGTGGATTCGCACGCTACTAATCCCTACTTTGTTGTACGAAATCCGTTGGGGGTTGAAGACGATTTGAACCGCCTCGGCGTGTCCGGTATCGCCCGCACAAACCTCGCGATAGGTGGGATTTCTTGTCTCCCCGCCCGTATAGCCGGAAGTGACTTTCAGCACTCCGACTTGCTGGCGGAAGACCTCGTCGAGGCACCAGAAACAACCGCCGGCAAACGTGGCGGTTTCCGCGGTATGGGGAGCAGGCATGGCACCTCCGGGGAGTGCCTGCACGAGCGATGCGGCAGCGCAGGCCAGGATGATCGGCAGACGATTCATGCGGATACTCTACCGCATGGGAAGCGGTTTGGCCGGAAAAATCAGACGGCCCCGCGGAGCCGGTCGGAAACCGATGTGGGCGGTGAGGGACTCGAACCCCCGGCATTCACGGTGTAAACGTGACGCTCTGACCAGCTGAGCTAACCGCCCGTCAATCAGCAGCACCTTACGGCACGACTCGCGTGGGTGCAATGGGATTCGCCGACTCCACCCTCGGCAAACCGATTGCCGGCGGCAACAGGCTGCGCTAGGATCAGGCCATGAAATCGGCCAGCATGGCGACAGGACTGGATTACCGGCAGCGGGTCTGCCGGGCGATGGATTTCATCAGCGCAAACCTCGGTCGCGATCCTTCGTTGGAGGAGATTGCGCAGGCGGCCAGCTTTTCTCCGTTTCATTTTCACCGGATTTTCCGGGCGGTGACGGGCGAGACGGTGTTCGGATTCCTGCGACGTCTGCGGCTCGAACGCGCGGCCAACCGCCTGCTGGCCAAACCTCAGGAGGACATTACGACGGTGGCGCTCGCTTGCGGTTTTTCCAGTTCGCAGAATTTCGCGAAAGCGTTCCGGGCGGGTTTCGGAATGTCGCCGTCCGAATTCCGCCGCCGCAAGGTTGGAACCATAACCAGCAAGGGAGGAGAAGCGGTTTCCCTGCGCGCGGGGGAGGATGTACTCCGGGTGAAGATGGTTTCCCCAAACAACCAAAGGAGAATCAAGATGAAGGCAAATGTGAAGGAATTGCCGGCCTGGCATGTGGCGTACGTGCGGAAGCTGGGCCCCTACGGCAAGGAAGTCTGCGAGGCGGCGTTTGGCGAGTTGATGCAGTGGGCCGGGCCGCGCGGTCTGGTCGGCAAGGCCCCAATGCTGGGCGTGTACTGGGACAGCCCGGAGGTGACCCCGCCGGCGAAATGCCGGACGGATGCCTGCCTGGTGGTGCCAGCGGGGACGAAAGTGGAACCGCCGGTCGCGCTGCAGGAAATCGCCGGCGGGCCGCACCTTGTGTGCGAGTTCAACCAGCCGGCGACCGATTTCTCCGGGGCTTGGGACGAAGCGTTCCGGCACCTGGTGCAAAGCGGCCTGGAGTGCGACGACCGGCCCTGCTACGAGCGGTACCACGACGATTGCACCGGTCCAACCTGCCGGTTCGACATCTGCATCCCGTTGAAAACACAATAACCCAACCATCCGGCAAGTCAGGACTTAAACCTTAAGGGCTGACCCCGAAACCGGGGTCAGCCCTTAAGGTTTAAGGAATGAGGGGTGGGGGGGGCTAATCCACGCTGCAGACGACCGCGGGGTTCTTGAGGTTGTTGAAGATGGCGTTGGAGGCGTCGGCATCCTTGAAGGTCACGACGTGGCCGTCAAGAAACAGGACGTTGCGGATGCTGTCGCCATGGTTGTCGCCGGGTCCGATCCGGGGCATGCGGCCGGGGGTGGCGGCGCCGTATTCCCGGGCGTTGGCTTCGTCGCACAGCATGGGGGCCACGGCGGGGGATTCCGCGGTGCGCATGAGGTGGTAGCCGGAGATGTACATGTAGCTGCAGTTGCCCTGTTGCGAGCGGAACGAGGCGATGTCCTTGGCAACACTGACGGGGGCATTGCCGTCAATTCTGTCGCTGGGACAGACCCACAGGCGCAGATCGGTGACATAGCCGTTGGTGTAGACCTTCACGGCGATGGCCGAAAAATCGGGAATTTCCTGGAAGGAGCCGTCGGCAGGGGGCAGAGGGCGGTAATGGGGCATGGCCCCCTTGTAATCCGTGGCGTAGGACGTGAAGGCCACGCCGAGGGATTTGAGGTTGTTGGCGCAGTTGGAGCGCTTGGCCATTTCGAGGGCTTTCATCGAGGCGGGGATCAGGATGCCGGCGAGCATGCCGAGGATGGCAATGACGACCAGCAGTTCGATCAGGGTAAAGGCGGATTTCCGGTTCATGGGGTTCCTTCCAGAAAACGATCAGGGGCTGTTGTAGTAGGGGGCCATGAAGGCGTGCCAGTTGCCATAGCTGTACCAGGTCGAACCGGTGCCGTCGGTGAATACCCAATCGATGCTGACGGAATAGTTCGTGGGGACGGTGAAGGCGTATGACCAGACGGAGCCGCCGATATTCGTCATGGCTGGCCGCGGGGATTCCTGGACATCTCTCCAGTTGTCAAACCCCATGTGCAGGCGGATATCCGTGGCGGCGGCCAGCGGGGTGCCGGCGGCATCCAGGGTAATGGTGAAATCCTCGCCGGGCACGGGGGGCATGGGCGTCATGGTGACGCCGCCAGAACCGCGGACGAACTGGAAGTCACCCCCGGTTTCATACCAGACAAAGGTGGGCCCGCCGCGAGGCTTGAACTTGACGGCGTCGCCGTCGGGTACGGCCGGGAGGGCCAGATCAATCATCCAGGTTCCATTCCCGAGGAAGGTCATGGGCAGGCCATTATCCCACCCGGGAGCAGGGCGGAAGGTGCCGGTGAGGTTCATGGTGCGCATGCCGCTCAGGTTGGATTGGAACTGACAGAAATAGACGCGTACGGTGGTGGCGCCGATGGGGATATTGGCGTTGGGTTCCCAGTAGGTCGGAGTCGGAGCCGGTTCCACGCCGGCGTAGGCCGCGTAGAACTCCCGGAACGGAGTGGCTTCGGCGATGGTGGCGGTCCACTGGCGCTTGTCTCCGACGACCTCGCCGATGATTGCCCGGTGGCCGTAGTTGTCAAAGCCGTTGAGCAGGTTGGTTGAGATGGTGATGCCGTGGGCGCCTTCGTTCGGGACGTTTTCAAACAGGACAGTCGCCGTGGTGCCGGCGATGGAAACGTCGGTCATCGTTGGCGCATTGGAGGGGGGTGGCGGCGGAATGGCGTCGTTGTCCCAGACGTGGGGTGCCAGAACGATCTGCGCGGTGTCTTCGGGATCCACCACATAATAGTCGAGGTTGCTGCTCGGGCTTTCGTAGGGGTTGTCCCCGGTGGTGAGGACGTAGAACTTGTAAATAAAGCTGCGCGGTGAGCGGCGGGCGGTCCAGTAGGTGTCGCCCAAGTAAGGTTCGGTGCCGGGGATGTCGTTGATCCAATCCGCGATCCGGCCCCCGACGAGCGAATAGGGCTCGCCGGGCTCGATAGCGGAGTCGTAGCCATCGGTGGAGAGTGACCAAAGTCGGGAATAGATGCCATCGCCGGCCGCGGCGTCGCCCAAGGTGCCGTCGTCGACAAGTTGGATGCCGGCGTTGGTCCACGAAAGATAGGCCGTATTGCCTGGATAGTCGCTGGAATTGCCGCCTTGGTTGTCCCCGTTGTCGTTGAAGCCGCGCAGGGGATCAGAGCCGAGGACCATGACGCGGGCGAGGTTGTCGCGGCGGCGCAGGGAGAGGTCGAGCTGGAAGAGGATTTCACGGCGGACGCGGACGCCGGCGTCACCGCGCTGGGGATCCTCAAAGAGCTGGTTTTGGGCGGACGGCAAATTGGTATCGCTGGGATTGCGCAGGGGATGGGCCACGGCGCCAAGGTAGTCGGTCACGTTCATGGGGGTGCCATCGTTGTTGAGTTCCAGGGGGCGGGCGGCATCGGCAAAATCGGTGAGCCGGATGGCTTCGTAATTGTTGGTGCCGTTGATGCGGGCGCTATACTTGTAAAAGATGTTGCTGGGAGATCCGGCGGGGAAGACGACGGTGGCCGATGCCCAGTTGTTGGAGCCGGGGACAGGCACCAGCGGGATCGTTTCGAGGGGCGGGTAGCCCCATTCCAGGGGCAGGGTCGCGCCGTTGATGAAGAACGCGTTGGGTCGCGGCGTGAACAGGCCCATACCGGAGTTGGTGTTGACCAGGAACGTGACGGACACCGGCTGGGAGATACCACCGGAGGCGGGGAAGAGGCAATGCTCCGTGCTGCGGGAGTACCCATCGGGATCCTCAACGCCCGTGGCGCGGATGAGGAGGTAATTGGTGGCAATGGGGGTGGCCAGGCCCAGTTGGACGCCGGAAGGACCTTGGGCGGATGCCGAAACCGGCGCAACGCCGCCAACGGTCCAATTGGCGAGGTCTTCGACGGTGGCGGCGGTGACCGGCTCGTTGAAGACCACGTAAATGGAATTACCGCCCAAGGCACCGGCGGCCGAGCGGATGTAGGGGGCATTGCCATTGGCACCGAAAAGATCCGGCAGCCCGTCGTTATTGCCGTCCACCGTCACATCCATGTAGGTGGCGGTAGTGAGAATGCCATCCGCATAGTTGGGCGTGTCCTGATTGGGGATGGTGTCGGGGGAACTCCAGGCGCTGTCGGGATTGTTGTTATGGATGCCCGCGAACAAACGCAGGCTGGCACCCCGCGGGATGGTTTCCCCCGGCTCGACGGTGCCAAACCGGACCCCTTCATAGAGATTAGACCACGGGATGCGGACTTCGAAGCCCTTGTGGGGGCAGGCGGTGGTGTCATTCAGGCTGGCCATGTCGATGGGTAGGCCGGCGGGCGAGGTCCCATTACCCTGGTCGAAGAGGGAGGTAAGATTATTGGTGGAGGGCGGTTCGACACCGTCATAGAGGATCCGGATCACGTTGTTGTAGGTGCCTTCGCTGGCCATCATGTAGTCGAGGCCGAAGCCGCTGCCGTTCACCCAGCCATAGTCGTTGTACTTGATGAAGCTGGGCTCGACGCTGGTCCAGTTGGTGGTGGTGGTTGCCCCCGTGCCCGCATCGGGATCAACATCCAGGAGAACGACCAGCTTGTTGTTATCGGTCTGCCAGGCCTGCAGGGCGACATACAGATAGGTGGCATCCCACGTCACAAAGAGATTGGTCAGTGTGCCGGCGGCACCCCAGGTGGATTCGCCCTGGAACGTGCTGCGATAGTCGAAGTTGTCGTATTCGATGGGGCGGCCATCGAGGGTCGGCGTATTGGGCGGGGTGGCGAACGCGGCGGAAGAGAGGAGAATTGCAGCGCAGAACAACAGGGCCTGTTTCATAGGTGCCTCCATGCTATGGGCGTGAATATACCGCCGGTTCCTGGCGGATAAAAGGGAAAAACGCAGCGGCTTTCGAACCCGGCCCGGTGTCAGAATGCCGGCCGGGACGGGGACGGGGGCGGGGGGAGGGCGGC
>JAAZBB010000086.1 GCA_012514035.1 Lentisphaerota bacterium | reverse complement strand
GGTCGCCCCAGGGACTGTCCGTGCCGAAGAGCAAGTAATCGGCGGGATGAGCCAGGATCATGGCGCGGGCTTCTGCGGTGGGCATTTCGTGCAGGCAGTAGGAGGTCTCGAGATAGATGGGCCGGCCAATGATGTATTGGCGCGATTCTTCCCAGTCGCGCCAGCCGCCCAGATGGGTGACGACGAGTTTGAAATCGGGGAGGGCATCGGCAACGCGCCGGGCGCGCAGGGGGTTGGCAACCTTGTCGGGGGGATAGGCCATGTCGTAGCCGGTGTGGAAGACGGCGATCAGGCCGCGGGCGGCGAGGCGCTCGTAGAGCGGGAACATGCGGGGATCGTCGAGGACGAATTTCTGGTAGTAGGGGTGGAACTTGACGCCCTTGAAGCCTTCATCGGCGGTTTCGTCGGCGTGGACAAGGGCGTCGGGATCGTCGGGATGGATGGAGAGGAACATCTCGATGCGGGGCTCGGCGGCGCGGACGGCGCGGGCCCAGCGGCGGATGCCGTCGAAGTGCGTGGGCTTGGTGGCGATGGGGCAAACAACGGAACGATCAATGCCCGCGCGGTCCATGTCGGCCAGAAGCGAGGAAATGCGGCCGTCGAGGAAGGCCTTGACGTTGCCTTCCTCCTCCAGGAACGGGATGGCCTTGGCGGCCAAGTTGTCTTCAAAGGCGTGGGTGTGGAAGTCGATGAGCATGGGGGGATTGAATCAGAATTCAGGAATCCCTGAAAAGCGAAAACAGGGGAACAGCCGGTGTGCACGGCATGCGGGCGGCCCTAAAAATCCTGTGAACCGGATTCCGATCTCAGGCGTTTAATTGTAAAGTGAAGCATAATTGGCCAACGTGTGCGGCTGGGCGCGGCCATCCCCCCCGGCCGGGCGGGGATTCCGCCTTCACGCTGATTGAACTGCTGGTCGTGGTGGTCGTCATGCTGGCGCTGGCGGCCATCCTCGTGCCGACGCTGGCGCATGCCCTGGCCCATGCCCGGGCTGCGGCCTGCCGCTCCAATCTCCGCCATCTCGCCCTCGCCGCCCTGAACTATGCCGCGGATCACGGCGGCCATCTGGTCCCGTTCTCCGAATTCGCCCGGAACACTCCCAACAAGAGCGGCAGCCGGGGGGTGAATGTCCGGTGGAGCTGGTCGGACGACACCCCGGGCGATCCCCGCCAGGCGCTGCAAAACGGCTTGCTGGCGCCGTATCTGAATTATGCCATCGATGTCGGGCGCTGCCCGGCTTTTCATACACCGGATCGCATCCGGGATTTCTATGAAAATCAGAACCTGGCGTATCCGGTCGACGTGCACTACGGCTACAACGGCCTGCTGCTGAGCGAACGGCACGGCAATTTCTACGGTTCGGATCCGAATGCCGAGGGCTACCGCTGCTGGATCGGTCTCCTCGCCTCGCGCGTCCGGAATCCGCCCTCGACCGTCATGTTCGCCGATTCCGCCGATCTCATGATGGGCCAGCTCGTTCCCACTCCGACCCTGTGCCCGCCTCTGCCGGTTTACGCCAAAGACGGTTCCCTGCGCGCCAACCCCCTGCCGTCGTTCCACGGCCGGCATCCCGGCGGCCGGGCGAACGTGGCCTGGGTGGATGGACATGTCTCATCGGAAATGGTTCAGGCTCCGGACGAGAACCGCCTGGGTTTCCTGTATCCGCCGGACGAGAACCGAAACAATTCATGGATGAGTGCTGAATAGATTTTGAAAAACAACCCAAAGGAGACCACCCCGATGAGAATCCGCCCCATCAAAACCGCCATTATCGCCGTGCTGCTTACAACCGGCATGGCCCGGGCCCAAAACATGACGTTCACGATAGACCCCATTCTCAGCCAATTCACGCTGACGGTTACCACCTTGCTGATGGGAACCCCCTTGGCGACTTCCGCGCAGGGCGCCGGCAGCCTGGTGACCGGTTTCGGCGGCAGCATTCTGGCCGATGTCACCGGCTCCACCATTCAGTTCCTGCCCGGCAGCCTGCTGTCCGCCCTGAACAGTGGCTCCTGGCTTCCGGGCAACGACTACGCCGCGGGCGACTATCTCACCGCCTCCGACCCGGCCAACTACGGCATGGTGACCGATCTCCGCAGCCTCGGGTTTTCGTCGACCGAGCCTTCTGCCGTCCGCGACCTGCAGATATCCCTAGTCATGGGCACTCCGGTCTCCCTGACCGGCGGCGTGTTCGATGAGGGGGGCATCACCACGGACTATACGGACGGAACCGTCTTCTACTCCGTGGGCGGCTACCCGCCCGTGACTGACCTGACCACGGTCACGCCGAACCCGACGCAGTCCTCGGCAAGTCCCGCCACGGTGACCACCCTCGGCAACGAAACGACCCTCGTGATGCCCTTCGCGATGCATTCCGAGTACTACGTGAACATGCTGCTGGTGCAGCAGGACTATGCCGGCACCCTCTACGGTACCTACAGCATCCCCGAACCCTCCACGCTTGCGCTGCTGCTGCTGGGCGGCCCGGCCATGGCTGGCCTGGCCCGCCGCCGCCGCGGGCCCCAGGCGAATAACGAATGAGACCGCCCCGGTTCCACCTTGCCGCCGCCGCCTTGCTCGGGTGCCTCGCGCCCGCCTTGGCCCGGGCGGCCCTCATCAATCTCTGGGGCGTCGCCGACGGCGACACCACCTACACCGAGCATCCATCGGACACCTTCTTCCAGATGGATCTGGTCGATCTGGGCACCAGCCTGCAGCGGTTCCACCTGATCAGCGATCCCGGCACCACCGTCGGCAGCCCGACCTTCGACGGGTTTCCCAATGACGACCGCTTCCGCCTGGGGTTTGTCGAGTATGACGAGTCCTCGCTGGTCGCCGGCTCCGGCACAGGCGCGATCACGAACCTGGTTCTCGGGGTCGGCACCGACCCCACCAACAGCGCCTACTTCAACTATGGCCGCTGGACGAACCTCACCACGGCGGTCCTCTCGTTTTCCGGTGCCGTCATGGTGCAGGATTACCAGCCCGTATCGGTCAGCATGACCAGCGAAGTGGAGGTGGAATTCATCCTGATGACGATGCCCTTTACCGCCACGGGCCCCTTCACTATCTCCGGAACCGCCTTTGACGGCCTCCTGACCGGCGACAGCTGGGTGGCGAACCAACCGCTCGTCTGGGATTTCCAAGGGACCCTGACCAGTATCCCCGAACCCGGCACGTTCGGTCTCCTGGCCCTGGGCCTGGGCGGCCTGGCCTTGCGTCGGCGCAGGACACGCTGACCATGGCGCGCGTGCAAGACCTCGCCCGCAGGACCGCCCTGTGCCTGATCATGGCGGCCGCCCTCGGCGGTTGTTCCCGGCCCGCCCCCCCGCCGACCGCGGAACGCCCGATTCCCGTCGAGGAGATCCGGCTCCGGGTCGCCGCGCGCTTTGAGAACCTGGAGGCGCCCGGGGCGGTGTTCGGCGTCTTCCAGGGCCCGGAAAGCACCCCGGTCCTGCTCCTGACCCTCGGCCATGCCAACGAACAGAAGTCGCGGCCGATCAGCCGGCAGGATCATTTCCCCATCGCCAGCATCAGCAAGCTCTTTGTCGGCACCGTCATTCTCCAGATGGCCGACGAGGACCTGCTCCGGCTCGACGATCCCGTCGCGAAATATGTGGCCGGCGTCCCCGGCGGCGAGGACATCACGCTTGCCATGCTCGGCTACCACACCAGCGGCCTGCCGCGGGAAATCACCAACCCCGCGTTCCAGATGGCCATTCAATCCGATCCTCGCAAGGAATGGACTCCTGAGGAGATCTGCGCCCAGGCCTGGGCGCTGGACCGCCTGTTCCCGCCCGGCCAGGGCTGGATGTACGCCAACATTAACACCATCCTGCTGGGCGAAGTGATCCAGTCCGTGACGGGCAGGCCCTGGCACGAGGAAGTGGCCCGCCGCATTCTGGCCCCCATGGGCCTTCGCGACACCGGTTATCCAGCCCACAACGTCATTCCCGAGCCGCGGCCGCGGGGTTACCGCTTCGGGGAACCGGACAACCTCATCGAGTACGGCGAATACTGGTTCGATGCCACCGACTGGAGCGGTAGTTGCTGGGGTGCCGCCGGAAACATGTACAGCACCGTGGACGACCTGGCCCGGTTCGTCCGCGCCGCGGCCCGCGGCGAACTCGTCGGCGATACCGGCCGCGCGGCGCTCTTCCAGTGGATCGACACCGGCTATGAGGGCATTGAGTATGGCTTTCACATCGGCCGGCAGTCGGGGGCCATCGGCAGCACCGGCGATGTTCCCGGCTACTCCGCGTTTGCCGCCTACCTGCCCGAGCGGGATGTCACCGTCGTCAGCTTGGCCAACCTCACCGCCACCCGCACGAAGCTCACTGCGGCCTCCGAACTCGGTGAACTGGCCTGCCAGATCATGACCTGGTAAACCGCCCCGCCGTCTGTCCTGCGGCGCCGGCCGCGGAACCACCGGGAAAAACCGCAGAGGCTAGAGCAGATTTTGTTATTCAGTAGCCGTCGAATCCGACCGGGACGAGGGCGTCCCGGCTCCAAAAGGCCTGTGGATTTCTGACTTTGGAGCCCCCGACGTCCTCGTCGGGGGATGGGAAACGGCTACGACATTTGGAAAATGCTTTAGAACTCGAGCGCGAGCTGGAGGGTGGCGAGGTGGCGGTCGTCGGCCGCTTCGTCGGCGAAGGTGCCGTAGAGATATTCCGCGCCGAGGGTGGCGAAGGCGTTGACCTGCCAGAACAGGGCGGCGCCACCCTGGTGCTCGGGCATCTCGTCGGCCTTGAATTCCCTGGAACCTTCGTAGCGGGCGGCGGCGGTCCAAGCGTCGTTGAACGCATAGGCCGCGTCCACGTGCCAGGCCTGGGGCCGGAGGGCGGTCGCGGCGCCTTCCGCATCGGTCCATTCGAGGTCTTCGGCCGCGCCGAGAACTTCGGCGGCCAGCGACCAGGCGCCGCGTTCGAGGAGGAGGAAGGCGCTGAGGCCGGCCGCCTTTTCGGCGGTGCCTGCGCCGGCAAGGACGTCGTTGAGGTCGTCCACGTAGCCCGCGCCTTCGCCGAGATCCGAAAGAGCGGAGATGCCGAGGGTGAGGCCTTCCACGGGGGACCAGCCCAGGGCGGCGGCGGCGTTTTCGATGTTTTCGGCGTCTTCGCGTTCGCCGGCGAAGGCGCCGACCCAGGCGGTGAAGCCGCGCCACTCGCC
>JAAZBB010000028.1 GCA_012514035.1 Lentisphaerota bacterium | reverse complement strand
TCCTGACCCGTCGCCGTTGAAGCCCGAAAGCCTGCCAGCCGGTCAGCTTCTAAAATGTCACTTCATCATCTGGGCACGATTTCGGCCCTCATGCGTTTTATCTCTGCCGATCCACGGCCAACAAACTTGACCTGATCGCCGTGAATCCGCGCCGCCATATCACGATGCATCCGCATAATCAAATCCGCATCCTGCTTGTTCTCCCTGCAAGCTCGCCGGAAGGCCAGTTCACAGGACTTGGAACACGCGGCGAACCCCTTTTTCAGGCGCTCCGCCGTGTTCTGTTTTTCGCATTGGATGCATCTGAACATGGCGCTACACTACGCCATGAGTTTGGAGGGGTAAAGGGCATAGGGGACATTCTGCGTCCATGACTTCAGATAGGGATTCGACGCGGACAAACGGTGTTTTTTACGCGGGGAGCATCGCCAGCAGTTTCTTGCGAACGGCCACAACATTCTTGACGGTCAAACCGTCCACCAGTTCGCGCACAGCATGAAGATCAACGGGCTTCGTCTCGACAACGGCCTCGGCTTCGATGATGTCTCCCTGATCCTCCATGCCCGGAAGGGCAAGGCGGGGGATAGCGGCCACGATCTGTTTTTGATCCTCTGTGGAGTAGTGCTGATAAATCCGAGTCACTGTCTCGCTGGCATGGCCCAACCATTTTTGAACGATGCCGATGGGGACGCCAGCCCGCGCACAGTGAGTTGCAAGACTATGCCGGAAGCTGTGCATTCCGAAACGGGCGATTGCCTTAACGCCCCGGCCCGTCCGCTTCTCCGTCCGGCTGAAGTCATCGCCAAGGGCAGACTTCATCAGCCGGTTGAATCTGTGAATGAGCCCCACCCGGTCCCGCCTGTAGAGTTCGGCCAGTTCGGGAAAGAGGGGACCGCGCTTGGAGTCGCCGCATACGTCCCCGATGATCGTTGTCAGCATGGGGTGCTCCATGATGTCAACGGTTGACCCGCTCTTTGCGGTCCGCACCACGATCTTTCCATCCTTCCGGTTCTCATGGCGTAGCTGAACCGCATCCCCAGCCCGTAGGCCGGTGAAGTAGAGCACGGCCAGCAAACCGCGCATCTCGCCTTGTGCCGACGCCAGCAGGGCCTCGACTTGCTGCACGTCAAAAGGCTCCCGATGCTCATGTTCTGGTGTTTGATATTTCGTCACCCCGGCGAACGGGGAGGGGACACCCGCCAGCCGATACATGACGTTGCAGGTAGTTATCAGCTTGTTGTGCCGTCCCGCCGTCACGCGCTTTTTCTTGAACAGGTGATCCGAGTACTCCTGTGCGAGGCCCGGCGTCACGTCCTGCATGGCCTCAAGGTCGCCGTGCTCCTCCTCCATCCAGTCAATGAACTGTTCCCAATCCCGCTTGTTCTGTGCCACGTTCATGGGGGACAGCTCGCGGATTGTGCCGTTCGCCCGTTTCGGTTGGCTGTGATCGTAGGGATGCCGCTTCCAGACTTCCCGCAGGGGTATCCGGTTTACAATGTCCACAGCCTCCTGTGCCGACACCTCCGCCCCGGCAAGCCGATCTTTGATTGCGGCGAGCGTGTCGCGCTCCTCCAATGCCCGGAACGGGGCAAGGATTTCGTCGGCCTTGGTTCTGGCCTTTGGCTTCGATGTCTCGCCGGTGGACCTGTAGAAGCGCCGCCCTCCTGACTGCCATCTAACCCACCATAGACCATCCCGCTTGTATAGATGTCCTGATACCCGTCTGCCTTTTCTCATTGTGCGGCCTCCTTCATGGTTGCGCGTAGATTCGGCCATACAGGGGCAAAAAGCAAGCATTAAAGGAGACATTTATCATAACAGGTTGAAAAAGCCCATATAATAGGCGCTTAACACTAGCCTTTTAAGCTTGTGGTCGCGGGTTCGAGCCCCGCCCGTCTCACCAATTGGTGCGGGGATCAGACAGGGGCAGACAGGCAGGTTGTGATGGCGAAGTATGCGTTGTTTGCGTTCACGGGGGAGGCAGGGTGTTTTATCCATGTGCTGTTGAATGCGTTGGACATGCAGGCGCGGGGGCACGAGGCGAAAATCGTGGTGGAGGGAGCGGCGACGAAATTGGTGCCGGGATTGTACGAGGAGGGCAAGCCGCTCAATCCGCTCTGGAAGAAATGCCTGGCGGCGGATCTGGTGGATGGTGTTTGCATGGCCTGTGCCGCGAAGATGGGGACGTTGGAAGCAACCGCCAAACATGAGTTGAAATTGCTGGACGAGATGTCGGGGCATCCGAGCATCGCGGTCTACCGGGCGGCGGGGTGGGAAGTCATCACGTTTTAAGGAGGGTCGGACGGGATCGCGCAGGGCATCGCGCGGCCGACGGCTGGGGCGGAATGGCGCGGCGCGATCCGGGGCCCTCAAGGAGCCAGCAGTTCAAAACCGGAGGCGGGATCGGGAAGGCGGCGGGCGGTGGAGCCGAGGAGTTCGGTGAGGATGACCTCGAGAACATGCCAGGTTTTGACCCCGGTGCGGATGCAGCCGCAAATGGTTTCCCTGCCGCGGCCGCAGGCCAGGTGGACATGGAGGATGGGCGTGCCGTTGGCGTCGGGGAAGATCGTGCCGGTGCCGACAACCTCATGGACGTCATCAAGCGTGGTGGTTTGCGGGGCGATGGGCGGGGGCGAACGGCCATCGCGCGGGCCGGTGACGAGGACGCTGCCGGCGTCGGCGCCGCCGTGGAGCGTCAAAGCCGCGTGACGGATGCCCTGTTCGGCGGCGAAGCGTTCCAGGCATTCATGGATGACATCGCCGTGTTCGAGGCGGATGATGAAGACGCGGCCGGGGCGGGCGGAACTGGATTTCATGGCAACCTCCGGGTGGGGATCAATAATGGTGTGGGATTTCGGAAATGAGGCGAAGGGTTCGGGCAGCGACTCTTCGAGCTTGTTCGCGCCAGAACAAAAAATCCTGCTGACGCCGGCCGGGTCGCGCCAGCGGGTGATGACGATGGGGGGTGCGATCTTTGCAGACGCGAGTGCGATTTCAATATTTCCCGACGGATGAACATCAGCCGGGGGCGTTCTGGTTCCATTCCGGCGCAATATGCGTACTGAGCCGGCCGGTGTTGGCAATGACAGCCAAGGGCGGAGCATGCAACATTCCGCCCGGTGGGGTTCACCCGGCCACCTGCTGGAAATTCCCTTGGCTGGCGTATTCCACCGGTTGCAGGCCGTATGACCTCGCGCGGCGTTCGGACCGAGTTTGGCAGGCGGCTCAAGGGATTTTGCATGGTCAGGCCTCCTGCAGGCTATGGCCGACAGGGGCAACTGCCGCCTGCGCAGCCGCCGCGGGGAACCGGACACGCGCCGGTGCTGCAGGGGGGCATGGCATCCGGAGTCGTTGAACCGCGGGTATTGAATCCGGACAACTGTTTTTCAAGCCGGGTTGATCCACATTGCGGGCAGGCGGGTATCCGCGCTGCGGACACGAGTTGTTCGGACCTTGCGCCGCACGACTGGCAGATATATTCGAACAGCGGCATGATGACCGGAAGTTAGGACACCGCCTGAAGAGCGTCAATCAAGACCTGCGCTTCGCGCATGCCGACGTACTCGTTGACCTTGCGGCCATCCTTGAAAATAACCAGGTAGGGGATGGTATGGACGCCGAATCGGGCGGCCAGTTCCCCGTTGTCATCCACATTGATCTTTCCGATCTTGATGGCCGGAAGCTCTCCGGCGACTTGGTCCAAGATCCGCGCCTGCATGCGGCACGGACCGCACCACGGGGCCCAGAAATCGACCAGCACCAGGCCGGACGCGACGAATTCCTTGAAAGATGCCTGGTTCAGTTCCGTGATCATGGGATTCTCCTGTTGACTACGCGATTATATATCCCGCCGGTGGTCACCCGGATCCGGGTACAGGCCGCCCCCGTCCCGGGTGTTGTGTTTTTCACAGAAGCTGTCGCCATATTACGAAAACAATGAACAAACCGCAATGAATTCGAACATACCGAACGCTCAGGCCGCAACCGTTTGGCCGGTATCATCACCTCCGCGGATTCAGGGCTGCAAGAACCGCTGCCATGCGGCGGAATCCAGGATGCCCGAGCCATAGCCGCCGGACGGGGGCGGGGAGAGGGATTTCTTGAGGGCGGCGACCGCGGAAGCCGTTGTGGCCTGGGGATGCTGGTTGAGGTATTGGGCCAGGGCATTGGCAACGGTTGCCGACGAGATGGAAGTGCCCACATAGGCGCCGGGCGGGCCATTGTGGCCGACGGGGAACCGGGCGAGAGCGGGTGCGGAGACTTCCACGAAATTGCCGAAGTTGGACCCGGCCCAGGGCTGGCCATCCGGAGTGACGCCGCCCACCGCGATCACGGTGGGGTAGGCGGCCGGGTAGACGGGTTTTCCGGTCGGGGAGTTGCCGGCGGCGGCAACCAAAAGCAAGCCTTTCCGGGCGGCGGTTTGCATCGCCCGGCGCATGAACTCGCTGTCGGTTTCCGAACCCCAGCTCATGTTAACGACCTTGGCCCCGGCATTTGCCGCATAGGTGATGGCTTGCAGGATGGCAAAATTGGAGGTTTTGCCTTCTTCATCGAATGTCCGGACGGCCACCACGGGCAGAATCTGGCCCTGGCCGGAAAATCCGTCGGGCGACAACAAACCCGAAGCCAGGAATGCCATTTGGGTGCCATGTCCGCCCGGATCGGACAGGCTGCGGTCGGGATCAACGGCATCCCAGCCGGCTGAGAGGATGCCCGCCGGGCTGGCGCCTGGGTCGAAGCCACTGTCCAAAACGGCGATGGGAATGGACCCATCAGCCGGCCGCCGAGCGGCAGGGGGGGATATCAATTCGGTCGATCCGACAGCCTCGCCAGGCGGCAACCGGGTCACATAATTCAATTCGACATGGGCCACGAGAGGATTGGGAGTCAATTGAATCAACAGGGCTTCCACATTGGTTCCCGGCGGAAACCGGATCAGATAAACCCCGGTCGCGGCATCTGCATCCACGATCATGCCGCCGATTTCATCAAGCAGGCGCTTGAACTGGTTGTAGGTTGTTCCACGACGGACCGTGACAAGCAGCTCATCCTTGACGAATTCAGGCGCGGATCCCAGGACACCCCGGGTGGCTTCGAAAACAGGGGATTTTCTGGGAATCGGCTTTGCGGCGGTTTCAGAACCGGGAAGAAACAGCCGGATTTCCTGCAATTTGGGAACGCTTCCGAGGGGCCCGCCCAGTATTTTCCACGTTACCAGATAATCATAAGGCTCCAGCAGGTCTTCCAAGGCATGGTCCAACGCCATGCCCCGAACAGAGCCGGAAATGTTGGATTGAATTCGCGGATCAACGCGGACTTCCACCCCGGTTCGGACAAACTGTTCCAAGATTTCGACCAAAGGAGTGTTATCCGCTTGAAGCCAGAGCCGGTCTCCTTCCAGTCTGAAATACAACGCCCATGTTGTTGAAACAGTAAAAAAAAGCGCAAAACCAATAAAAATGACTGATTTCATTCTGGTGAATCGTATATAACCATATAATAATCAATAAGATCGTAATAATCTGGTCGATCTTGAGCATTTTTGATCAAATTTTGAAAACCAGTCTGGTTGCTTTGTGAAATCTGGGATGGAATTCCAAATATATTTAAGGTTATATGTAATTTTTTGTCTGTTTTTTGAATTTTAATTCTTTTTGGAGTTGGGGAAGAGCGGCGGAAAGTTTTGGGAACGAGGACATGAATGGGGTCATGTTCGGCAAGGGATTCATTCTGGAGGGCTTCGGCTGTGTCTGCGGCCAAAACGCCCTGAATGGTGCCGGATTTATTGCGCGTCCACAGCAAGGCGGCCATACAGCGGCTGGCGGGTGAGGCGGGCTGGTCTGCCAAGCGGTAGACACCCCGGTAGACACGGGTCCACTTGCCGGTCCTCACATGATAGAGATGAACGCTGTCGGCATATCCGGTTTCGATGGCCTGCGCAGCGGTGAAACAGCCGTGTTGCCGCTGCGCCAGTTTCCGTAATTTGCCCGCCAACTCTTTTGAGGATGTGCCCATGGCTTCTATTCCTGACCGGACCATGCGGGGCGCCGGCATTCCTAATCTTTATCTCTATACCACAGAAGAATTGAGGTTGCCAGATTCTTTGGCGCAGGAAGCCAGCGATTGAGCGCATTTGCGTTTCATTGGCTGAAAGGGCAAGAACCAACCTGGGTTCTGCGGCTTTGGCCATTTTGTTGTGCGGCGGGAAAACGAGTTCCCGTGCGCCACGCGCTATGATCCTGATCCGGAAAAAGCGGGTTGCACCGAGCCTTGTCCCCGCACTCCGAATAGGTTCTTGGTCAATGAAACGCAGGTGCGCCTCAATTCCCCGAGCCGGGATTATGGGATTGCGGCCGTCCGGCCGGTTGCCTACAGTGCCCGGCAATGTTTCACGATCTGATCAGCAATGTGACGGTAGTGGTCGCTCTGGCAAGCTGGCTGGCGGCTCAGTTCATCAAGCTTATCACGTTTGCCATCCGCGAACGGAAATTCGACTACGGGTTTCTGTTCCGGCTCGGGGGCATGCCCAGCTCGCACACGGCATCGGCCGCGGCCTGTGCGACCTCGGTTGGCTTGCGCGCGGGTTTCGGATCCGCACTATTCGCCTTGTCCTTGGGGCTGGTGGTCCTGATCATGATTGATGCGCAAAGCGTGCGACGTGCGGCGGGCGCGCAGGCACGTCTCCTGAACCAGATTGCCGAGGAGTTCTATCGCCACCACAAATTCTCGCCGGAAAAACTGGTGGAGTTCCTCGGGCACACGCGAATGGAAGTCCTGGCGGGTGCCGTGCTGGGTGTTCTCGTGGCGCTGGCGGGGCATGGGTTTTTTCCAAATTGGGCTGGTCTCCAATAATTTTGCGGGCCAAGTATTGACTCTTGGCCATCAAGGCGTATGATGTTGCTGGATTCTGAATGGCATCCTCAAAGGAGAAATAGACACATGACTATGCGCAAGACCCGAGGGTTTACCTTGATCGAACTGCTGGTGGTCATCGCCATCATCGCCATGCTGGCCGCGATCCTGATTCCGGCCGTAAACAACGCGCTCTTCAATGCGGCATTGACCCAGACCGTCATGAACGGAAAAGGGATCTACACGGCAGCGTTCGGCCAACAGCTGGACGATGTGGTGCTGGGCGGCGGCGGTTATTCCTCGTTTCCCACCAATGCCACCTCTTCCACCGCCTATTTTGCCACTCTGGTGGACAGCGGCGCGATGGATGTCTCCTTCGATTATTTCTCCGCCCGCGGCCTCAAGGCGTACAAGACCTCCGTTTCGTCCGAATTCCAGGCCGATGGGAATGCCTGGAATCTCGTAAACGGGCTGGACACCGCCAAGGATGGGACGCCGTTTCTCTTCACCAAGAATGCGCCGGCCAGTGTGCCGACGAGCGACGCCGCGATCGAGTTGTTGCAGGTTGCGCCATTCCAGGACAAGGGCATGGTGGTGGTTTTGAAAGGCGCCTCCTCCTTCGCTTTGAAGGGGGCGGAGCAGCTCAAGGGCACCTTCATGAATCCTGCCCAAGACAAGAACGCCAAACTCACCGTGGTCGGACCCTAAGCCGGCATCATAACGGCATGGAAAGGCCGGGACACCTTGCGCGGTTCCGGCCTTTTCCTTTTCCGGACGGGAATGCCTGGCAAGGACGAAGAGGCAGAAGATGTGCGGCATTGTTGGATACGTAGGGCCGAAGAATTCAGTTCCGCTGCTGCTGGAGGGATTGAAGCGGCTTGAATACCGCGGCTATGATTCGGCCGGGGTGGCGGTGCGGCTGGCCGGGGGCGAGTTGGCGGTATGCAAGCGCGCAGGACGGCTGTCGAATCTGGAAGAAGCGCTCGAGGCGGATCCGCTCGCCGGAGGGCTGGGCATCGGGCACACGCGCTGGGCCACCCACGGGGAGCCTTCTGAGCTCAATGCCCATCCGCATCTCGACTGTACGGGCGCGATCGCAGTGGTCCATAACGGCATCATCGAGAACTACCTGCCCCTGCGGGCGGAGCTGGAAGCCAAGGGCCATCAGTTCCGGTCGCAGACCGACACGGAGGTAATTCCTCACCTGATCGAAGAAATTCTGAAGCAGGGAGGGCGGAGCCGGGCCGATGCCGTCCGCGAAGCGCTGCGGACCGTCAAGGGGGCCTATGCGCTGGGCCTGGTGTTTCGCGATGAACCCGACGTGCTCTACGCCGTGCGCTGCGGCAGCCCGCTCATTATTGGGGTGGGCGAGGGCGAGCAGTTCATCGCCAGCGACGTGCCGGCCATCTTGAACCGCGTGAAGCGGGTCATCTATCTCAACGACGGAGAAGTCGCTGAACTGCGGTCCTCCGGCGTCATGCTGACCAAATTGGATGGCACGCCGGTTGCGCCCGACATCCAACCCGTCACGTTGCGGGCCGAGGCGGCGGAACGGGCCGGCTTCGAAACTTTCATGCTCAAGGAAATCCACGAACAACCCCGGGTGCTGCGGGGGCTGCTGGATGCTCATGTCCGCAAGGATGGCGCCGTGAACCTGGGCGAGGCAGAAGCCTGGCTGGAATCCGCGGCATCCGGCCTGGAGCGCATCCTGATTCTGGCGTGCGGAACTGCGCACTATGCGGGGATGTACGGTCGCCTGCTGATCGAACGCTGGGCGGCCCTGGCGTGCGAGACGGATGTGGGCAGCGAATTCCGGTATCGCCAGCCGCGCCTGCCGGGGCCCACGCTGGTGATTGCCGTGTCGCAGTCGGGTGAAACGGCCGACACGCTGGCCTCCGTGCGATTGGCGCGCGAAATGGGCTGTCCGGTGCTCGGCATCTGCAATGTGCCCGGCAGCACCCTGCTGCGCGAAAGCGATGCGGCGCTGCTGACGCAGGCCGGGCCGGAGATCGGCGTGGCCTCGACCAAGGCGTTCACCGCCCAGCTCATGGCGTTCGCCCTGCTGGCGATCCGTCTGGGGCGCCTCCGGGGCACGTTGAGTGACGCGCAGGAACGCGAACTGACGGCGGAACTGGCCCGGATCCCCGACGGCATCCACCGCGTGCTGGATCGCCAGGACGATATCCGGGCGGTTTCCCAGAAGTATTTCGAGTGCTACAACGCCTTGTACATCGGTCGGCGGTTCAACCATCCGGTGGCGCTGGAAGGGGCCCTCAAGAACAAGGAAATCTCTTACCAGCACGCAGAAGGCTACGCGGCCGGAGAGATGAAGCACGGGCCCATCGCCCTCATCAACGAGTTCCTGCCCGTGGTCTGCCTCTGCACGCCGACCGCCGACGAGGTGCACGACAAGATGATTTCAAACCTCAAAGAGGTCGAGGCCCGCAAGGGGCGCATCATCGCCGTCGTAGCGGAAGGCGATGAATCGCTCCGGGACATCGCCCAGGATCTCCTCCCGGTGCCGGAAACACGGGAGGAATTTTCGCCGATGATCAATGTCGTGGCCTTGCAGTTGTTTGCCTATCACAATGCCCGGCTTCGCGGAGCGGATATCGACAAGCCCCGCAACCTGGCCAAGAGCGTAACGGTGGAATAGGGGCGGGTATCCGTGGCGCGGCTGGTCATCCGGGGAGGACGACGGATCGGCGGGGAGTTCCGGCCGTTGGGGAACAAGAACGCCGTGCTGCCCATGCTGGCGGCCAGCGTATTGACCGACGAGCCGCTGCGGATCGAGAATGTGCCGGACATCCTCGATGTGGAAAACATGCTGAACCTGCTGGCGGACCTGGGCGTGGCGGTGGCGCGGCGGGGCCATGGAGTCGAAATTTGCGCCCGGGGGCTGACGAAAACCGGCCTCGACCCCAACCTATGCGCGAAGGTGCGCAGCTCCATCCTGTTGGCGGGCCCGTTGGCGGCGCGTCAGGGAATGGCGGTGCTGTACCCGCCCGGTGGGGATGCCATCGGTCGCCGGCGACTGGATACGCACTTTGAAGGCCTCAATCAACTCGGCATTGGGGTGACCTGGGTGAACGGCGCCTTCCGGCTGCAGCGGCGGCGCGGTTTTCGTGGCACGGACATTTTGCTCGACGAGGCCAGCGTGACCGCCACGGAGAACATCCTGATGGCGGCGACCCTGGCTCCGGGGCGCACGACGATATTCAATGCCGCCGGCGAACCGCATGTTCAGGATCTCGGGATGTTGCTGAACAAGATGGGCGCGCGCATTTCCGGGCTGGGCACCAACCGCCTTGAGATCGAAGGCGTGCCGCGTCTCGGGGGCGCCCGGCACCGCGCCGGGCCCGATTACATCGAAATCGGCAGTTTTCTCGCGGCGGCGGCGGCCACCGGCGGACCGTTGACCGTGACGGAATTGCCCGATGCCCTGACGCTGAAGGTGATGCAACGGGCGTTTGCGCGCCTGGGTGTGCGCTGGACAGTCTCCGGCGGGATTCTGAAGCTTCCGGCGCGGCAGCGCCTGCAGGTGCGCCAGGACTTTGGCGGAGCCATTCCCAAGATGGAAGACGGGATCTGGCCGGCCATTCCGTCCGACCTTCTCAGCGTGGCGCTGGTGCTGGCCACCCAGACTCGCGGAGAAATATTGTTCTTCGAAAAGCTGTTTGAAAGCCGGATGTATTTCGTGGACCGGCTGCTGGAGATGGGCGCCACGCTGGTGCAATGCGATCCACACCGCGTCGTGGTCAGCGGTCCGGTGAAGCTGCGGGCCCAGCATATCACCAGTCCCGACATCCGCGCAGGCATGGCGTTGATCATTGCCGCCCTCTGCGCGCACGGGACCACGGTCATCGAGCAGGCCGAAATGATCGATCGCGGCTATGAGCGGATCGAAGCGCGGCTGCGCGCGCTGGGCGCGGAGATCACCCGGCAGAGATGACGGCCGTCGGGTGTTTGATTGTGCGATCCCCGCGAATAATTTGTTGCGCGCGCGCCGGCGGGAGTTCACACTGGCGGCATCTGGAAAAGGACGGCCTTCAATGATCAAACCCATGCTGGCATTCCTGGGACTGCCCGGCGGCAGCGAATGGATCATTATCCTGTTCATTGCGGTCTTGATCTTCGGGCGCCGGTTGCCGGACATTGCCCGATCCCTTGGCAAGAGCATCACCGAGTTCAAGAAGGGGATCAAGGAGGCCGAATCCGAAGTCCGCAAATCTCCGGAGGACACCGTCGCCAAGTCTGACGACTCCGCCAAGCCGGAGCCGCCCCGGGGATAACGCCTAGGCGGATTGATCGACGCCGGCCCCGGTGGGGCCGGCGTTCTTGTCCGAGGGGGGGGCGGTGCTTGCCCGGGCGGGCCACAGCCGGCAGATCAACAGGGCCAGTTCATACAAGCCATACAGCGGCAGAGCCAACGCGATCTGGGAAAGCGCATCGGGCGGGGTGGCCACGGCACCCACCACAAAGGCTCCCAGAAAGACGTACCGGCGGGATCGTTGCATGGCTGCCACGGTCACCAAACCCATCCGTTCGGCCAGCACAATGGCCAAGGGGGTTTGAAAGGCCAGGCCGAAAACCAGCGCCAGCACAAGGATGAAGTCCAAGGTGCGTCCGGCGGAAGGCTGATAGACCAGATAGTCCAGCCCGAGGTCGAACTGCATGAGGAAACGAAACATCCACGGCGCAAGGCCCAGCAGGAAAAACAGCACGCCGCCGGCGAACAGTGCCGCGCTGGCCGGAGCCGCGCGACGCACGAAACGCCGCTCGGAAGAGTGCAGGCCGGCGGCGATAAACGCCCAGATCTGATAGAAGATCCACGGCGAAGCCAGCAGCGCCGCCAAAACCAGCGAGGCCTTGAGATACACCAGGAACGGCTCCGCCGGTTGGATGGCCTGGAGTGGGGCCTCGAGGCCCGCCGCTTTCAGGGCGGCGCGATAAGGGGAAAATACGAGGCGCGCAAACCATTTTCCGCCCGCCAGGGCGATGAAAAAGGCCGCAACAAATCCGAGCAGGGCCAGCCAAAGCCGGTAGCGCAGCTCGTCCAGATGTGCTCCCAGGCTCATGGCCTCGGGTGATCCAGGCGCGGCGGATGGGCGGGTTTGGTCTGGGACGGTCATGGTCCAAACCCCATCCTAGCGGATGTCCGCCCCGCTGGATACTGTTCTGTGGCAATTTGGGGAGCAGAGGGCGCATCCCCGTTGCATTGACCGACCGGAATCGAACCGCCGCACTCCAAATTGCGCGGCTCGTTTTGGAGTGCGGGGACAACGACCAACGGGAGGCGGCCCCGCTTTGGCGGTTTGGGCTGGTTGGGCTGGCCGTTCGACTGCCGCCCCAACAAAAAAGCGGCGTGGCGCTCGCCGAGCCTCGCTTCCCGCCTCACTTTAAATTTGGTCGATCGTTGTCAATGAAACAGGGATGCGCCCGGGAGCGGGGACGCGTCACGGATGGTTAGTCCATGACAGGGTTTTGACAATCCGGGTCCGAATGGTAGGGTTTTGACACCGCCCGTTGATCAGGCCCCTTCCCTGGAAAATGTCATGGACCGTCGAGAATTCCTGAAAGCAGCGGCCGCAACCGCCGTGGCCGCGACGCTGAATCCGCGCCGACTGTTTGCGGAAGAGTCGCCGCGCGCGGTCCGGGTTGTCGTGGTGCATGGTACGGATGCCGCCCGGATGCTGTCGGCGGGCATCGAGTCCCTGGGGGGCTGGCAGGCGTTTGTCCGGCCCGGCGGCAAAACCACTCTGAAGATCAATGCGGCCTGGGCGGCCACCCCCGAGCAGGGGGCCAACACGACGCCGGCATTGGTCGCAGCCGCCATCCGCGCCTGCCGGACGGCGGGAGCCGGTGCGATTGTCCTGCCGGAAAATCCCTGTTCCCCCGCCGAAAAATCATTTCAAATGAGCGGGATCGGCGCGGCGGCGCAGCGCGCCGGAGGCCGGCTCTATGAGCCACAAGCCGGCCGGGATTATGTGACGCTGGAACTTTCCCGGGGCCAATTGCTGCGCCAGGTGTCCGTGGTCAGGGATGTGATCGAAACCGATTGCCTCATCAACATGCCCGTCGCCAAGACCCATAACGGGGCGACGTTGACGATAGGCATGAAGAACTGGATGGGTTCGGTTCGCGACCGCGGCCATTGGCACCGCACCGGCCTGCATCAATGCATCGCGGATTTCAATACGGCGGTTCGGGCGCATGTGACCATCGTGGATGCCACCCGGATCATGATAACCAACGGACCCCGCGGACCCGGAAAACTCGAACATCCCAACCAACTCATCTGCGGCACCGACCCCGTTGCAGTCGATGCCTACGCCGCCACGCTCTTCCGGCTGCAGCCGTTCGACATCCCTTATATCCAGCTCGCTCATGATCTGGGGATTGGCTGCGGAAAGTTGGCGGATGTGGACGTGCAGCACCTGACGGCATGAAGCGGAACGGGATTCGGATGCTCGTATTCCTGGCGGCGGCCCTGCTGGCGCTCCAAATCCTGCCGGGGCACCCATCCGCCCGGGCCCTTACCGCATGGAGTCCATTGATGAGCCTGCTGGGGGGCCTGGCTGCCCGCGCCTTTTCCGTCTGGATGCTGCTCGGCATTCCCGTTCTGGTACTTGGCTGGTTCCGCTGCCGGTGGTTTTGCCGTTATGTCTGCCCCATGGGTTTCGCGGCGGAAGCCATCGGCCGGCTGAATCCCAAGGCGCGCGGCCGGTTCGCCCGGCTTCCGAACATCGGCCGGTTGCTGCTTCTGGGCATGGTCGGAGGCGCTTTGCTGGGCTATCCGCTGTTCATGTGGCTGGATCCGTTGGCGCTCTTCACAGGCTTTTTCAGCGGATGGCGGCTGCCGCTGGCCGCGAGTTCCTTTGTTCTGGTCCTTGGTTTTCTGGGAATTCTGGGGATCAGCCTGGTCCGGCCCAATGCGTGGTGCCATCGGCTTTGTCCCCTGGGGGCCGCGCAGGACCTGCTGATGGCGGCCCGGCGCCAATGGCGATTCCGGAGGGAGTCGGCGTCGGCAGATGCGTTTCAACTTGCGCTTACCCGCCGGGATTTTCTGGGCGTGGCCGCCGGGGGGGCGGCGGCATTGCTGATGCGGCGGGTCGGCGCGCTGCCGCCGCCGGTGCGACCGCCGGGGGCCCGGCCGGAAGATCAATTCACGGGGTTATGTGCGCGCTGCGGTGCCTGTATCCGGGCCTGTCCCTCCCGGGTCATCCGGCCGGATTTCGGAAAATCGGGCCTGGCGGGTTTGCTCACGCCTGTATTGGATTATTCCGAGGCCTATTGCTTCGAATATTGTCACGAGTGCACACAGGTGTGTCCCACCGGCGCGATCGAAAAGCTGCTTCTGGAAAGCAAGCGCCATCGTGCCATCGGCCTGGCCGAGGTGGATCGAGACACATGCCTTGCCTGGCACGACCGGCAGTACTGCATGGTCTGCCAGGAATTCTGTCCCTATCTGGCCATCAACAGCGTGGTTCATCGCGGCGTCAACTGTCCGGTGGTCAAACCCGACATGTGCCGGGGCTGCGGGGCCTGCCACGTCCATTGCCCTGCCCGGCCGGACAAGGCCATCGTTGTCCGGGGCCTGGCCCAGCGCCCGGCCCGGCCGCTGGCGGATATTCTCTAGACGGGTCGTGCGTCGCAGGTTCGGCGCGTAGACCTGGCCCGCTCAATCCTCGGGACCGGGGCGTTGACGCAGCGCCTTCTTGGCTCCGTGCTTTTTCTTGTCATCCACCATGCGCGCCGTTTGTCGGCGGGACCGGCGGCGTTTTTGACGCCGGATTTTCTCGCGCTCCTGCTGGCGTTTCGATTCCTCCCCCCGGAGCCTGGCTGCGAACTTGTCACAGAGCTCGCGGCGGGCGAGAAAACGATTGAGGGCTTGGGACCGTTCGCGTGCGCACCGGACTTCGAGACCGGTGGGACGATGCCGCAGGCAGACAGTGGACGACGTCTTGTTGGTTTTCTGTCCGCCGGGGCCGCCGCCGCGGATGAACCATTCCTGCAAATCGGCTTCCGTCAGGCCGAGCGCCCTCATGCGTTGCTGCAGTTGGCGTTCCTTGTCGGGATTGACGGGAAACGGGGACATGTTGCGTCCGTCAAGGTAGCGGACGAACCGGATCAGGGCAAGCGCACCCGGCGGCGGACCGACCGGGGCGGGGCGCTGACGGCAGCCCTCCCGGGAAACTATAATAGTTGCAAATATTATAGTTTTTGCCGGCCGGGCCCCGCGGGTCGTGCGGGCGCGGGCGTTGGCCAACGGCCGGGTGCGCTGAGCGGTTCGGATCCGAGGGCGGGGGCCTCACGGTCCGGCATGCAGGCCGGCCAGAAGCGGGCGCAACTCGTGCAGGCGCAGGATGGTGGCGCCGTTGCGCCAGGCGCGGAGGGCCATCTGGGCGCTGGCCTGGTCGAGATCCGCGCCGGGATGCAGGTGGCGGACGATGCGCTTGCGGGACAGTCCGATCAGCAGCGGCCGGCCGAGATCCGTCAGCGGCTTCAGGTTGTCCAGGATGGCGGCGTCCTGGGGGCGGGTGGTTCCAAAGCCGATGCCGGGATCCACGATCACCTGTTCGTCCGGCAATTCGAGTTCGGCGATACGGCGGGCCAGCCAGGCGGCGATGGTGGCGGAGGGGTGTGCATCGTCCGCGGCGAGGACCTGGGCGACGCCGTGCATCAGGATGACGGGCGCGCCGGTTTGGCGAACGAACTCGGCCATGCCGGGCCGGGAGAGGGCAGCGACATCGTTCAAGATGGCCGCGCCGTGGTCGAACGCCGCGCGGGCGACTGCAGTCTTGCTGGTATCCACGGAAATCGGAATCTGCAACTGCCTGGCCAGGCGGTCGAGCACCGGAAGCAGACGCCGGAGTTCCTCTGCTTCCGAAATCAGGACATGCCCGGGGCGGGTGGATTCGGCCCCGATGTCGAGCAGGTCCGCGCCTGCAGCTTGGAGTTGCAGGGCCTGTTCTTCGGCCGCGGCCGGATCCAGGAATTGTCCGCCATCGGAAAAGGAATCCGGAGTGAGGTTCAGGATGCCCATCAGAACCGGCCGGGTTCCGGATTCGGGAGGGAGGGGCGCGGTGGGTCGGCCTGCGCCGGGGGAACGGGTTTTCCACAGTGTGGAAAAAACGGGCATTTTTTTCCACGGTGTGGAAAACTGTTTTCCACGGCATGGAAAATCTGGAGAGAGGTTCGCCATGCGGCCAGGAGGGTGGGTGCCGCGCCTAGGCCGGCGCCGGGGCGGGGGGGCGGGTCTGCCCGCCGGCCTCGGCGTGGGCGGTGTCGTCGGCATTGCGTTCGGCGGCGGTCCGGATGCGGCCGTGCTTGAGCAGGTCGTCCACGTCCCGGCCGTCGAGGGTTTCGCGTTCGACGAGAAAACTGGTCATCAGATCGAGCTTGTCGCGGTTCCGCGTGAGCAGGTCGAGGGCATTGTGGTAGCACTCGTCAATGATGCGCTTGACCTCGGCATCGATTTTGCGGGCGGTTTCTTCGGAGATGTCGTTGGAACGGGAGACTTCCCGGCCGAGGAAGAGGAGTTCCTCGCGGTTGGCGAAGCATTGGGGGCCGAGTTCGTCGCTCATGCCCCATTCGGTCACCATAAGGCGGGCGATGTGGGTGGCCTGCTTGATGTCCGAGGCGGCGCCGGTGGTGATGTCGTCGAAACAGATTTTTTCGGCGGCGCGTCCGCCCATCATGCCGGTGATCATGCCCCGGAGCTGCTTGCGGCCTTCGGTGTACTTGTCTTTTTCGGGGAGCTGGATGGTAGCGCCGAGGGCGCGGCCGCGCGGAATGATGGTGACCTTGTGGAGGGGTTCGGTGCCTTCGGTGAGGGCCAGGGCGATGGCATGGCCGGCCTCGTGGCAGGCCGTCATGCGTTTTTCCTTGTCGTCCAGCACGCGGGAGCGGCGTTCACGGCCCCAGCGGACCTTGTCGCGGGCTTCCTCGAGGTCTTTGACGGCGATGGCGTCGGCGCCGCGGCGGGCGGCCAGCAGGGCGGCTTCATTCATGAGGTTGGCGAGGTCGGCGCCGGAAAATCCGGGCGTGCCGCGGGCCAGATGGCGCAGTTGGACAGTGGCATCCAGTTTGACCTTGCGGGCATGGATTTTCAGGATGGCCTCGCGGCCCTCCAGGTTGGGCAGGTCCACGACGATCTGCCGGTCGAAACGGCCGGGACGCAGCAGGGCGGGATCGAGGACGTCGGGGCGGTTGGTGGCGGCGATGATGATAACCCCCTCCTGGGTGTCGAAGCCATCCATTTCGACGAGCAAGGCGTTGAGGGTTTGCTCCCGTTCGTCATGGCCGCCGCCGATTCCGGAGAAGCGGGACCGGCCGACGGCATCGATTTCGTCAATGAAAATGATGCAGGGCGCGCTCTTCTTGCCCTGTTCGAACATGTCGCGCACCCGCGAGGCGCCGACGCCGACGAACATTTCGACGAAATCGGAGCCGGAGATGCTGAAGAAGGGCACCTGGGCTTCGCCGGCAATGGCACGGGCGATGAGGGTCTTGCCGGTTCCGGGGGGGCCGACCAGCAGGACGCCCTTGGGAATCCGCCCGCCCAGACGCTGGAACCGTTTGGGGTCGCGCAGGAATTCGATGATTTCCTGGACTTCCTCGCGGGCCTCGTCGACGCCGGCGACATCCTTGAAGGTGACCTTGTTGGTGTCGCGCGACATGAGGCGGGCGCGGGATTTGCCGAAGCTGAAGGCGCCGCGCGCGCCGCTGGCCATATTGCGGTAGAACAGGAAGTAAATCAGGCCGAAGACCAGCAGGAAGGGTACGGTGCTCGAGAGGATCTGCCAGAGGAGGGGGTTCTGCGACTTGAAGGAGAAGGGCACCTTGGCCGCGGTGAGTCTTTCCACGAGGTTTTCGGTGACGGGCGTTTCGACGCGGAAGGCCCGGGGCTTGCCGGTGGCCGGGTCCAGTTCCTTGAGTTCGCCGCGGATATAATTCTGGCCGGACACCTCCATGATGACTTCGCAGGTGTTGATGCGGCCTTTTTCCAGGAGATCCAGGAAGTCGGGGTTGTAGGGGATGCTTTCCGGCTTGGCGGCGTTCTGGGTTGCCAGCTGATAGACGGTGACGAGCAGCGCCATGAGCAGAAACCACGCCAGCAGTGCCCGCACGGGCATGGGAGGACGGGGCTTGCCCGCCGGTTCTTGGGGACGATTGGGTTTTGGATCCATGATCGGCTGATTTTCCGTGGGTGAGAATCTGGTGGGGGACCCTATCATGCCCGCCCGGCCGCCGCAACCCGGCAAAGTGTCTGCAAAGCGCCTGGCCCGTCACGGGCGCGGGGCCAACGCCGGGCGGCGCGGGCCGGGATCAGCGCACGAGCATGACCGGATGGCGGCTGTTGGACACCACATGCGCCGCGACGCTGCCAATGAGGCGCTCATAGATCCACCCGTGGCCGTGGGAGCCCACGACGATCATGTTGCACCCCGTTTCGTCGGCCTTGTCCAGCACCTGGTGGGCGGCCGGGCCGAGGGCGGTCAGGTTGGCGGCGGCGCAGCCGTGGGCGCGGACGCGGCTATGGGCCTCGAGCGCATTTTGCTGGGCCAGCGGCAGCTCGTTGTCATGCTCGGCCACGGCCAGGATAATGAGCGGGGCGTGCAGGGCATTGGCCAGTTCCGCGGCTTCGTGCAGGGCCCGCCCGGCGGAATCCGAACCGTCCACCGCCACGAGAATCTTGTCCACGGGATGGAAGTCGCGGGGCGTGACGAGGCAAGGCCGGGTAGCCCGGCGGATGAACCGCTCCATGGTGGAGCCCGGAACATCGGGCGCGCTGCGGGCGTGTTCGCCCTGGCGGCCCAGGACGATCAATTCGGTGCCCGCCTGGATATCGGCGAGGATTTGCACGGGATGGCCGAGTTCCAGCCGGGTGGCGATCGGGATGCCGGCCTGCTCGCCGCGGGCCGCAGTTTCGCGCAGCAGGGTTTCGCCGCGCGTCCGCAAGGCCTCTTGCAGCCCATTGACGGCGGCGGGGCTCCAGGTGACCACGCCGGTCTGCGGGGCGATCAGGGGATATTCGAGGACGCGGGAATCGAGCACATGCACGGCTTCGAGGCGGGCGCCCAGGCGGCGGGCGAAATCCATGGCGTAGTCGCCGGCAATTGCGCTGCCGGGGGAGCCGTCCACTCCGAACAGGATGTTCTTGATCATGGCTGTACCTCGTTTCCTTGACCACCGGCATGATGACGCGTCCGGCGGCATTTGGCAAGGCGGGAGGTCAGGGCAGGCGGTCGAACGCTCGGCGCAGGGCCTCCGGTGTCCAGGCGCGGTACAGGAAATCGGCGCGCGGCACGACCGGCAGACCGGCCGGTGCAGGTATCACCACGGGTTGTTCCAGAAGCGTGACGAACCGGCAATGGCGATTGACGATCCGGACGGCTTCGCCGGCCTTGGAGATGACCGATTCTTCGGTGAAGTCGCAGTGGTCCGGGCCCGGGCAGCGGCCGCGCGCCGCGGCGCGGGGGCAGGATTCGGAAATGAACAGCGGCGGATCGCGGTGCACGGGCCAGACCAGGGCGAACGGATGGCGCGCGGCCAGGACGGCGATGTTCTCCGGTGTATCTTCCGGCGCGGCGGTGAAGCGGGAGAAGCCGCGTTCGCGCCATTCGGCGAGCGCGGAGGAATTGAGCGTATAGAGCGGCCAGTCGGCGGAGAGGTCGAGATCGTCGGCGGCCGGGAGGAATTCCAGCGCGGAGAGGTTGGCGGCTTCCCAGCGGCGCTGGCCGGCGGCATGGAAATGCCGGATCTGCGTCTGCAGTTCTGCGCGGTCCGTGGCACGGGTGATCATCGGCAGCGCGAAGCGCACGGCGACCCGGTCCGGAAGCCGCGCCAGAACGTGATCAATCTGCTCCACGGGTTCGCGGCCGAGTTCGACGATCAGTTCCGTGACGCGCGGAATCTCGCCGCCGGGAAACGCCGCGAGGACGACGGAAGGTTGGTCGGTCTTCAACAAAAACGCGGGTATTTTGGTTGAAGAGGGCAGAGTGCGGAGGTCAGAGGTTGGCAGGGAGAGGGAGGAAACGGCTTGTTCGACGTGCCTTTCGCGGGCTTCGCGGAGTTGCTGCTCCAGTGCGGCGGTCAGGTTGCGGCGCAGGGCGTTGAGCTGCGAAACGGGAACGAAGATAGCGGGACCGTCCTGCGCGATCCGGCGCAGCTCGAACGGCGTGTCGCCGAGTTTGGCAAATGCGGTTTGGAGCGCAGCGGCGGCAGCGTCCGGATTCTTTGCGGCGGCAAAGGGGCCGGCGAGGGTTGCGCTCGCGGCGAGATCGTGGCCGTCGGCGAGTGCCGCTGCGCGGGCTTCGACGCGGTCCGGGGACAGGCTGAGTTCGACGTCGACCGGGAAGCGGCGGCGCCACTCGCGCGGGTTGGGCAGGTCGAAACGGTAGCGCCGCTTGACGGCTTGCGAGGAGGCGAGGAACAGTTCCGTACCCTTGGGGATGCGCGGGGCCTCAGGCGGCAACGGGACTTGCAGAAGCGTTTGGGCGGGAGCCTCGAAGACGCGGCGGCCGTTGGGGAGCAGGATTTCCTCGACGGCAAACCCGAACGGCCGCGTTTCGCCGGGCAGTTCGATCTGGAGGCCGTCGTGGACTTCCAGCGGCAGGGCGGGGCGGAACTGGAGGAAATCGCGGCCCGCGTGTTCCACCCGGCCAACGGGCGTGCCGCGGTGACCGGTGGTTTCCGGATCAATGACCTGACGGTTCGCCGCTGATTGCAGGTAGAGGCTCGTCCATGGCCGTGCGAAGATGGTCCGTAGGTCGTGGGCGCACTGTTCCTGTTCGCCGGGGCGGAAGGAGCGGTCGAGGAGTTTGCGGTAGTAATTCACGGCGGCGGCGACATACAGCGGGGATTTCATGCGGCCTTCGATCTTGAACGAAGCCACGCCGGCGCGCACCAGGTCGGGAAGGGCATCCCCGCCCGCCAGGTCTTTCATGGAAAAGACGAGGCCGGATGAGCCTTCCGCCAAATAGGTACGGTTTTTATAAAAACTCGACCTAGTGGATACAGCTGCCGGCAGAGATTGAAAGGCGTCGCGGCAGGGGTAGGCGCAGGCGCCGCGGTTGCCGGAGCGGCCGCGCAGCAGCGCGGAGTAGAGGCACAGGCCGGAATAGCAGTAGCACAACGCGCCGTGCAGGAAGACTTCGGTTGCGTCGGGAACTTCCTGTGCGATGGCGCGGATTTCGGCCAAGGTGAGTTCGCGGGCCAGGGTGATCCGGCTCAAGCCCAGCCGGATGGCGGCGCGGACACCTTCCCGGTTGTGGATGGCCATTTGCGTGGAAGCGTGCAAGCGCAGGCCCGGAAAATGCCGGCGCGCCAGGCGGACGATGCCGGCATCCTGCACGATGACGGCATCCGCGCCGGCGGCGGTGCACAGCGCCAGGGATTGGAGCAAATCCGGCTGTTCGGCTTCGCGGACGAGCGTGTTGAGCGTGACGTAGACGCGGCGCGGGCGCGGTTGCCCGTGGGCGTAGGCGATGATCTCCTCGAGTTCGCCCGCGGACAGGTTGACGGCGCCGGCGCGGGCGGAGAAACGCGGCAGGCCGGTATAGACGGCGTCCGCGCCGAAGGCGAACGCGGCGTAGGCCGCCGCGCGCTCCCCGGCGGGCGCGAGCAGTTCGGTGCGGGGCGGCATCATGGGGGCGGAGCAGGCCGGGAGAGACGGACGAAGGGATGGGTGGATTTCACGTGTTCAACCCTGCGGTGTTCCAGCATGGCCGTCTGCCATCAACCTGCTTCCTCAGCATCGGCGGCCAGCGCGGCCTGGGTGTCGCGGGCGATTTGCGCGGCGGCCGCGTCCGGACCGGAGAAGGGAATATGGCCGCGGAGACGGCGGGTGAAGGTCACTTCGACCGCGTGTTCGTAGAGGTTGCGGGAGAATTCCGGGACATGGATTTCCACCACGTTGCCGAAATGCGCCTGGGCGGGATCGGCGGGATCGGGAACAAACGCCGCGCCGGGATGCGCGCCATCGGCGAGCAAAAGGCGTGCGGCATAAACACCGGGAGCGGGCCGGATGGGCAGGGCAGGGCGGATGTTGGCGGTGGGAAAGCCAAGCGTGCGCCCGATGGCGCGCCCACGGACGACGAGGCCCGCGAGCGTGAAGGGGCGCCCCAGCATGGCGCGGGCCAGCGGCACGTCGCCGGCGGCGACGGCGATGCGGATGCGGGTACTGGAAACGGGGGCGCCCCCGAACTCAACATGCGGAACGATCCGGGCCTGAAGACCGGTCTGCCGCGCCTGTTCGGGCAGGGTGGCGGAATTCCCGCTCCGGTCCTTGCCGAACGTGAAGTTCCGGCCGACGACAACTTCGGCCAGGGTCGGGAATTCCAGTTTCAGCAGCGCAAGGAATTCGGCGGGGCCCATGGCGGCGAATTCGCGGGTGAAGGGCAGGGTGTGAATCTGGCGGATGCCGCTGGCGCGCATCCAGGCCTGGTTTTGCTCCGGCGTGGCCAGCAGCAGCGGGGCCCGAGCGGGATCGAGGAGCTGCGCCACGTGCGGCGCGAACGTCAGGCATCCGGGGATGCCATTGCGCGCGGCGGCAGATTCGACCGCAGCGCGGAAAACCGCCTGGTGGCCCAGATGCACGCCATCGAACTGACCGATGGCCAGCACGAGCGGGGGCGATACAGACGTGGACGCAGAGGACATGGCCTCAATATCCAATATTCAATGTAGGATATTCAATGATCAAGTCAGGCCAGCAGAGGCAGAGCGGCGGCGAGCGGCACGATCCGGTCGGCCAGCGACGGCCGGGCAATCAGCTCGTCGAGCGGTGCGGCCTGGGCGACATCGAACGGGCCGATCCGTGTTCGGCGCAGCTCGGTCAGGTGGGCCCCGACGCCCAAGGCCTGGCCGATATCGTGGGCGAGGGTGCGGACATAGGTGCCCTTGGTGCACTCCACGGCGAAACGGACGTCGGGCGGGGAGAATGCCAGCAGGTCAAACCGGTAGAGGTGGATGAGTTTGGGCGGACGTTCAACGGTCTGTCCCTTGCGGGCAAGCTTGTAGAGCGGCACGCCCTGCACCTTGATGGCGGAAACCATCGGCGGCATCTGCATCTGGTCGCCGAGCCGCGCGTGCATCTGTTCGGCCACCTGCGCGACCGTCACGCCGGAGGCATCCTTTTCCGCGACGACCCGGCCGTCGGCATCCTGGGAATCGGTTTCGACGCCGAGGCGGAAGACGCCCACGTAGGTTTTGTCGTGGCCCATGACACGCTCGGAGATCTTGGTGCCCTTGCCCAGCAGGATAATCAGCAGGCCGGTGGCCATCGGATCGAGGGTGCCGCCATGGCCGACCTTGGGAATCCGGAACTGGCGGCGGATGCGGGCGACGATGTCGTGCGAGGTCGGCCCGGCGGGCTTATCGACCAGCAGGAGACCGTCCAAGGCATCGGAGGTGGAGGGGAGCAGGGCCATGCGGCAGGGGTCAAGCGGGCGGAACGTCGGCATCGGCCGCGTCTGCGCTGCCGGCCGCGGCAGCGCCGGGGTCGGGTTCGATTTCCCCGGCGGATTCCATGTTGTGCAGGATTTGCAGGACGTGGTCGCCCTCGGCGACGGAGTGGTCGAGGACAAAGTGGAGCTGGGGGGTGTAGCGCAGGACGATGTTCCGGTGGATGGCGTCCTGGAAATCGATCCGATAATGCTTCAGGATGCCCAGCATGCGTTCCTGCTCCGGAAGCTCGGCGCGGATCGACACCAGGACCCGGCAGGTGCGCAGATCCACGGACGTAAGCGCGTGGGTGAAGGTGACGGCGGCCGGATCGAAGTCGGGGCGGCTCACGAGGCGGTAGAGCTGCAGGCCCAGCTCGCGCCGGATGAGTTCGTTGACGCGGGTGATTCGGTCGGCTTTCATGGGCGGGGGCCGGGGGGGCCGGAGCGGATCACAGCTCCTGGGCGACCTTCTCGATTTCGTAGGATTCGATCAAGTCGCCTTCGACGAAGTGCGTGAAACGGTCGAGAACGATGCCGCATTCCTGGCCTTCGCGGACCTCGGTCGCTTCGTTCTGGAAGCGCCGCAGCGACTGAATCTTGCCTTCGTAGAGGATTTCGTCCTTGCGGCGGACGCGGGCGCGGCCCTTGAGGGTGATCTTGCCCTTCAGGCACATGCAGCCGGCCACCTTGCCGCGCTTGCCCATGTCGAAGATCTGGCGAATGGCGGCCTGGCCGTTGACATGCTCCTTGAGGACGGGTTCCAGCAGGCCGGTCATCAGGTTTTTCACCTCGTCGAGCATCTCGTAGATGATGGAATAGAGTCGGATTTCGACGCCTTGGCGCTTGGCCTCGGCGCCCGCCCCCGCATCCTTCCCCACGTGGAAACCCAGAATCACGGCTTTGGAGGCGGAGGCCAGCAGGACATCGTTGACGGTGATGTTGCCGGCGCCCGTGCCGATGATGTCCAGATCGACCTTGTCGCTGTGGATGCCTTCCAGGGAACCCCGGATGGCCTCGAGCGAGCCGAGCACGTCGGTTTTCAGGATGACGTTGAGGGTGCGCTTGGCGCTGCCGGCCTTCTCCTGCAGCAGTTCGTCGAGCGTCAGAGGCGCGCGGGGCTCGGCGGGGCCGGACAGGTCCTGAAGACGCTGGGCGGCGGCGCGTTCCTCGGCGACTTGCCGGGCTTCGCGGTCGTTCTTGTAGATATGGAATTCACTGCCGGGCGCCGGCACGCTGTTCAGGCCCAGGACCTTGACGGCGGCGGCAGGGCCCGCGGTCCGGACCTTGTTGCCCTGGTCGTTGATCATGGCCTTGATGCGGCCCCAGGAACTGCCGGAGACGAGTGCGTCGTTGATCTGGAGCGTGCCGTTGGTGACCAGCACGTTGGCCGTGGGGCCCATGCCGGCTTCCAGGCGCGACTCGATCACGTAGCCCTGCGCCTTGCGGCGGGGATTGGCCTTGAGTTCCAGCACGTCGGCCTGCAGCAGGATCATTTCCAGCAGGTGGTCCATGCCCTCGCCGGTGACGGCGCTGACGGGGCAGCAGATGAGATCGCCGCCCCAGTCTTCGGGCGCCAGGCCCATCTGCTGCAACTGCCGCTTCACGCGGTCGGGATTGGCAGTGCGCAGATCGCATTTGTTGATGGCGGCAATCATGGCGACCTTGGCCGCCTGCGCGTGCTGAATGGCCTCCTTCGTCTGCGGCATGATGCCGTCGTCGGCCGCAATGACGATGATGGCGATGTCGGTCAGGTTGGCGCCGCGAGCGCGCATGGCGGTGAAGGCCTCATGGCCAGGGGTGTCGAGGAATGTGATTGCGCGGCCCTGATGCTCGACCTGGTAGGCGCCGATATGCTGCGTGATGCCCCCGTCCTCGCCCGCGGCGACATGCGCCTTGCGGATGTAGTCCAGCAGCGAGGTTTTGCCATGGTCCACGTGGCCCATGAAGGTCACGACCGGCGGACGCGGCACCAGATCGCCCAGCGTGTCCACTCCGCCCTCCGGCTTCGGTTCCGGCTTGAGCGGCGGGGGCGGCGGGGGCGCCTTCTTTTCGTGTTCGAGCACAAAGCCATGCTGTTCGGCGATTATTTCGGCGACCTTGAACTCGATCTTCATGCCGATGGAGGCGAAGATGTTCAGGCGCATCAGTTCGGTGATGAGCACGTTGGGCTTGACACCGAGCATCTCGGCGAAATCCTTCACCACCACGTGCCCTTTGATGGCGACGACCTTGCGGGCAGCGGGTTCGGCCGCCGGTTCCGGGGCCGGTTCGGCAGCGGCTTCAGGCGCGGCGGCTTCGGCGGCCTGCGGTACCGGCGCGGCGGGCTCAACCGCCATTTCCGTGGCCGGTTCGGCGGCGGCTTCAGGCGCGGCGGCTTCAGCGGGTTCGGGATAATAGATGCGCTTGATTTCGTCGCGCAGGTACTGTTCCAGTTCGGGCGTCAGATGGGCCTGTGTGCTGCGCGCGGTGCAGCCCCGGGCCTGCAGGAGCCCCAGGAGCTCCTTGCCCGTGGTCATTAATTCCTTGGCTAAATCGCAGATTCTCATGCGTCATCCCCCGCCTTTCCGTTTTCGCGCTCGAACGCGGCCTCGGCCGCCGCCCGGACCTGGCCGGCGGTATCCGCGTCAAAGCCCTCCACGTCCACCAGATCCTGGATTTCCGCCGCCAGGATGCCTTCCAGCGTGAGGAAGCCGGCCGCGACCAGCCGCGCGGCGTTTTCCTGGCCGATGCCCTCAATGGCTGCCAGCTGGGCGGTCGCCCGCGCAATCTTCTCCTCGAAGGTGATGTCGGCCTCGTCCTTCTGCACGTCTATCTTCCACCCGGTCAGCTTGGCCGTCAACCGGGCGTTCTGGCCTTTCTTCCCGATCGCCAGCGAAAGCTGGTCGGCCTCGACGATGACTTTCACCGCATTTTCCAGCTCATCGACATCCAGGCGCAGCAGCTTGGCCGGTGCCAGCGAGTTGGTTACGAACGTCTTGATGTCCGTGCTCCATTTGACGATGTCCACCTTTTCGCCCGACAGTTCGCGGACGATATTCTTGACCCGCTGGCCGCGCAGGCCGACACAGGCGCCGACGGGATCCACCTTCTCGTCGTTGGAGTGTACTGCGATCTTGGTCCGGAAGCCCGCTTCGCGCGCCAGGCCCTTGATTTCGACCGTGCCGTCGGCAATCTCGGACACTTCCAGCTCGAAGAGCTTGCGGATGAAGTCGGGGCTGGCCCGCGAGAGGGTCAACTGGGTCCCGGCGGTTGCCGAATCCAGATTGAGCAGCAGGAACCGGATGCGGTCTCCGGGCTGATATTCCTCGCTGGGCACCCGTTCCCGGCTGGGCATCAGGCCTTCGGCGTCGCCCAGGTCAACGATGACATCGCTGCGCTCAAAGCGCCGCACGGTACCGGTGACGATTTCACCTACGTGGTCCTTGTAATTGGCATAAACCTTGTCCTTTTCCGCCATGCGCAGCTTCTGGATGATGGCCTGCTTGGCCGTCTGTGCCGCGATCCGCCCGAAATTGCGAGGGGTGACTTCGATTTCAATCAGGTCGCCGAGTTTCCATTCCTTGCCGGGATATTTCGCCTGGGCTTCTCCAAGCGAGATTTCCTCCTGGCGGTTACGTACGAAATCCACCACCTGGATGCTGGCGAAGGCCTTGATTTCCAATGTCTTGCGGTCGATCGCGATGCGCAGATCCCGGACGCGCCCAATGCTCTTGCGGCCGGCCACCTGCAGGGCGGACTCCACCAGCTCAATCAAGGTTTCGCGGTCCAGCTTGCGCTCCCGCTCCATGTACTCAAATACGGCCAGCAATTCGTTGTTCATTTGTCAAACCTCCTCCCCCTGCCCGGGGGAAAAGCACAAAACGCACAGCTCCCGATACGCAAAAGAGTGGGAAAACCCACTCTCACGCGACGCCAGAGTTGTAGCAACAGCATGGAAACTATCCCAACCGCCCCCGCAGAGTCAATGCTCAAAACGGGTCAAAAAGCGAGTTGTCGTCCGGGCCGAACCACCCCAGGGCGGAATCAGCCACGGAAGCCTCGGGCCGGGCCCGTTCTTCCGCGGAGACATGGCCGTCGCACCAGGCCACATGGGTCTTGCCCCGGTGCCGGAAGTGGATGGTGGGCCAGGGGATGCCGCCGCTGGCGAACCGCGGCGGCTCGGCGAACGAATACTCGATCAACCGCGCCCGGTGGCCGCTCCCTTGCAGAAACGCCGTATCCGCGAACATTACCGTTTGCGCCGGATGGGCGATGGCCCCCGGCTGCATGCCCCGCCGGTGGCCGTCCCCCCCGGGCAGGCAGATTTCCGATCCCACCCCCAGGGCGTTGTAGCCATAGCCTCCGCAGGCCGCCTCGAATCCGGCTGCGTCCGGACGGAATGCCGGGCAGCGGCGCACCCACGCGCTGGACCCGCCCCCGCCGAGATATGCCGCCAGCGGCCCCCGCGCCCCGTCGAATTCCCGTCCGTTGCGCACCCCGTGCCAGCGGATGGAATTCGCCCCTTCGATGTCCGCCGCCGCCGCCACGTACCGCCCGTGGTCCGTCGCATAGGCCAGGTTCGCCGCCGCCAACTGCCGCAGGTTCGAGCAACAGGCCGCCGATTCCGCTGCCGACCGCGCCGCCGGCAGCGTCCCGCCCAGGATCGCCGCCAGCAGCCCGACCCCCGCCATCGTGATCAGCAGCTCCGTCAGCGTGAACCCCGCCAGCCCCATACTATAATAGTTGCAACTATTATAGTTTTCCGCACGGTGGAAACATTCTTTCCATTGTGTGGAAAAACCGCGAAAACATTTTCCATTGTGTGGAAAAAATCGCCCTTTTTTTCCACACCGTGGAAACATTTCTTCCATTGTGTGGAAAAATCCCCAAAACTTTTTCCATTGTGTGGAAAAAAATGCCCTTTTTTTCCACACCGTGGAAACATTCTTTCCATAACAGGAAGTAGGGGTCTGCCTCAAATTGTAGACGTGACGCCCTCGTCGCGTGAGGTTTTGCATGAGCCTCCCTTGTGTGGAAAAAATCGGAGGGTTGAGACGGTGGGGCGCGCCGTCCCTACCAAGGAAATCGGGAATGGCTGTTTTCATTCCTTGATCAGTCTCCAGCGGAAGAAGCCGGGGGTGCCCTGGGGCGGGGCGTTGGTGGTCCAATCTGCGTCGCCGATTCCGGCTTTGTATTCCAAGAAGGGTTGGAAGCCGGGCAGGGCGGGGGCGGGGACGCCGGGCATGGTGCTGATTTCAATCCGCGGATTCAGCACGCCGACGGCATCCAGATCGAAGCCGCCCGAACCCCACGTTGGACACGGGTCGTAGATCGGGTTGCCGTAGTCGTCCTGCACCGAGCCGTCGCCAGTGATGTCCACAAGGCGTAGATGGCTGACCCGGCGCACATCGAGCCCCGGCGTGCCCGCCAGCAGGCGCAGGTCGAACGGCGTACCGAAACCTTGCGGGTGCTTGCCGGCCAAGCCGCCGTAGGCCGTCGGGTCGGAGGCGTTTGTCCGGGTGTAGGTGTCGATCCAGTTGGTCTCGAGGCAGTGGTTCGGGAAACGGACGAAGTTGGTGCCGTCGGACGAAACCTCGACGAAGGCCAGTTCGAGGAAGGTGTCGTCGAAAGCATTTTCGAAGATGGCAAAGTCGTTCCCGGGGCCATCCCGGATGGGGACCGGGAAGGTCAGCGTGATCCGGCCGCCGTCGCCGAGGCTGACGATGCCGTTGGTGGCGCCCAGGCCGTCGAGGGAGCCTTGGGCAGCACCCAGGGCGTTGGATGGCGTTTGCCATGGCAAGTCAACGTTGGGGCCTGGGACGTAGTTGGTCCAGCCGTCCGCCCAGCAGCAGATGGCGGGATTGGACGCGGCGATGCCGCCGGATGCGTCGGCGTAGGCGTAGGTGAAGTCGGCCAGCGCGAAATACATCGGCGTGTTGGGTCCGTTGATCCCTACGTCGGAAGTGGTCAGGGTGCCGACAAGCGACACCACGTCCGGCGGCATCCACGTGAGGTCGAGGTCCATCCAGTTGGTTTGGATGAACGGAACCTCGGTGCGGTAATCGGCCAGGTAGTGGTTGGTGACGGCGACGACGTAGCCGTCGAGGTCGAGGGCGGTGAGCGTCAAGACAAAGAAATCGCCGTTGGTGAATGCGCGGCTGAAGGCGCTCCCGTTGCGGATCGTGGCAGAGGCGTAGGTCGTGTTGTTGACGCACACCGATTTGGGCGCGACCGGCAGGTCGAAGAGAATTTCAGGGGCGTCGTGCCAGCCGTCGTCATAGCCCACGGCGTAGGCGTTGGTTCGCGCCTCGGCGGCGGCGTACTGGTTGAGGTAGGTGCCGTCGGTCGTGTTGCTGACGGTGGAAAAGGCAAACCCGGCCCAGTACCAGGCCCCCCAGGCTTCGTACCAGGTGTTGATGAATGTGGCGGCCCCGTCCGCGAGGGAGGTGTCCTCGATGTACTCGCCCGGGTTGGGCAGGAATGCGTCGAATGAAACAGTGGTTTGTGCCGCGAAGGCGGGCAAAGCCAGGAACAGGACCAGCAGGAAACAGCAATCACGCCGCATGGCGCACATCCTTTCCGCCCCAGTCTGCGAGGGCATTGGATTGATCTTGCCCCGGCTTCCCGTCTTCTGGCTTCCGGCCGTCTACTCTTCCGCCTTCTCCCGCGGCGAGGCGCGGAATGGCTTGCTGGAATTTCGGAACCGGTTACAGCGGCGCGACCGCGCGGGATTCCCACCCGCTTCCGTAGTCGCCGGAGGCGTCGCCACCATTGGCAACACGCAAAAAATCTTAGTACGGTCGGGAGCGCCGAGGCAAGCCCGGAATCGAATGCGAAGCAAGTTTCCGGGTCTTGCGCCCGCGGACGGTTTACACGAGGGCACGAATCCGGTAAGAACAGAGGCGCAGGCGGAGCCTGCAGCGAGGAGCGGACCATGATGCGAATGCTGGTGGTGGTGCAGACGGCAATGACCCTGGGCGTGGGCGAACAGGTGTTCCTGACGGGCTCCGCCGACGAGCTGGGCCGCTGGGACCCGGCCGCCGTGCCCATGACCCGGACCAACGACAACCGCTGGGAGGCGGTCCTGTCCCTGCGGACGCCGGCGCCGGTCGAGTTCAAGGTGACCCGCGGCACATGGGGGACCGAGGAGGTGGATGCGGACGGGCGCGTGCCGGCCAACCGCACCTTTGTCCCGGTTGAGAACGGAACATTGGAAATCCAGGTCGCGGCCTGGAAGGATGCCGTGGCCGCCCAGCCGGGGCCGCAGATTACGGGGGACTATCGGATCCTGCCCAAGGTGCACTCGAAGTTCCTCGAATTTGACCGGGACGTGATCGTGTGGCTGCCGCCGGGCTACGAGGCACGGCCCTCCCGGCGCTACGCGGTCCTCTATATGCACGACGGGCGGCAGGTGTTCGATCCCTCCACCTCCACCTGGGGCAAGGACTGGCAGGTGGACGAACTGGCCCAGGACATGATCCTGACCGGCGAACTGGAACCGTTCATCGTCGTGGCCGCCGATTGCACCGACGCGCGCCGCGACGAATATTCCCCCGCAAAAAAGGGCGATGACTACCTGCGCTTTCTGATCGAGGAACTCAAGCCGATGGTGGATGCCACGTGGCGGACGGATCCGCAACGCACCGCCATCGCAGGATCAAGTATGGGCGGGCTGATCTCTTTCTATGCCGCCTGGAAGCATCCGGAGGTCTACTTCGGCGCGGCCTGTCTTTCCCCCGCGCTTGTCGAACGCTACGGGAAGGAATGTTTTCGCATGGTCGCGGCCGACCGCGACCACCTGCCCGATCTGAGGTTGTTCCTGTCGTGCGGCGGCGCCGCCGGCCTCGAGGCCGAATTGCTCGACGGCACCCTGAAAATGGCCGATGCCCTCCGTAAGGCGAATTTTCCGGAAAAAAACCTCATGGTGCGCATTGAAAGCTGGGCGGAACATAATGAAGAAGCCTGGGCGCGCATGACGCCCCACTGGCTCCGTTTCCTCTTCGCCCATCCCCAACGGACCGAGCCGGATCCCGGAACACAGCGCAAGGAGTAGTCGCCGGGGTCGGCTTTCCTGCAGCGTGAGAGCTCTGTGTGTCTTGGCGTCTTTACGCGAGGCGGCGCGGTCTCCACAATCATGGTCACGCTAAGGCGCCAAGACGTAAAGGGTAGACGTCTCCGGGCCGGCGATGAAGGGGCATGATCACGGCAGCACCACGACCGGCAGGTCCTGGCGGACGGCGTGTACGAGCTTGAGGGCATCCCAGTTGGTCAGGCGGAAGCAGCCGTGGGATTCTGTTTTGCTGATGTCTTCCGGGGCGGGCGTGCCATGGATGCCGTAACCGGGCCGGTCAAGGCCGATCCAGGCCAGGCCGACCGGATTGTTGGGGCCGGGGGGAATCCGGAGCTTTTTGCCGATGGCGACCGCTTCGGGATCTTCCGCAAACAGATCGGGGTCGAAGGTGTAGTCGGGGTTTTCCGCCCAGACCGCCACGCGGAGGGTCTCGCCTTCGGGTCGCTTGGCTTTGTCGGCCGCGATGGAACAGGGAAAGTGCGCGGCGAGGCGGCCTTCCGCGTCATAAGCTCGCAGCGTCCGGTCTGCGAGCCGGATTTCGATCCGGGACAGCGGGGGCAGCGGGCGGGGTTTGACGTTCGGCACGGCGACAAGGGTCCCGGCCGGGGGATTCGGCCACGCGACTTCGGGATTCAGCCGGCGCAGGGCGGCGCGATAGAGGTGGAAACGTTCGGCGACCAGTTCTTCGATCGTGGAATACCCCATGCGATCCATCCGGGAACGCTCAAGCCAGGAGGAAGGATAGGGCGTCAGGGCGGCATGGTCGGCGGCTGAAATCGTGTAGGTTGTCATCACGCCGTTGGTGTCGCCCAACTGGGCCATCACTGCCGCATCGATCTCTCCGGTGGCGGCTTCTTTATTCTTTTTTTGCCAGGCGGTCAGGGCCTTGCGGCTCTTGGCGCCCCAGCGGCCGTCGATGCCCCCGGGAGAGAAATGGCCGCGGTCGAGGCGGACCTGAATGGCGAAGAGCACCTCAACGGGTTTGGTCGGCACTGGCGGCGGCGGGGGTGGGGGCATGGGCGGGAGGGGCTTGGCCACCGGCGGGGTCGGGGACGGTGCAGGAGGCAATGGCCGGGGCCCTCGCGGCGTGACCGGTACGCGGACACATCCGGCCAGCCCCATCAGGATGGCCAAGGTAAAGAGCGGATACGAGATCCGGGCTGTCATGCGCCGAATATGGCGAAGGCTGCCGGGGCGTGACAACCGTAAAACCGCCAGGAGCAAAAAGAATTTCCCTGCGCAATTAGGACGTGGCAAAATACTCGCAATGCAAACAGGTGGGGTCAGCCCTTAAATATTAAGTCAAGAGCGACAACTTAAGATTTAAGGGCTGACCCCAATGGACTCAATGGATCTCGAAGGTTTGGCACGGTTGTTGAGAGAAATAGCGGCGGAGGCGAAAGTCACCGCCGGCTATACCGGGATTTCCACATTTGCCCCCCAGACGATGCAGGCGCTGGCCGACGTGCCCCGTCACGAATTCGTCCCGGAGGAGGAACAGGTCTCGGCCTATTTGGACATTCCGCTGCCCATCGGCCACGGGCAGACGATTTCCCAGCCGTACATTGTGGCGCTGATGACGGACCTGCTGGAGATCGAACCGGGCGACAAGGTGCTGGAGGTGGGTGCGGGTTCGGGGTATCAGGCGGCGGTACTGGCGAAGCTCGCCCGGCAGGTGCACACCATCGAAATCGTACCGGCACTGGCCTGCGCTTGCCGTGAGCGGTTGGCGCGGCTGGGGATTGCCAACGTGACTGTGCATGCCGGCGACGGGTCGGCCGGGCTGCCGGAGCTGGCGCCATTTAATGCGATCATGGTGACGGCGGCTGCGCGGCGTGTGCCGCCGGCCCTGGTGGAGCAACTCAAGCCTGGCGGGCGGATGGCGATTCCATTGGGCGAAGCTTGGTCATCGCAGGAGTTGGTTTTATTGCAGAAGGATGTCCGGGGGGAGGTAGCCGTTCGACCAATTCTTCCGGTGCGCTTCGTACCCCTGACCGGGCGGGAGACAGGGAGAATGGAATAGGAGAAGGTTGGAATATTGGGGAATCAGGACGAAATACCGAATTTCGTCACCCCTTGATCCCATCATTCCAGCGAATTCCCGCGTCGCGCTGTTTTGTAGTCGATAAACCGACGCTCAGAGACGATTTGGAAGACGAAGGCGACGACCGCCTGGCATTCGGGGTGGACCTGGTACGCCGCCAGGCGACAATGTGCTTGATCCTGGCCACCGATTTCAGAACGTGAACAGCATGCCGCAATTGATGGCCAGGCCGCTGAAGTCGAGATCCTGATCAATGGGCTTGTGTGCAAGCTGGTCGCACCCGCCCGGGCAAGTGAATTCATGCTTCGGCGAGGTTTCCACCCAGGTGTATTTGCCTTCCAGATAAACGGCCGCGTTGCGGGCCAGCTGGGCGCGCACACCCAGCAGAACATAGTAGCCGCCTTTGTCCTTCAAATCAAGGTCGTAGGTGGTTTCCCAAGGGCCTTGTTCGATACGAATTTCGCCGTCGAAGATGTAATAGCCCATGCCTGGCCCGCCGTACAAAGTGAACGATTCTCCCAGCGGCAGGCAGGCGAGCAGCCCGGCTTCGAGCGGAACGGTTACCACGTCGGTGTAGATTTTGTACCAGCCCTGTTCCGGCCGGTAGAGATCGTAGGAATCGCCCGCGGCAAATCCGGAAAAGCGCAGGTCAAGGGCCAGGTTCCGATGCAGGCGGTACTGGCCGGAAAGCCCGAGGCCGAAGGCCCCTCTCAAGTCGAATTCATCGAGATCCGGCACGTTCCAATAGGATAGGTGCACGCCGAGGCTGAAGCGTGAGAGCGGAGCAGGCGCAGCGCCGGTCGGCACCGGGTCTTCGGCTCCGGCGACCGTGACGGCAAACAGCAGGCCGGCCATCAAGCAAAGCATTTTGTTCATGATATTACTCCCTGGTTGCGCATTCCCAACGCCCAACATGAAATCATACCACAGAGGGCTGTGTCTGGAAAACATAATCACAATCCCGAGCCGGGCCGGGGGATAATTCCGATACACGCGTCCCCCCGTTTCGTTATGCCGCAGGAGTCCCCGTCTCCCGCCCACATTTGTTTCAATGTTTATAAACATTGAAACTTTCCGGCATGGACCAGGTGGGGCGGATTTTGACTTTGCAAAAATCCGGCAGAGGCTCATTCTCCCGCGCATAACCACTGACGTAAATGCAAACGCCCCCGTCCCGTCATGTTCAGCCAGCCGCCCCCGGTCGCCTCCGGGAAATCGCCGAATTCGAACGACGGATGCGATCTGCAGCTTCCGATCCGGCTGGGCTGGGGGATTTTTTTCAACGCCGGGACATTTGGGCGGTGCGGGTGCCGGCGCGGCTGGATGTGATGGGCGGCATAGCCGATTATTCCGGAGCGAATGTCTGCGAAGCCACGCTGGGGCTGGGCATTCTGGTTGCCGTGCAGCCCCAGCAGGATGCTTTGGTGCGAATCCGGACCCTGCCGGTCAGTCGTCAGGGCCTGCCGGTGGAAACCCGCATTCCCCTGGCCTGGCTCGGATCCCGGACAAGACGTCACGGGCTGGATGAGGTTCGGCGCTTGTTCCACGGCAATCCGCTTGCGGCGTGGGCGGCCTACGCGGGGGGCAGTCTCGGGGTTTTGCTGCAGGAGGAGTCCGTCCGGCTGCGTGGGGGCTTCCATATCCTGTTGTTAAGCGCCGTGCCGATGAATGCCGGGATTGCCAGTTCGGCGGCGGTGGAAATCGGTACGCTCTGCGCTCTCGATGCCTGTCTAGGGCTGGGGGTGGGGGCGGCCCGGATCGCCCGGCTCGGACAAATGGCGGAAAACCGGGTTGTGGGGGCGCCGTGTGGCATCATGGACCAGATCGCCATCGCCAGCGGACGGCAGGGGCAATTGCTGCACATACTCTGTCGGCCGGGGGCGGTCAGCGGCACGGTGTCGGTTCCGGAGGGCACCGGCTTCATCGGCATCAATTCCATGGTGCGCCACTCGGTGGCGGCGGCGCCCTACGGCGATGTGCGCATCGGGGCATTCATGGGCCGGCAGATCCTCAATGACCTGCGGGCGAAGAAGGGCTTGCCGTCCGTGAAGCACCTGACGGAGCTTGCCGCCACGGAACTTCCGCTGCAGCGCCTGCCGGAGCAAATGCCGGGCGGGGATTTCCTGAAGCGGTATCAATCGCACGGGGACCCGGCCACGAAGATCAGGCCGGATGTCGTCTATCGAATCCGCGGTCCGGTTCGCCATGCAGTGATGGAGAACGAGCGGGTGTTGCGATTCATCGGAGCGCTGCGGGCCGCCGCCGCCGGGGACGAGGCCGGATGCGTTGCGGCGGGCCTGGAAATGTACGGGGCGCATGCAAGCTATCGTGATGAATGCCGGCTGTCGGTGCCCGAGGTGGATTTCATTGTCGAGGCGGTTCGTCGTCGGGGCGTGAAGCGGGGTTTGTTCGGCGCGAAGATTACCGGGGGCGGGGCGGGCGGGACAGTCGCGGTTTTCGGCCGTCGCGATGCTTTGCGAAGACTTGTTCCGGAAATTGTCGCGGAATATGAGCGCCGCATCGGGATTCGGCCGGAGGTGTTCCAGGGCACGTCACCGGGGGCGTTGGAGTTCGGGGCGTGGCGGTATGCCCCTCGGGCGGGAGGGTGGTCATGGCGGCGGGCGTAGCGGCGGCCACCCGGGCGGTGATTCCCGTGGCCGGCCTCGGGACGCGATGGTTTCCCGCTTCGCAGGCGGTGAAGAAGGAACTGATGCCGGTGGTGGGACCGGACGGCATTGCCCGCGCCTTGATCCATTATCACATCGCGGAACTGGTTGCGGCAGGCATCGAGGACATCTGCATTGTCGCGCAGCCGGGCGATGAAGAGGCGATCCGCGCGTATTTTGCGGGTCCGGGTCCGGAGCTGCTGCGGCGGCTGGAGAAAACCCCGGCGCTGGCCGCCGAGACGCGGCAAATGCCCGAGTACAACGCACGGTTGCATTTTGCGATCCAGCGCGAGCAGGAGGGCTATGGCCACGCGGTGTTTCAGAGCCGTGCCTTCGCCGGCGGCGGGCCGGTGCTGTTGTGTCTGGGCGACCACCTGTTCCGCGGCACGCCCATGTCGCCCTATCGCGAACTGGCGGAAATGGCCGGGCGCAGCGACGGCCGCTCGGTGTCCGCGGTCAACCGCATCGGGCCGGCGCAGCTCAAGGGCTATGGCACCATTGCCGGCGCGCGGCGCCCGGATTTTCCGCGGTTGGTGGACGTGAGCCGCATCGTGGAGAAGCCGGCGATCGAGCTGGCCCGTCGCGACCTGCGTGTGGACGGACTGGGCGCGGACGAATTCCTCGGCTGGTTCGGCATGCACCTGTTGGCTCCGTCGATTTACGACGTACTGGCGCAGATGATTCACGACAACCTGCGCGACGGTGGCGAATTCCAGCTCACGCGCGCGCAGGAGATGCAGAGGGCGCGGGAAGGCTATCTCGCGCTGGAAATGACCGCGGCCGAGCGCTTCGATTTCGGCACGCCGGCGGATTACCTGGAAAGCCTCGCGCGGTTCCAAAACAGTCGAGGCTGACGCCGGCTTGATCCGAAGGGCAATGGGCGGCTAGATTTGGCGCGAAAGGTTTGCTCCATGCAAAAAACTCATTCCAGATGCGGCGAATGCGGGGCCTCAGAGGGCGGCGTTCGAATCCAGATGGCTGTGTTTTTGACTGTCTGGGTGATTCTCGTGGTGTGTGTGGGGGGTGGGTGGGTGTGGTATCGCCAGATTTGGCCGGCAAGACCGCCTCAAGCCATGGAACGGTCAGCGAAGTTGTCCGCACGAGACAGGGATTATGCCGAAGAGCAGTATCAACTCGGGCTTGCCCATGCCGAGGGACGAGGCGTGGTGCAGGACGACGTGCTGGCTTTGCGATGCTATCGCAACGCGGCGGATCGGGGACATGCTCGGGCACAATATCAACTGGGGCGCATGCTGGGACAAGGGCGCGGGGTGACCCGCGATTACGACAAGGCCGTTGCGTGGTATCGCCGGGCCGCGGAACAGAATCTGGCAGAGGCGCAATACTATCTTTGCTTGATGCACGAGAAAGGCTGGGGCGTTTCCCACGACATGGATCAGGCGCTGGATTGGTGCCGGAAATCCGCGGCGCAGGGATATGTGCTGGCCCAAAACCACTTGGGTCTTGTGGCCGAAGAAGGCTGGTACGGCGTACCGGTGGATTACGCGGAATCGGCAAAGTGGTACCGGATGACGGCGGAAAATGGAGACGCCTGGGCCCAATTCAAGCTGGGGCAGTTCTATCGGGACGGGAAAGGGGTGCCTGCGGATCCTCATGAAGCGGCCCGATGGTTGCGCCTGTCGGCGGCTCAGGGCAATGGCGAAGCCCAGAAGGCGTTGGCGGACGCGGGATTGTAGGCCGCTTTACGGGGGCGCGCCCGCCGGCGGTGCGCCGGCAGAATCCCGGACCTTTTCAAGCTGCGAGCGGATATCCGCAGAAAGGACGAGCGCTTGCTGGTCCAGGCGCGAAACGCCATCCGGGTATGAGGTGGGACAAGCCGGATCGGTACTGCGCGGAATGTCCAATTGCCAGATGCTGGCGGCCACGAGCGACTTCGCGATTCGTTCGGTCAATCGGGCGCGAGATGCCGGAGACTCGTCGAGGGTGGAACTCAGCATCATGTAATAGGACAGGAAAGCGGCGGTTTCCGCTGGGGGACAGCTGGCCATGCTGAAAATGAAGTTGCTGTCTCCACTGTAGATGTTCGTCCGCGTAAGCGCCACATACATCGTGCGCCAATCGGCCGACCGCTTTTCCTTGAGGTGTTCTTTCAGACGTTTCAGATGAGGGGCGACTTCGTATTGTCCGGGTGCAGAGGTAATGGCGGCGATCAGTTTTTCGACTTGCCAGCGCGAGAAGGCATCCGCCGTTTCGACGTTGGCGCGGAACGTCTCGGCGTAGCGTTTGGGCGACCAACCGGTAAAATCGATGGGCGGCTGGCCTTCAACGTGGAGGAGCCTCTGGACTTCCCGCTGGCGGGCGATCCGTTCGGGCGTTTTCCATTCCCAGGGTTCTTCCAGACGCCGGATGCTGACCGGAATATCCGTGATTTGTTCGTATAATTTTACCGCGTCATCCAAAAACCACAGGGAGTCGGGTTCAAGCGGGATCAAGACCAGACGCAGGCCGGTATCATCGGGAGATACCGGGGGCAGGGATTCGTAATTCGGTTTCGGGATCCCCAGAATAGCCGCCGCGCGTTCCATATGGGCGGGATCTTCCGAGTTTCGAAAGACGATCTGGGCGCTGTTGCTGGCGGCGGCGGGATCCGCGGCGCTGGCCATATAGGCCAAATGTGCTTCGAAATCGTTTGGAGAGGTCGACAGGAGGTCGTGCAAAACCTTCAGGGCTTGCGCCTGATCGCCGTCATTCAGCAAATCCAAGGCATGCGCGCGAATGCAGAGGCCCCAGCGGCCCATGGCGACGTTTCCTCCGCGGCGGGCATCTTCATAACGCTGACGGTTCACGCATTGGCGAACGACTTGAAGCGTACCGGGTGACACTTCCGGCGCCGTGCGCGGAAACGTCCACGTCCAGATCTGAATGGAGCGAGGCAGCATGAACGACCAGATTGATTGGATATGGCGGAATTTATTCCTTCCGGCGCGCAGTTCGAATTCCGATACTTCATCAAATCTCCCTTGCTGCCGGGAACTCCTTTGGTTCAATCGACGGGCAATATCATTGAAATGCATGGGAGCCGTCGTCCGATCGCAGGGAATGTGCTCAAGGACAAGCGTTCCGTGACAAGGTTTGGATTCATATGTGAGATTGAATTGGCCATTGGTTGCGCTCTGCTCGACCAGCCGCCAAGAGCGGTCGAGCGTGGCGAAGGCCTCGGAATAATAATCGGGCAAAAATGGGGGGGGCTTCAACGGGACCGCATCTGCGCGATGGAGCAATGCCAGTGACAAAACCAGCCAAGTGCTGAAACGATGCATGGACGTGCTCCGGATTAAAAATGATTTTTCAAGGTCCGGTAGAGGTGGGCGCAGAGGCCTTCGTGCAGGTCGGCGGCTTCGCCGAGGGTTTCAGAGAGAGTGGGGTGGGGGTGAATGGTGCGGGCGAGGTCGGCGGCGGTGGCGTCGGTTTCGAGGGCCAGAGTGGCTTCGGAAATCAGATCGCCGGCTCCGGGACCCGCGATGGCGACGCCCAGCAATTGGCCGGAGCCGGGATCGGCGAGGATTTTCGTGACGCCGTCGGTGCGGCCGAGCGCAAGCGCGCGGCCGCTGGCCGCCCAGGGGAACTTGGAAACCTTGACCTCGCGAGATTGCTTCTTGGCTTGTGATTCGGTCAGGCCCACCCAGGCGATTTCAGGGTCAGTGAAAACGACCGCAGGCACATGCCGGGCCGCGGGCATTGTGCGTCCGAGCAGGCGGGCGACAAGGGCCCGGGCTTCGTGCGTGGCTTTGTGAGCCAGCATCGGATCGCCGGTGACGTCGCCCGCGGCGAAAATACGCGGATTTGCCGTGCGGCCGGCGGCATCGACGGAAACGAAGCCGCGGTCGGTGAGGTCAATTCCGGCCTTTTCCAAATCGAGCCCATCGGTGAAGGGCCGGCGGCCGACGGCGACGAGGATCCGGGCGAACGTTTCCTGGTGGGTTTCGCCGGTGGTGCTGTTGTGCAGCTCGACGCGGAGCCCGTCGCCGGCGTCGGCGATTCCCACGACCCGGGTATTCATCTGAATGGCGTGAAAACGTCTGCGCAGGCGGGAGGCCAAGGGCACGATCAGGTCGCGGTCGATGCCGGGGAGAAGTCCGCCGGTCGCCTCGGCAACGGTGACTTGTGCGCCCAGCGCGGCATATACAGAGCCCAGTTCCAAGCCGATATATCCGCCGCCCACCACGAGGAGGGAGGCGGGAATGTCCGCGAGCGCGAGAGCGGCCGTAGAATCCCAGAGGCCCGGATGACCGACGGGAAATTCTGCGGGCATGGCCGGAACGGAACCCGTGGCGACCAGCAGAGCATCGAAATCATGCCGGGTTACGGAGCCGTCCGGAGAACTCCATTGCAATGACGAGGGCGAAAGAAAAGTAGCGGCGGCCTCTACCGTGCGAATGCCGCGGGCCTTCGCCAACTGGGCGAGACCATTGGCCAGGCGAGTGATGATTGAATCCTTCCATTCCCGCAGTTTGTCCAGGTGGATCGTTGGCGGGGGGAAGGTGATGCCGACAGTTTCCGCATCGCGGGCCGTGACGAGCAGGCCGGCTGCGTGCAGAAGAGATTTGGATGGGATACAGCCGCGATGGAGGCAGGTCCCGCCAAGGGCGGGAGCGGAATCGATCAAAGTGACCGGCAGGCCGAGGTCCGCCGCGAGGAAGGCGGCAGGGTAGCCGGCGGGGCCGGCACCCAGGATGGTGAGGGAACGGGGCGGGGTCATGTGGTGGTTTGGCGGGCCCCCGGGCGGCCCGGTTCGATGGCTGGATGCCAGGGGAACGAATCTGCGGGATCAAGCGCGGCCATCGGGTGATCAGGCCGAACCGACGAGAGGAGGAACAAGCAGGACGGGGTGGGTGGATTTGTGGAGAACCTCCTTGCTGACGCTGCCCACAAACAGTTCGCGAACGGCGCTGCGCGCACGGGTTCCCATGATGATAGCATCGGCGGAGAGTTTGTCCGCTTCCCGCAGGATGGTTTCGGCGGTGGGGCCTTGTACCAGCAGCGCGGTGGCATTCAGGCCATCCTGGCGCAATTCCACGGCCAGGGCTTCGATCTGCTGGTGGGCGCGCTGGAACTTATGGGCAACGGCGAGCCGGACGCTTTCCGGGCCGGCCCCGTAGCCGATGAAATCGGGATCGGGTTCCGCCACATGGATCAGAAACAGTTCGGCGGACAGGCGGCGGGCCCAGTTCCGGGCTTCGCGCAGCACATCGGGAGTTGTCCGGGAGAGATCAAGGGCGGCAAGCAGTTTCACAGATGGCCTCCGGTTGATTACCAAAGAAACTTACGGCGAATCAACTCCGGACGCAAGTCCGGACGTCAGCCCGAGGTCGGGCAGGCGTCCCTGGGCAAGGGCCTGGCCCAGGGATTTGAGCGTGGCGCGGACGGCAGGGGAAAGGCGGGTCCCGGGGGCGGTGGAAGCCGGCTGGATGCCCACAATGACGATTTGTCGGGCAGCGTTGGAAAGGAAATCGGCCAGGTGGCCGAGGGAACCGGCATGGGTGCCGAAATCCGCCGGCAGAATATCCTGCGGATTCAGCCGCCGCAGGGAGCCGGGCGGCAATCCCATGTCGGCGGCATCCAGCAGGATCAGCAGGTCGGGGCGCAAGCGCCGGATCAAGCCGGTGAAATTCTCCGGGGCGGTCGCGGCATTGACGCACTGCCAGTTGGGGTGACGGAAGGCGCGGGCAAAGACCGGTCCGAGGGCGTCGTCGCCATGCCGGGGATTGCCGATGCCGAGCAGCAGATTCACGGGCGGCCAGGATGCCGTGTGGTTGCCGAGCTGGCCAGGACCGGGACGGGCCGGGGGAAGACGTCGATTATGGAGTTTATAAACTCCATACTGGGGGCGTGGTGAAAAAGGCCGCCGTTCGGGGAACGGCGGCCAAGCAAGCGCATCGGTTTTCAGCCGACGGTGATGGCTCCGACCGGACAGCTGTCAGCGGCTTCCTTGGCGGAAGCCTCGGCCGCGGCAGGAACTTCTTCGGCCTTGGCGTGGGCCAGGCCGTCATCGCCCATTTGGAAGACATCGGCGGCAATATCGCAGCAAAGAGTGCAGCCGGTGCAGGTGGAGGCGTCGACGGATGCTTTCATGGTGGGAGTCCTTTCCGGTTTGTTTTTCGATGGATTACCAGTTTTCGCCAAGAAGTTCGAAATAGGCCTGGGGATGAAGGCACGTTGGGCAGAGTTTGGGGGCGTCCTTGGCCTCATGGAGATAGCCGCAGTTGATGCAGCGCCAGACGACCACGCCGTCGCGTTTGAAGACCCGGCCTTCGGAGAGGTTCTTCCAGAGGTCGTTGTAGCGCTTCTCATGTTGCTTTTCGGCAACACAGACGTTGTCCCACAGCGTGGCAATCTGGGGGAAACCTTCTTCGCGGGCGATGCGGGCGAACTCGGGATAGAGCTGGGTCCATTCCTCGTTCTCGCCGTTGGCGGCGGCTTTCAGGTTGTCCAGGGTGGAGCCGATCACGCCGGCGGGATAAGCGGCGCGGATTTCGACCATGCCGCCTTCAAGAAAGCTAAAAAAGCGTTTGGCGTGCTCTTTTTCCTGGTCGGCGGTTTCATCGAAAATCCGGGCAATCTGAATCAGGCCTTCTTTCTTGGCGGCGGATGCGAAGAAATTATACCGGGTGCGGGCCTGTGATTCGCCGGCGAACGATGCGAGCAGATTTTTTTCCGTACGGGTACCTTTGATGCTGGCCATGGATCCTCCTGTTGGGCGTGAAAACGGGGGCGAGGCCCCGGGTTCGAATCGTCAGTCACTTTCCAATGGAACGGGGGGCGGTGTCAAGGGCGGAACCGGCCCTTCCTTGTAGATTCCCAGGACGCGGAATTTGTCGTAGCGCTGGTCGAGGAGTTGCCGGGGAGGGAGTTTCTTCAATTGAGCCAGATTTTTCACCAGGGCGTCGCGGACCAGGGCGGTGGCGGCGGCCGGATCGGTATGGGCGCCTCCGGGCGGTTCCGGAATGAGTTCGTCGGCGATCCCCAGTTCGACGAGATCGGGGGCGGTCAATTTGAGGGCGGCGGCGGCGGTATCGGCATGCGCGCGGTTCTTCCACAGGATCGCGGCGCATCCTTCGGGGGAGATGACGGAATAATAGGCGTATTCGAGGATCAGGATGCGGTTGGCGATGCCGATTCCGAGGGCGCCGCCGGAGCCGCCTTCGCCGATGACGATGGCCAGGATCGGGACGGGCAGGCGGAACATTTCGCGCAGGTTGACGGCGATGGCTTCGGCGACATGGCGCTGCTCGCCTTCGATGCCGGGGAAGGCGCCGGGGGTGTCGATGAAGGTGACGATGGGGATGTTGAACTTGGCGGCCAGCCGCATGAGACGCAGGGCCTTGCGGTAGCCTTCGGGAAAGGGGCAGCCGAAGTTGCAGGCCAGGTTGCTCTTGGTGTCGCGGCCTTTCTGGGTGCCGATGACCATGATCTGCTGTTCGCCGAGCCAGCCGAGTCCGCCCACGATGGATTGATCGTCGGCCAGCAGGCGGTCGCCATGGAGTTCGGAAAAACCGGAGAAGAGGGCGGCGATGTAGTCGCGGGTATAGGGGCGGCGGGGATGGCGCGCGACCATGACTTTCTGCCACGGGGTGAGCGTGGCATACAGGTTCCGGCGCGTCTCCGCGAGTTCCTTTTCCAGTCGGGCGACATCCTGCGGAGCCGCGATGCCCTGGCCCTGGGAAAAGGCGCGCAGTTCGTCGATCTTGTTTTGCAGATCGAGCAGCGGCTTTTCAAACGGGAGGATGTATGCAGCCAAGGGCGTCCCTCTATTCGCTAATGGTGACGAGCGTGCCTTTGGGCAGGATGGTGTAAAGCTCCTCGATGTCGGAATTCAGCAGGCGGATGCAGCCGGCGCTGGTCTGCTTGCCGATGGAATCGGGCTCCCACGTGCCGTGCAGACCGTAGCCGGGCAGGTCGAGCGCCAGCCAGTGCGTGCCCAACAGGTTGTCGGGATGGCCATAGGGGATGGCCTTGGCGCCGGGTTTGTGCCAGGCCGGCTGCGCGATCTTGTCGGTGATCTTGAAGGTGCCGACCGGTGTCATGGAGTTTGCGCCGGTGCTGACGCGATAGCGCTTGAAGAATTTGCCGTCGAGCGTCACGACCAGGTCGTTGCGGCTCTTGCTGACGGCGAGCGCAAAGACGTGCGCGTTGCCGTCCAGGAGGCGCAGGGTTTCGCCGATGCGGATGGTCGCCCCTTGGATGTTGTTGGCCTTGGCGATGAGGGCCACGGGCGTGTTGTAGGTGGCGGCAAGCTTGCCGAGATAGTCGCCGGCTTGCACGACATGTTCGATCTTTTCCGGCATGGGGCGCTGGGAGGCCAGCAGGGGCATGGCCAGTTCATTCAAGAAGGTTTCGATGCCTGCATCGCCGGGGCGGGCAGCCAAGGCGTCGAGCGCCGCCTGGCGGGCGCCCTGATAATCGCCGGCTTGAAGGCGTTCACGGGCCTGGGCAAACATGCCTGCGGCGTCCCCGGCGGTTGTGGCGGCCGTCGGGGGGGATGGTTCAACCACGGGAGCTGCCGGGGCGGATGGAGGGGGGGGCGGAGCGGCTGCGGGAGCCGGCGGGGCCGCGGGGGCTGCTTCGGGGGCGGCCGGCGGAACGGGTGGCGGAGCCTCCGGGAGGACTTCGGCCGTTTCGGAGAGGGCGGGGAGGTCCGCGGGCGCGGCGGTTTCCGTCTCGTGGCCGCCCAACCAGCGCATCAGGCCAGCCACGGTGATGATGCCCAGTACCGCCACCGTGGCGATCAGGACCGTCATGCAGCCCGCGCGGGATTTTTCGCGCTTCATGAGATAAATGTCAGGGGCAGAATTGGGTTCCATGGCCGGACCTGGGAATCAAATGAGATTGTCGAGATCGCGCAGCACCAGCACCATGTCGGGATAGCGGTCCTTCGGATCCTTGGCGATGCACTTCATGACGAGATTGGCCACGCCGGAAGGGATGGCGGGATTGTGCTGGCGAATGGGGGTGGGGGGCGTCTTGGGATCGATCTGGGCCGCGCGAACCAGTTCGATTTTTTCCCCTTCATAGGGTTTGTGGAACGTGAGCATCTCGTAGCAGCAGATGCCGAAAGCATAGATGTCGGCCCGGTCGTCGGCGATGCGGTTGACCAGTGTTTCGGGCGGAACATAGGCGGTGGTTCCCGAGACGCCGGCCAGCTTCTTGAAAAAGCGCTTGCGGGGGATGGCCAAATCGAAGTCGATCAGCACCAGGCGCCCGTCGGGGCGGATCAATATGTTTTCCGGTTTGACGTCCAAGTGCAGGAAGCCGCGCGCGTGAATGTACTGGATCACGGTGGCCAGCTGGCGGATGAAGACCATCACATTTTCCGTCAGCAGCGGTTCCCGGAAGAGGATCAGGTCGCGCAGGGTCCGTGACTCGATGTATTCCAACACCATGAAGGGGGTTTTGCCCTCATAGCCGGCTTTGATAAACCTGACGATATTGGGGTGCGGATTGGGGCTGTTCAGCCGGGCAATGACCTCGCCCCCATGGAAAAACCGCGTGCGGTTCTTGCGGTCGCGGGCATTGACGGCATCCAGGACGCGGATGACGTAGCGGGTCTGCTGGGCATCGATGGCCACATACAGCTTTGTCATTCCCCCGCCCGTCATGGGGCGGGTAATGGAATAGCCGGCAAATTCCTGGTTCATAAATATTCCTTGTACTCCAAAGCGAACGGCAAGGCAATCTCTTGTTGGCCTCCGCGCAAGCGGCGGCAGCCAAAGGGGGCGCGGTCGCCGGGCCCGGGCACAGCGCCCTTGTCCCATGGCCGCATGGAGGCGCTGCCCGCCGCACACGGTTCAGGCCCCTGTGCACGAAACGAATTGGCATCAGGAGGGCGGTTGTCAAAGGGCGGGGGGCAGTGGTAGTTTGCCGGGGTGAATGCCGTAGATTTGCTGCTTCTTTTCCCCAACAACCGCCCCCGGGCGTACGGCTCGCTGGGAACGGACATTGCGGCGGTGACGCCGCCGGTCCAACTGGGGCTGCTGGCGGCGTATGCGCGGCAGCAGGGGCTCGCGGTGGAATTGCTGGACGCGGATGCGGAGGGGATACGGCCGGATCAGGTGGCGGGGCGGGTGGGGGAGTCGGTTCCGGCGCTGGTGATCGTCGGCACGGACCAAGTCAACTCCGGCGACGTGACGAAAATGCAGGCGGCGGGCGAGACTGTCCGCGCGATCCACAAGCTGGCGCCGGGCATTCCCGTGCTACTGGACGGCGTCGTCCCGTCGGCCTATCCGGAGCGCATCCTGCGCGACGAAGAAGCGGATTTCGTCTGCTGCGGGGAATCCTACGCGCCGGTAACGGCGCTGGCGAAATGGTTGAAGGCGAACGGCCGGGACAAGCGTCCGGCGGCGGGGGAAATTCCCGGCATCTGGTCGCGCGCCGGCGACGACGTGGCCGCGGGCGGGCGCGCGCCGATGTTCGCGGACGTGGAGCGCTTGCCGGATGCGGCGTGGGACCTGATGCCGCCGACGCGCTATCGGGCCCACCATTGGCATTGTTTCGACCGACTGAATGCACGCAGCCCCTACGGCGCGATCTACACGAACCACGGCTGTCCCTACAACTGCTCCTATTGCAGCGTCAACGTCGTGGCCGGGCGACCGAACCTGCGTTTGCGCTCCGCCGACCGCGTCCTCGGCGAACTGGAAACGCTCGTGGAGAAACACGGCGTGCGCAACGTGCGCATTCTCGACAATGTTTTCACCGCGAACACGGAACGCGTCGAGGAAATCTGCGACCGGATCATTGCCAAGGGGTGGGATCTGAATTTCTGGGCCTATGCCCATGTGTCGTCCATCCGCAGTCCGGACATGCTGCAGAAGTTACACAAGGCCGGTGTGCGCTGGCTGGCCTACGGTTTCGAGTCTGCCAATGCGCGCGTGCGCGGCTCTGTCAACAAGAAGACCACCGGGGACGCAACGGACCGGGTGATCGGCTGGACGCGCGACGCGGACATCTCCATCGTCGGCAATTTCATCTTCGGCCTGCCGGAGGACGATCTCGGCAGCATGCAGGAGTCCTTTGACATGGCCAAGACATACCAGTTCGAATGGGCCAACTTCTACTGCGCGATGGCCTATCCCGGCACGCGGCTCTACGACGAGCTTGTGGCGCAGGGCGTATCCATGCCGACGGCGTGGTCAGCCTACGGGCACTACAGCCGCGATTCGCGGCCGCTTTCTACGAAACATGTGGACTGGAAAGAAGTGGTGCGCTTCCGCGATGCGGCGTTCCAGGAATACTACGAGGCCCCGGCGTACCAGGCCATGGTCGCCAAGCGCTTCGGCCCGGAGGCCGCGGCGTTCGTGCGGCGGATCCTGGAGCACCCCATCCAAAGGGATTTTACATGAGCGAGACAAAGAGGAGCCCCGACGAACTGCGCGCGCTGGCGGCGCGGTTCCGCGCAGAGACGCTGCGGATCCACGCGGCGGCGCCGGAGACGCGCGTCGCGTCTTCGCTGTCGGCGGTCGAGATCTATACCTGCCTGTTCTACGGCGGGCTGCTGCGGCACAACCCGGCCAATCCGCGCGATCCGGCGCGCGACCGACTGATCGTCAGCAAGGGCCACGGCTCCATCAGCCTCTATCCCATTTTGGCCGATCGCGGCTTCTTCCCGAAGGCGGAGCTCCAGCGGGTATGCCGTCCGGGTTCGTTTTTGGGCGGCATTCCCGACCCCGTGATCCCCGGCTACGAGACGGTGAATGGTTCGCTCGGTCACGGTCCCGGCGTTGGCTCGGGCATGGCGGTGGCGCTGAAGCGGCAGGGCTCCGACCGCCACGTCGTGGTGGTGGCGGGCGACGGCGAACTCCACGAAGGCGCCGTCTGGGAGGCGTTTCTGTTCGCCGCCCAGCAGAAGCTGGACAACCTGGTCCTGATCGTGGACGAAAACGCGCGCTGCATGATGGATTACACGGCGCGCGTAGTGGATCTCGCGCCGCTGGCGGAAAAGTTCCGCGCCTTCGGTTGGTCGACGGAAGAAGTGGACGGCCACGATGTCGAGGCGCTGTGCAAGACAATCGGCCGGGCGATGGCGTCGGGCTTCCCCGGCCCGCGCGTCGTGATCGCCCATACGATCAAAGGCAAGGGCGCGCCTTCGCTGGAGGGCGACCCGTTGTGCCACATCCGCACGCTGACGCCCGAAGAAGTCGAGGAGCTGACGGGAGGCGCGCCATGAGCGGGCCCAAGACCAGGATGCGCGACTCCTTCCTGCAGGCAATGAAGGAGCGGATGGCCGCGGAGAAGGACATCTTTTTTTTGACGGCGGACTTTGGCTCGCCGGTGCTCGACGGCGTGCGGAAGGATTTCCCGGACCGGTTCCTGAACATGGGGATTTCCGAGCAGAACACGGTGAACGTGGCGACGGGCCTTGCGCTGGAGGGGTTCCGCGTGGTGGCCTATGCCATCGCGCCGTTCATTACGATGCGCTGCCTCGAGCAAATCCGCATCAACCTCGCGATCCTTTCGCAGGTCCGGCCGATGAACGTGACGCTCGTCGGCGTGGGCGCGGGCTACAGCTACGAGGTGTCGGGCCCGACGCATCAGGCGCTGGAGGATATCGCCCTCATGCGCGCGCTGCCGAACATGGGCGTGTGGTCACCGGCGGACGCGGCGACGGCCGCCGAAATGGCCCGGCAGGCGCTGGGCGAAACGGGCGTGCGCTACCTGCGGCTCGACAGTCATCCGCTGCCGAATCTGGGCGATGCTCCAATGGCCGAGGACATGAAGCGCGGCTTCCGCCTCGGGGGGAGCAGGGGCTCGGCGGCAGCGATTGTCTCGACGGGCTACATGAGCCATCTGGCGGCGGGCGTACGCGACGAGCTGGAAGCCGGCGGCATCCCCGTGCGAACGGTGGATTTGATGAACCTGTCTTCGCCGGATCTCGCCGCGCTGGAAGCGGAGTTGGCGCCGTGCTGTGCCATCCTGACGATGGAAGAGGGATTCATTGGCCGTGGCGGCATGGATGGTCTGCTGGCAATGCACCTGGCCCCGCGCCTGCCGAAAGCGAAATGGGCCCATGCCGGCCTCGCCCCGCACTACCACTTTGACATCGGCCCCCGCGACGACTTGCTCGCCGCCCAGGGCCTTTCACGCCCGGCGCTGGCGCGGCGCGTGATCGATCTGATCAACGCTTGAGCTTGCAGAACGCCGCGTAGGTTTCGCGCAGGCCGGCGGCGAAGTCTGTTTTGGGCTGCCAGCCCATGGCGCGCAGGGGACCGGCGTCGAGCCGCTTCAGGGGGGTGCCGTCCGGCTTTGAAACATCGAATTCCAGTTGCCCTTCGTAGCCGACGACCTTCTTCACGGCTTGGGCAACCTCGGCGATGGATAGATCGGTGTCGGGACCGACGTTGATGGGGCCTTTCGCGGCGTCGTATTTCTCCGCGAGGAAGAACAGGGCGTCGGCGAGGTCGCGCGAGAACAGGAAGTCGCGCCGCGGTCGGCCTGTACCCCAGACGGCGACCGCGGGGATGTTCCGTTGCTTCGCCTCGTGCATCCGAACGAGGAGCCCGGAGGCGACATGGGCGTGGTCGGGGTCGAAATGGTCCTCGGGCCCGAAAAGGGTTGCGGGGATTGCCGCAAACCAGGCCAGTCCGTGTTCTGTGCGCACGGCCTCGCAGGTCATGAGGCCGGCAAGCTTGGCCGCCGAATAGGCGGCATTGGTCGGCTCGAAGGGGCCGGTCATCAGGCTCTCCACGCATAGCGGTTGGGCGGCATCGCGGGGATAGCAGCAGGAACTGGCGAGGTAGACCAGGCGCGGAACGCGCCGCCGGGCGGCCGTGCCCAGGACATTCAACACCACGCGCAGGTTGGATTCCAGCAAGCGTGCGGGATGGGCGCGGTTCAGGGCAATGCCTCCCGATTCGCCCGCGGCGACAAACACCACCTCGGGATCCTGCCCGGCGAAGGCGGCTTCAATGGCATCGGGGTCGGCCCAGTTGGAGGTGTCGGCTGCCGCAAGCGTTGCGGCGTCCAGGCCGCGGCGGTTGGCTTCCTCAGCGAGGGCAGCCCCGGCGAGGGTTTCACCGCCGCAAATCAACATTCGGGCGCTGGTCAAATTCATGGGGGCAGGGTAGCATGGCCAGAAAGATGAGCAAAGCGAAACCCGTTATCGTCTACCTGCACCGTTATCCGCCGGAGATTGAGGCGTACCAGTGGCCGGCACTTCGGGAGCTGACCGAGGTGCTGGCTGCGGACCATGAGTTGATCTATGCCAGCATGGGGCCTGCCGGAGGCAAGCGCGATGCCGAACTGCGCCAAAACATGCGGCTGATCGAACTGCCGTTCACCGTGGATCAAGCCAATGGGCGCGACAAATGGCGCAAGACGCGTCTATGGTACCGGCATCTCGACAGTTTGCTCCAGCAGATCTGCGCTCTGGCCCCGGCGCTGATCATCTGCAAGGAAACCCTGCCGCTGATCCCCGGCCGCGTGGTGAAACTGGGCATCCCGACGATCATCGCGACCAGTGACTGGTGGTGGTCCATCCTGCTGGGACATTGGGGCTGGGGGCGGCGGCTGGCCGGTTGGCTGGAAAAACGCGAGGTGCGCAGTTGGAACCGACCGCACGTGAAAGCTACGGTCAGCACGGAGGCCGAGAAGCGCCTGCTGGCGGCGAAGGGGATGAACGAATCGCGCATCGTCGTGATCAATGCGCCGCAAAATCCGGGCATCTTTCGCCCCCTCGACCCCGCGCCAAGGAAAACCGAGTTGGGATTGGATGAAAACCCGAAGCATTTCGCGATTTTCGGCATCATTCGCGGCGGCAAGGGCTATGACCAGTTATTGGATTGGTGGAAATCGGCAGTCGCAAAGCATCCCGACTGGCGGCTGGTGATCATCGGCGGGGCGGGGGGCGAGGCATGGTGCCGGAAGGAAATCGCGAAGCGTGGCCTGGAAGGCGCCGCGCTCATGACCGGATGGCTGCCGACCAAGTCGGATGTGAACCGCTGGCTCAACGCGATGGATGCGGTGCTGGTGCACCGGCGGAACTCTCCCGACAACCAGGGCATCATTCCCAGCGCGCTCTACAACGGCCTGTCCACAGGCCGGCCGGTGGTGGCGTCCGGGCTGCCTGGCATCGCCGAAATCGTGCGCGACGGCGTGGATGGATTCCTGTTCACTCCGGATGATAGCGCCTCGTTTGTGGCGACGCTGGAGCGGGTGGTGGCCGACCCGGCCGCCGCCGCCCAGGTCGGATTGGCGGGACGGCAGCGCGCCGCGGACTGCTTCAATCCTCGCCACGCCGCGCGGTTGCACAGGGAACTGATTGACCGGATGGTTTCCGGGGCCGGGGCCTGAGTCAGGGCCGGACCGAATTGAGCATGCCGCAGAGCTTGCGGATGCGGGCCTCTTCGAGGGTCGGATAGTTGCCGATGTAGAAGCCGTAGAAGTGGATGTGATCCACGACGGGGAACAGGCGGGGGATGTCGGCCTTGGGCGGCGCGATGCCGGCGAGGTAAGGCTGGCGAAGCTGGTTGCCGCCGCCGGCGTTGCCGCGGCGGTGTTCGATGCCGTTTTGATCCATCACGGCCATTAGGCGGTCGCGGAGAGCTGCATCAGGCTGGTTCATCACGAGGGGGAAGGCGTAGTTCACGCTGCCATCAACGAGGAAATCGGTCCAGTAGAGCTTGGGATCGAGGAGGGACAGGTAGAGTTTGAAGTTCTCCGTGCGGCGCCGGTTGTTTTCGTCAAGCCGCTTGAGCTGAGAGCGGCCGATGACGGCGTTGATCTCAGTGCTGCGGAAATTGCCCGTGGGCCATGCAAAAATGAACTTGGGATTGAGGTCGGGGGAGGCGTCCTCCCATTTTTTCCGAAAGGCGGGGCTGTCGGCCTCGCGGACCATGCCGTGGGAGCGGAGCATCCGGCAGGCCTGGTAGAAATGTCCGTCATCGGTGCATACCATGCCGCCCTCAATGGTGCTCATGTGGTGGGCGAAGTAGAAGGAGAAGTTGGCGGCCAGGCCAAATGTGCCCAGCTTCCGTCCGTGATGCGTGGCGCCGTGGGATTCGCAGACGTCCTCGATCAGCGGAATCCCGCGCTGATGCAATTCGGCCAGCAGACCGTCGTCCAGGCCGTCAAAGCCTTGGCAATGGGTCAGGAAAACCGCGCGGGTGTTTTTATGCAGGGCCGCGCGGACCTGGCGCGGGTCCATCGCCAGTGTACGCGGATCGACGTCCATGAAGACGGGGGTGTGGCCGGCAGCGAGGACGGAGGAGATGTCCGAGACCCAGGTAAGGGTCGGAACGATCACTTCCCCGGGGCCATGGAGGTGGCGCAGGGCGGCCATGGTGATGAAGTTGGCGGAAGCGCCGGAATTGACGAAGACACTGTGACGGACGCCCAGCCACTGGGACCATTCCTGTTCAAATGCGCGAACCTGGGCGGACTGCGTGAGAACGGGGTCGCCCGTCAGGAAGGCAATGACGGCGGCACGATCCGCCGCGGTGATGTTGTTTTCCATCAGGGGCAGGGTGAAGGTCACGGGGTGCTTTCCAGGGGGACGGGGTTGGAAAAAATAATCTGGGATCCGGTGTGATCGAGGTCAAAGGGGACGTGCAGAAGTCGGGCCAGGGCCTGCCGCACGGCGGCTTGCCGGTCGCGTTCGACGTACAGCAGCAGGAATCCCCCGCCGCCGGCCCCGGTGAGCTTGCCGCCGAGGGCGCCGGCGCGGCGGGCCGTCTCATACATGGCATCGATCTCGGGGGTGCTGACCCGGGTGCTGAGAGAGCGCTTGATCCGCCAGCTTTCGTGCAGGAGGCGGCCGAAGTCGGCCAGGTCGCGCCCTGCGGTCAGGATGCCCAGGCCTTCTTCCACCATGCGGGCCATTTCCGTCAGTTCCGCTTCCTTCCGGGGAATGTTCTGGAGCTGCTCGGCGACGATGTCGGAGGCTATCCGGGAGAAACCGGTGAAGAACAGCAGCAGGGAATCCTGGAATTCCGCCAGGCGGTCGGCGGCCAGGGATACGGGCTGGACCACGATGGTGTCGTCGGGGGCAAAGCGGATGCAATTCAAGCCGCCGAAAGCGGCCGCCACCTGGTCTTGCGAGCCAACGCGGTCGCCGCAGCGCTCGCGCTCGATGTGGATGGCCTCTTCCGCCAATTGCATTTTGGAACGGCATTCGCCGCGCAGGGCGTGGAGGGCGTGAAGCAGGCCGACCGTGAAAGAGGAACTGGTGCCGAGACCGGTCATCTTGGGAAGATCACCGTCGTGGTGGATTTCGATGCCGTCGCGGATGCCGAGTTCGCGCAGGCATTCGCGGACGGCGGGGTGCCGGATGTCCTCGATGCGCTGGACGTCTTCGATGATGGAATAGACAATCCGGGATTTGTGTTCGAAGAAGGGCGGGAGCCAGCGGCAGGTGAGATAGCAGTAGCGGGCGATGGCGGCGGAAAGCACGGCCCCGCCGTGCCGGCGGTACCAGGCGGGATAATCGGTGCCGCCGCCGAAAAACGAGACCCGGTAGGGCGTGCGCGAAATGATCATGCCCGCGTCCGGATGGATGGTGGTTGGTGCGAAAAATGGTTCATTAATCAGCTGCAATTGCGCATAGTAGGCGGTGGCGAGGTGGAAATGAAGCAAATTTGGCGGATGCTGGGAACGATGGTTTGGCTGGGGGCGGCGGCGGGTTGCGGGCCGCACCCGGCGGGGGAAGGGGTCACGGTGGCCTCGCTGGCGGAACGCCTGGCCGATCCGCTCTGGCTGGCGCGGCTGGACCAGCCGGATACGAGGCTGCATTCCTCCTACGACCGCACGGGCGGCAACAACGATTACGGGACTTTCCTGCGCGACAGTTCCACGCCGGGCTGGAAGGTACTGGCGGATCTGAAGGGGCCCGGTTATGTGTCGCGCGTGTGGTTCACCGGCGCCAAGGACGGCCAGCCGCACCGGTTTCGCTTCTTTTTCGACGGTGAGCAGACGCCGCGCCTGGCGGGGGACATCAAAGAGCTGTTCGGTGGCCAATTCGCGCCGTTCCTGGCCCCGCTGGCGGAATACAACAACTACTGCTGGTATTCCTTTGTGCCGATGCCTTATTCAAAAAACTTGCGCATTGAATGCGAACAAGGCCCGCCGGAGGACAGCGGGGCGCCGCGCAAGGTGTACTACCAGGTTGCGGAATCGGCTTTGCCGCGCGGGACGCCCGTCGAGACATTTGCATGGCCGCTGCCGGAACGGGACCTGGCCGCGCTGGAGAAGGCGCGCGGGGTTTGGCAGACCAACCGGCTGCCGCCGGCGGGGGAACTGCGGGAATCCGACCTGGCCGAGGGTCAGGAGAGGATCCGGATTGCCGGGCCGGGCGTGATCCGTCGCCTCGAGTTTGAACCGCAGTGGGACCGGATTCCGGAGGAATCGCGCGACGCCATCTTGCGCGATTGGCTGGTCGCGATTCGCTACGACGGCTCCACGAACGACAGCGTCAAGGTTCCGCTGGGCGACCTGTGCGGCCTGCCCTGGCGGCGCGTGCGCACGCAATCGCTCTATTTCGGCATGACCGGCAATGCCCTCTTCTGCGCGTTCCCGATGCCCTTTGCGGAATCAGTGGAAATCCGGCTGGAAGCGGGGAAGATTTCGCCGGTGCCCGTGAAAATCCGGGCATGGATGGCGGCGCGCCCGGAGGCATCCGCGGGCCGGCTGGGCTATTTTCACGCGGGTTGGTGGCGCACAACGCCCAATGATGTGGGCCGTCCCCATCCGATTCTTCGGGTGAAGGGCCGCGGCAAGTTTGTCGGCTGCCTGCTCTCGGTGGTCACGCTGGATGGCTCGTACTGGGCGCTGGAGGGCGACGAAAGCATCCGCAAGGACAAGGAAAAATCGCCCGGCTGGCGGGGGACGGGCCTGGAGGATTATTTCAACGGCGGCTGGTATTATCAGAACGTCATGGCGGGCCCGACGCACGGGCTGCTGGTGAAAGAGCCCTTCCGCACGGTGCAATACCGCGTACATGCCATGGATCCATCCCGCTTTGACCGGTCCTTGGACATGGCATTCGAACGGGGCCCGGATCATGCCAGCCGGGCGTATTTCGAGAGCATCAGTTGGTATTACCTGGATCAGCCCCAGGCCGCCGATACCGTGCGCCTGCAACCCGAAAACCGGGGCATGCCCCCCGATCCCCGCCTGGATGCCGCCGTGGTCATGACGGCGCTGTGGAACCACGAACGCATGGGCGATTGGCAGGGTGCGCGCGATGAATTGGCCGCGCGCTTGCGCCGCCACGGCATGAATTATCCTCCTCCCGCCCGGCGCATGCTGGAATTCCGCCTGGCGATGCTGGATGAAAAACTGGGCGGGCCGGATCCCCTGCCGCGGTTTTTGGCGGATGCGGATGAAGCGGTGCGGGCGGCGGCCCAGCTGCTCCAGCGCCAGCGAAGCGACGGGGCGGCGCTGGCGGTCATGTATGCCAATCTGCCCGCGCGTCTCTATCTGGATGGGCGCGAAGTCCTGCAGGCCGGGCATCCGGAACGCTCCCCGGCCGCGGTGTTTGACCTGGCGCCCGGGAAACATCAACTGGCCATCCAGGCGCCCCGCCAGCGCTATCCGGATTGGATCCTGGCGGCCCTGCGGGGCCGGGATTGGTTTGTCGGAACCGATCCGTCCTGGAAATTTGCCTTCAACCCCCCGGGGGATTGGGCCCTGCCGGATTACGACGATGCCGACTGGCCCGAACTGGGCGGGACCGGAGTGAAGGGCCCCCCCGAGGAGCCCTACATCTGGGTGGAACCCGATCCTTTTCTTGGTATGCAATCGCAGGCCATCGGCATCCGGCCAACCCGGGATTGGCCGGCGCAAGGCGGGACGATCGTTCTAAGGAAGTCCTTTGTCGTGCCCTGAGTTGTCCGCTCTTTACACCCGGGATCGGATCCATTATATTAATGAACAGGTCTATACACGGGCCTGCTCACGATCAGGTGTCGGAGATTTTATGACAAACGTTGGACTTTCTATCGAATTCGAAGACCGCCAAGGCATTCAGGTTCTCCATGTGTCGGGACCGCTGGATTCCATGACCCATGACCAGTTCAAGAGCCAGGTGGATCCGCTGGTGAGCCAGCCGCGAGTGCGGATCGTGCTGGATTGCGAAAACCTGACCTATGTCAACAGTCGCGGCCTGACCCTGATGGCGCACTACCAGCGGCTGGCCGCCGCCAACCTGTCGTTTTTCGCCGTGGCGGCGTTGAATAACCGGGTATCCAAGGCGATTGAACTGCTGGGCATGGACAAGGTGGTCAAGTTGTATCCCACCGTTGCAGAAGCCCTGCAGACGGCGGCCGCCCTGTAAATGCCCTCCGGCCGCCGCCGGGCAAATTCCGGACTGTACAACTTCCCCCGGGGTGTCGATAATGACGGCAAGAAGGATTCATTAGCCGACAGGAACCCGAGCGATTGGAGAGGCATCATGGCGAACGCAGTCTTGACAACGCAGATTGAAAACCGTGATGGCATTCAACTGGTGCATGTGGCAGGTCCGCTCGACTCGATGACCCACGATCAATTCAAGGAATTGCTCGATCCGATGGTCAATCATCCCCATGTCCGCATTGTGCTGGATTGCGAAAACCTTTCCTATGTGAACAGCAAGGGGCTGGCCCTGCTGGGGCGCTATCAGCGGATCACCATCCAGAATCTTTCCTTTCTGGGCATCGCGGCGCTCAACCGGCGGATCGTCAAGACCATCGAACTCCTTGGCATGAGCAAACTGGTGAAACTGTATCCCACGGTCGAGGAGGCCATGAAGGCGGCCGCGGTTCTTTGACCGGCCGGATCGGGGACGGGGCATGCGGGAAACCGATATTTCCAGAAAATGCGCGGGAACCCTCCTCGGCGTTGCGCTCCTGGTCGGCATCTCCGTTTGGACAGCTTGGCGGGTCTATCCGTCCGCAAGCCAGTTCCGCCCGCTTCCGTCTGCGGCCCCCGCTCCGGGCAACGTTCCCCGCCCGGCGGCCCCGCCGGTCGAACGCCGCCCGGTGACTTCCGGCCAACCACTGGCATTCCAGCCGGTCCGGTCCGATTCGCTCCCCCTCACCGGGGCGGGGGAGGCGCTGGAGCGCCGGGCCTTCCAATTGGAAATGGAGAACGTGCGGCTCCGCAGCCGGCTCGAGGACATGCTGAACTGGATCCTGGACAACGTGCGCGGGACCTTTCCCCTGCCGGAAGCCCAGATGGCCAATCTGCGCGTCAGCCCGGTGGACGAAGACATGGCGGTCAGCGCCGATCTCGCCGAGCTGTTGCGCCTGAACGACCGGGAACTCGAACGCCTGGACACGGCGTTCATCGGGACCCGGTCGGTATTGCAGGATCTCGAGCTCGAAAATATCTTCGTTCAGGAACCGGCCGAAAACCAGGTGGTGCTCAACATCCCCCCCTATGCGGAGGAGGGCCAGCTGGTGCGGGAAGAGCTCTATCGCGAACTGAAAACAACCCTGGGAACGGCCCGGTTCGATCGCTTTCTGCAGGTGGCGGAAACCGGGCTCGCCGAAAAATTCGAGCATTTCGGCGAGGTGGAGCGCACCCTGCTCTTTGAGGCGTTTCACAACGACGATTCGGGCGATTCCCAACTGTTTGTGCGCGACCAGCGCGTCGTGCCCAGCCCGGATGATCCCCTGCGGCAGGACATCACCGCTTCCGAACGCATCGTGACCGAGCTGCCCAAGGAATACTATCCCTATTGGAACTGGCTGCCGGAGTACGTGACCCGCTTTTCCCGGAGCAATTGATGGCGCCCCGGCTTCCCGCCGACAAGGACCTGCAGGCGGCGGCGGCGCGGGCGCGGCAACGGGAACAAGCGGCGCGGCAACGGCAGGAAAACCAGCGGGCCCGCCTCCGGTGGGTCATTCTTCTGCTGGCCCTGGTGCTGCTGGTGGCCCTGATGGCGGATATCCGCGGCATCACGCACCGCCTGGGACGCATCCAGCGCACGGGACCCTTGCCCCGCCAGGGCGATGCGGCCGACATCGCGCAGGGACTGGCCGGGGCGCGTTATGAGGATCCCGCGGGCCTGTTCAGCCTGGTCCCGCCCCGCAACTGGACCCGCGTGCCCTCCCCGGTGGAGGGGTTTTTCAATGTTGTGTTCCAGGGCCCCCATGGCATGGACATGGGCATTCAAGTGGTGGTCACCAACGGTTTGACCTTCGACCAGCTGGTGGAAAACCTGCGCCGGGTCGAGCACAGCCTGGCCGCGGATACGCACATGGACATCGCCTACGTGGGGGCTCATCGCGCCGTGAAACGCTCCGTCCAGCTCTTCAAGAACCGGGTCCTGATGCTGGATTTCCTGACCGGCGACCTCGCCCACCATGTCCAGTTCAGCGTGCCGACCGCGCTCTATGAGGAATACGAGCCCGTCTTTCTCAAGCTGATGCAGACCTATGAGCCCGGCCGCATCTTGCCCGCCCCGGATGCGCCCGTCCTGCCGTGATGTGCGCGCCAGATTTGAAAAATCCGATCCGACGGAATGGGAAATCTTTCCAGGCGTTGCCAAGCGGCGCGATTGCGGGTATCTTGATGGCTCCGGAATATCCCGCGGACAATCCCACCGGAAAGGACAAGCAACATGGCCATGATCCCCGATATGCAATCCACCCTGCTGTGCGACGATGTGCGCCAGGAGCGGACCGGCAAATTCATCTTGATCGGCTTGTTCGACTCCCTCGGCAGTTCCCGGTTCCCGTTCCGGCATCCCCGCATGTTTCTGGTCACGCGCTGGTGCTCGGGCGAAGGCCGGTTTGAACAGCATACCCGGATCCTGCGTCCGGACATGAGCACCCTGGTGGCCGAAGGCCGCAAAATCTCCGTCAAGCTCCCCAATGCCGAGGCTACCGCCACCAACGTGGAGTTGTTCCTGAATCTGGAATTTCACGAGCCCGGCACGCATTGGGTCGAAGTGCTGCTGGATGGGGATATCAAGATCCGCTTTCCCCTGCGGGTGGGGAAAGTGGCGCCGCCGCCGGGCCAGGCGCCTGGCACGGACGCGCCCGGACCGGAGGTCTGAGCACCGGTGTGCCTCGCGATTCCAGGACGGATCGTGGCGATCTCGGAAGGCCAGGGCTTTGACCGGTCCGGCACCGTGGATTTCGACGGGGCCCGGCAGGAGGTCTCGCTGGCCTATCTGCCGGAGGTTCAGATCGGCGATTACATCCTGGTGCACGTGGGCTTCGCGCTGACGAAGCTCGACACCGCGGAGGCCGAACGCATCCTGCGCGAAATCCGGGAACTGGAGCTTCCCTGAAGCGGACATGGGCCCGGGACTGTACGTCCACGTTCCCTTCTGCGTCCGCAAGTGCCCCTATTGCGCGTTCTATTCCCGTCCCCCGGAACGCACGCTGGTCGCGGCCTGGCTGGCGGGCATCCGGCGGACTGCACGGGAACGGCCCGCGGACTTTGTCCCGGAATGCATTTTCATCGGCGGGGGAACGCCCACCGCCCTGGAGGAGGATGATCTCGCCCGCCTGCTGGACCTGGTGCGGACGCATGTGGATGTGTCCCGGGTTGGGGAGTGGACCTGTGAAGCCAATCCCGGCACATTGACTCCTGCCAAGGCCGCCCGCCTGCAAGGCAGCGGCGTCAACCGCCTGTCCATCGGGGCACAATCGTTTTCCGACGAAACCCTGCGGCGCCTGGGCCGCCTCCATTCCGCGGCCGCGACGCGCGCATGCATTGATCTGGCCCGGACGGCGGGTTTCAAGAACATCGGCCTCGATCTGATCTACGGGGTGACGGGTGCCTCGCGCGCATCCTTCTGTGCCGACGTGGAGGCGGCCATGGCGTTGGCGCCGGAACACATCTCCTGCTACTGCCTGGAAATCGAGGCCGGCACCTCGTTTGCCCGTCGGGCGGAAACCGGGGAAATGGCGGCGGCCGCGGACGAGCAGCGCGCGCAGTACGACTGGGCCCGCATGCGACTGGCTCAAGCCGGCTGGAACCACTATGAAATTTCGAACTTTGCGCGTCCCGGCCGCGAGTGCCGGCAGAATCTCCTGTATTGGAGCGGGGGCGAGTATCTCGGCCTGGGCCCGGCCGCCCATTCGCATTGGGGCGGCGTACGCTGGGGCAACACGCCGGAACTGCCGGACTGGAAACGGGAATTCGAGGAACACTTGGCGCCCGAAGCCAAGGCGCGTGAAACCCTGGTGATGGGCTTGCGGCGGATAGCCGGCTGGGGCCGGGACGAATTCCGGAACGCGACGGGTTTCGATTACACTGCCC
>JAAZBB010000085.1 GCA_012514035.1 Lentisphaerota bacterium | reverse complement strand
TGGACTATTCCGCCCGCGTGCAGACCGTCAACCGCGAGACCAGCCCGCGCTACTACGACATCATCAAGGCCTTCGACGACCTCACCGGCTGCGGCGTCATCATCAACACCTCGTTCAACGTCCGCGGTGAACCCATCGTCTGCACCCCCGAGGACGCGTACCGCTGCTTCATGCGCACCGAAATGGACTACCTCGTCCTCGGCTCCTACATCCTCGACAAGCAACACCAGCCCCCCTTCCAGGACAGCGCCAACTGGCGCAAGGATTTCGTGCTGGACTAACCCCTGCGGAACAAAGGACTCCCCATGAAGATCCTCAAATACCTCGGCCGCCTGCTCAAGGAATTCGGCGAATTCGCCTGGCACAACAAGGCCTGGTGGATTGTCCCCGTCGTCCTAATCCTCCTGCTGCTGTCCGTCCTGATCTTCGCCGGCTCCTCCGCCGCCCCGTTCATCTACACGCTGTTCTGACCTCGCGATGGCACCCTGTTTTTTTTGGGGGGCTGCCGGGGCGCAGCCGGTGAACTCGGAATGAATTGTCAACATTGTCAGTGTCTGACACTGACAGGGAGGTTGAACCACGCGATAGGCGAAGGAGATATCGTCGGCGACCTTTTCCGTGAAGCCGTTCAAGCCGCCATATTTTTTCGAGATGAGACTGATGGATGGCAAACCCGCCACCGGTTCCCAAACGGCCTTGGGCTTGCCTACCGGCATATCTCTGTCCTATGGTGGCCGCTGTGAAACTCTGCTCGCATCCGTCGGGTCTGGGCTACCCCGGCCTGCTGCTTCTGGCGGGCCTCCTGCTGTGGATCCTGGCCGCCTGGCCACTACCCCGCCTGTTTTCCGAGGTCATTCCCCATACCAATCTCAATCCTGAACAACAGACGGTCCAACCCATCGTGCCCGGCGATCATCTGCAACTTCTCTACCGCTTCTGGCTGGGATTGGATGCCCTGACCGGCCATTCTCCCTGGTTCCACAACATCTACGAATTCAACCTTGGCGACGACGCTGCGCGGGTCCAGCCGTATCTGTATTACCTGCCATTTTCGCTGGTATACATGGCCGTGGCTCCGTGGGCGGGACACGCCGCGGGCTGGAATGCCAGCGGATTGGCCTCCATCCTGCTGGCCATAACCGGACTGGGCCTGTTGGCCCGCCGGTTTGCACGTGAACCCGGCGCGGGCCTGTGGGCCACCCTGCTGGCGGCTTCATTTCCCTATGCGTGGATCACGCTCTTCACGGGATCGCCCACCGGTTTTGCCATGGCCTTCCCCCCCTGGCTGTTTTACGGCCTCGATCGCGCCATCCGGGACCGGGCCATCCGGGGCAGCGTTCTGGCGGGACTTGCCCTGTTCTGCGCCTATTCCAGTGATCTGCATGTCGCCTTTTTCTCTTTCCTGGCCGCGCCGTTTTTCGCCCTGCTGTCGCTCGGACGGGCTTATCCCGACCCGCGCCGCTGGCCCGGCGCAATCCGCTCTATCCTGCTGCCGTTGCTGCCCTGCCTCGTACTGGGCGCAACCACCATCGCGATCAGTACCCTGCTCAACCGCCAATTGTCCGGCTCCGTGATGGGTGCCGGGCGCTCCCTGGCCGAAATGGCCTCCTATTCGCCGCCCGCCCGCGGCTTGATCTCTACCGCCCGTTCCGGCATGGCCAACCACGTGTATTTCGGCATTCCTCTTTTCATCCTGCTCGTTGCCCTGCCGGCCATCGCCGGCCTGTTCCGGGACCGGCATGTGCCTGCCGATCCCACTTTCCGGCGGGATTGGGCGGTTGTCGGCCTCCTGGCCGCTGCCGTGACCGTGGTCGTTCTTCTGGCCCTTGGAATTCACGGCCCCGGCGAGGGCCTCCCCGTCCGCCTCATCCGCCGAATCGTGCCCAAGTACGCCATGATCCGGCAGACCGTGAAAATCTACTGCCTGATGCCGGCCCTGTTGAGTCCATTGCTTGGCCTGTTGATCTCCCGCCTCCTGGCCGACGCCCGGCGTTCCGCCTGGGGCCTTGGCGCGGCCGGCCTCGTCTTGGGGCTTTCCCTCTGGACCGTCGGAAACTTCCTGGCGCAAACCACTCCGGGATTCAGCCGCTTACCGCATCGGAACTCCGCCTATGCCGCTGTCGCCGCGGATGATCAGGCCAATGCCGGCCGCCCCCCCCATGCCCTCGCCATCCCCCTGTGGCCCGGGGATTCCCATTGGAGCAGTCTCTACGAATACGGCGTCATGCTTTCACGGGTGCGCCTGGTCAATGGCTACACCCCCGCCGTGCCCGCCGGCTATCTTGAAAACGTGTTCCTGCCGTATGCCTCGCTCAACCAGGGCCATGCCACCGGCGAACAGTTGGACGGACTTCTGGCCCTCGGCGTTCGCCATCTCATCGTCCACGCCGGCGCGTTTCCCGAAAAAGTCTCGCCGTTCCCCGCCGCAGCCACTCTCCGCGCCCTGGTCAGCCATCCCCGTCTCGCCTTGATTGCCGACGATGGGCTGAACTTCGCCTTCCGCATTTTGCCCCAGCATCCCGTCGAACACACCCCCCACGCCAATTGGGCCGGCGCCCTGTATGCCGCCGCCCGGCACTGGAGTTGGGAGCCGCCCCTGCTCCTTCCCGAGGGACAGACGGCACCGCTCCTGCTGCGTTCCCCCGTGGCACCTGCCCCGAACCGCCGCTTTCTGCTGCGCTTGGCACACGGCTCGGCCCAGCCCCTTCTCATCGCGCCGTCCGGCCAAGGCAGTTCCGCGATCACACATCCCGTCCCGAATCATCCTGATTGGCTCCAGGCCGACATGCCCGGGCCCACGGGCGGCCAGGCCCATGCGTATTCCGGTCCAGTCACCCTCCAACATGCCTTGCTCGTGGCCGGCGACCTCCCGGCCCCCGATCCCGATGGCAGCATCCACATCAGTCCCGCGCTGTTGTTTCACACGGGCCATTGCACACCAGGACAAGATGATGTCACATTCGATCCGGCCACCGTTCCCGCCCGGTGCGTTCTGTACGGCCCCAACCTCCCGTTCCCGCCCGGCGTCTATGACATCACCTTTTCCTGCTCGCTGCCCTCCGGCGCGCCCGAACACGAGCCCCTCGGCATCTTCCGCCTCCTGACGCTGCCCGGACCCCGCCTGGTGGCCGAGGCGGCCTTCGATTCCACGACCGCTGCCATCACGTTTCCGGCCGTGACGGTCGGCGCCGAGCCCCTGCGCTTTGAATTCCACTACACCGCACAAGCCCCGGTCGTCCTGCGCGCCATCCACCTGGTTCCCTCCAGACTCCAACTGGTTCCCGCCTCCTGATGTCCCTCAATTCCGGTTGCCCTTCCGCTGGCAACACCCTACACTTTCCCCATGCTCACCAAACTCTATTGGGCCACCCGGATAACAGGCTACCTGGCCTGCCTCGGAGGCATATTCTACTATCTGGCCCATCTGCCGGAGGCCGATCCCGCCACGGCCCGCTCCGGCCTGTACTTCGTCTATGGCGGCTTTCTGGCTTTCTTCGCATCCTACGCCCTCCGCGTCTGGCTCCGCTTCGGCCCGCGACGCAATGCCGGCCCGGATTCAACCCCATGATCAAACTTGAAATCCTTTTCTCTGGCCTTTTCCTCATGACCGTCATCGCGGGCGCCCAATCTCCCCTCCGCATCGCCTGTGTTGGCGACAGCATCACCTATGGCGATAAACTGTCCGATCGGGACACCCAATCCTATCCCGCCGTGCTGGAACGTCTCTCCGCCGGCCGCTATCTGGTCGGCAATTTCGGAGTCAACGGTGCCACCGCCGTCGAAGGCATTCCCTTCCGGGCCTGGTCCGCCACCCAGGCTTGCCGGGACGCTTTGGCCTTTGCACCGGATATCGTGGTCCTCATGCTGGGCATCAATGATCTGTTTTATCCCGAATGGCACGCCCGATATCCGGCCGACTTGCGCGCCCTTGTCACCCGCTTCCAGACCCTGCCCTCCGCGCCCCGCATCTTCCTTTGCACCCTCACTCCGATTGCGCCTGCCGAGCGGCAAGCCCCAGCCAACCAGGCCATTCGCGACACCATGAATCCCGCCATCCGGGCGGTCGCCGCGGAAACCGGCGTCGGCATCATTGACATTTCCGCCGTTTATCCCAACCGCCTTGAACTGCTGCCCGACGGCCTTCATCCCAGTCCGGAAGGCGCCGCCCTCATCGCCCGAACCGTGCTGGCTGCCCTTGCCCCGGACCCAGCCTCCCAGGCGCAAATCCAACCCGCCCCCACCGCCGGCCCCGTGGATATCTCCATCCGCAACGAAGCCCGCGCGGCGCGCGCGCGCGCCGAAGAATGGCTCCGGCGCCAGCCGGACAGCCCGCAACCGGCCCCCGCCGAATCCAAGGCCGTGTCCGATATCCACGCGCTGCTGCCATTGCTGACTGGACACTCCCCGCCCGGGGAAACTCCGCTTTACCCCGCGTATGCCCGGCTCGCCGCCGCGCTTGCCGCCCAGGGACATGAAACCGTATTCCCCCCCGATCATGCGCCCATCGCCTGGCGCGAGGCTTTGTTGCACCAGCTCGTCCAGCGTCAGCGCATCGATCCCCAAGGCGGCGGTTACTGGGCGGAACAGAACGAAGACGACCCGGCCGCCGCCGCCCGCGCCACCACCCATGCCCTGCAGGCCATCGCCCGTGCCCTGGAGGAATGAGCTTTTTTGCTGGTTTCCGCCCTGCGCCTTCGGCAAGGTGAATCCACCATGCGCCCAGACCACCTGAAAATTTCCGCGTGCGTCACCGCCGGCAACGAAGAGGATAAAATCGCCGGCTGCCTCGCCAGCCTGGCCTGGTGCGACGAAGTCATCGTGGTCGATTCCTTCAGCCAGGACAAAACCTTCGAAATATCCAAGCAATACACCCCCCATGTCCACCAACACGCCTGGGAAGGTTATATTGCCCAGAAAAACTACATTCGTTCCCTCGCTCGTTTTCCCTGGATTCTGTTCGTGGATGCCGATGAAGTCGTTTCCGCCGCCCTGCGCAACGAAATCGAACGGGAATTCGATCACGGCCCCGGCGACATCGCCGGCTACCGTTTTCCCCGCATGGTCCATTATCTCGGCAAGTGGATCAGCCATGGCGAATGGTATCCCGACGCCAAGCTGCGGCTTTTTCTGAAGGATCGCGGACGCAGCGAAGGGCAGGAACCCCACGACCGGGTCATGGTGGACGGCCCGGTCAAGACCCTCCGCGCCCCGCTGTATCATTTTACCTATGACAATCTGGCCGACCACATTCATACCATCAATCGATTCTCGTCCATTTCCGCCGCTGAAAAATTCGCGCGGGGTGAATCTTTTCGCTGGTGCGACCTTCTTCTCCGCCCTCCCTGGCGCTTTCTCAAATCCTATTTCGTCCGGCGCGGCTTTCTCGATGGCCGTCAGGGCTTCATCATCGCCTTGATGAGTTCCTTTGCGGTGTTCATCAAATACGCCAAGCTCATGGAACTGAGGATTCAGCAGCAGCCGCCCCGATCCGAACCGCTTCCCCATGGCTGACACCCCTTGGTCAACCTGCGGCCCGTGGCGGTTCCTGATCGCCCCGGGCTGGGATCGCCCCGGATTCCCCGAAGTTCTGGCGCAACTTTCCTTTCTCCTCGAAAAGCAGTCCGCCCCGCTCGCTATTCCCGGCCGCAATCGCGTGGATCGCCTCGCCCTGCCCTGGGGCGACGACTCCCTGGACGCCGTCGTGAAAACCTACGGCCTGCAATCGGCGGGACGTGACCGCCTGGCGGCCCGCAGCGGGAGCAAGGCCTGGCGCGCCTTTCAAACCGCGTCCCTCCTGCGCGCCGCCGGCGTCGGCACCCCCACCCCCGTCGCCGTTGTCGAACGCTGGGAAGGAACCCGCCTCCGGGCCAGCCGGCTCGTCACCACCTATGTCCCCGATCTCGGCAACCTGCGCGACGAGCTAGACCGGATGTATGCCCAGAGCCCCTACTGCGCCCCGCTGATGACGTTGCTCCAATGCACCGCCACCGCCGTGCGCGCGATGCACGACGCCGGGATCCTGCACCGCGACCTGGGCAACCAGAACATCGGCCTCCGCCGCAATCCGGACAATGCCGACTCCCCGTGGGAGGTGCTGTTCCTCGACCTCAACCGCGCCCATGTCATGCCCGATCCGCCCCTTGAAGAGCGCGGAGCCGACCTCGCCCGCCTTGATCTGCCTTCCGACTTCCTCCGCGTCTTCCACGCCATGTATTTCCACGGACACCCCCCCCCGGCTGCTTTCCAAACAGCGGAACACAAGGCCCGGCGCGCGTTTGCCATCCACACCGCGCTTCGCCCTGTACGCCATCCGCTTCGCGAAGCCCGTCTCCGGCATACCCTCCGCGCCAACCCTCCGCCCCTGCGCGGACGCGAAATCTGGATTTGGGACGACCGTTCGGCGCAAGCCATTCCGGCCTATACCCCCCGCGACCGCCGCAAGCTTTTGCCCGCTGCCAATGTATCCGCTTCCCTGCACGGCCTGGCCCGCAAGGGACTGGCCGTCAGCCGTGGTTTCCGCCTCCTCTGGAAGCAGAGTTTTCAACAGCCGGTCCCCTTCGACGGAACCATCGGCATGACCCTCGAGCCGGAACCCGCCACCTGGTCACGCCAGCTCGACTTCCTTTCCCGTCTCCAAGGCCCGCAACAAATGCCCTTACTGCTGCGGCTGTACCATCACCAGAATTCCGAAGCCTGGCATTGGACCCTCGACCAGGCCTTGAACCTCCATCGCCAGGGCCATGCCGTCGCCCTCGACCTCGTCCAGGACCGCCGGAGCGTCCGCGAGCCCCGCGGCTGGCGCCAGATGGTCACCCTGGCCTTCGACCGCGCCCACACTTTCGCCGACTTCTTTGAAATCGGCCATGCCGTCAATCGCAGCAAATGGGGCGTTTGGGATCACCGCGAATACCTGCGCCTGCTCGACCCCGTCCGGGCCTGCCTCATTCAATACCCCGATGCCCGCATCACCGGCCCCGCCTGCATTGATTTTGAACCCCATGCCCTCGCCGGCCTGCTGCATCTCCTGCCCGCCGATCTCCGCTTCCACGCCCTCTCCCACCATCTCTACGTCGATCGCCGCGGCGCGCCCGAAAACACCCAGGGCGCCTGGAACACCGTCGGCAAATGCGCCCTGCTGCGCGCCTTCGCCCGCGCCTTCCGCTTCGCCGACGACCGCCTGATCATCAGCGAAGTCAACTGGCCCCTCCGCGGCACCGGCGTGTGGTCGCCCGTCAACTCGCCCTATGAAACGCTTGAACCGCGGCAAAACGATCCCTCGGTTTCCGAAGAGGATTATGCCGCCTACATGGCCCGCTATCTCCTGCTGACCATCGCCTCCGGCCATGTCGCCCGCGTGTACTGGTGGCGGCTCGCCGCCCGCGGCTTCGGACTCATCGACGACACCGATCCCGCGGCCTGGCGCCCCCGGCCCGCCTTCCAAGCCCTGCAAACCCTGCTCGAAAAGCTCGCCGGTGCCACCTTCTCCAGAAAACTCGACACCCCCCCCGGAGAATTCGCCCTCGAATTCTCCCGCCCGGCCGCCGCACCCCTGACCGTCCGCTGGACCCTCGCCTCCGCCCCAGAATTCAGCTAAAGGGAATTCGGGTATGCCGTTTTGAGCAAACGGCCCTGATCGCCACTGACCGCTCGCCAGCCGTTTTGCCGGCCGCGACGTCACCCATCCTGCCAAAATGTTCCCTGGCGTGATTCATTTGTTTGCGATTTGGGCAGATGACCGGGACCCCTGAAAAGGGGGGAAGCAGAATTTTCCTATTTTTGGGCTTGCGGGCCGAAGCGTAGGCGGGCATCCTGTGTTTCTAATAACAGAAACGACCTTAGGAGACCCGCCATGCGCCCATGCCTTTTGTCCCGCTGGATTCCCGCCCTGGCCGTGCTGCTGCTTGCCGCGGCCGCCCCGGCCTACGACCAGCCCGCCGTCAACCTCGGTTTCACCAGCTTCCTCGACGGAATCCCGCCGGCCGGCCCGGGATGGTATGCCGCGCAGTACCTGCAATACTACACTGCCGACGAATTGCCCGACCTGCCGTTTCCCGGCCAGCCCGAACTAGAGGCCTGGATCAGCTTGTCGCAGGTGATCTATCAAAGTCCCAAGACCCTGCCCACCGGCGCCAGCCTGGGCCTGGATGTGATTTTGCCCGTGGCGCTGTTCGACCTCGACGCGGACGGGACACCGCTGACCGCCAACGACGGCCTCGGTGATCTGTTGATCGGCCCCTATCTGCAGTGGGCGCCGGTCATGGGCAAAAACGGCCCGGTGTTTGTGCACCGGCTTGAACTGCAGACCATCGTGCCCACCGGCGACTACGACGAGGACCGCAACATCAATCCCGGCGCCAACGTCGTCAGCCTGAATCCGTACTGGGCCGCCACGTGGTTCCTCACGCCGAAGTGGACGCTGTCCGGCCGCTTCCACTACCTCTGGAACGCGAAGAACACCGATCCCTTCTCGCCCCCGGAATCGGGCATCCGCAACACGCAGGCCGGCCAGGCGCTCCATGCCAACTTCGCAACCGAATGCGAGGTCATCGCCCAGAAGCTGCGCCTGGGGATCAACGGCTATGCCTTCCGGCAGATCACCGCCAGCCAGACCAATGGCGCGGACAACCACGGCAAGAAGGAACAGGTGTTCGCCCTGGGGCCCGGCGCCTTGTGGAGCTTCAATCCCAACAACCACTTGTTCGTGAACGTGTACTTCGAAATGGATGCCCAAAGCCGCCCCGAAGGCGAACGCGGCAGCATCCGCTACGTCCATCACTTCTGATCAGGGCGGCGTGGCGCGGGCATTTGCCCCCGGCTCTTTCGAATCCGAGGGCGGCGGCGACTCCTCGGAAATGGGCGCGAGCACCAGCCGGAATCCGTTCACCGCCCCGCGGGCATTGCCGATGAATCCGTAGAGGGTGTCGCATCGGATGCGCGAGGACACGTGATCGTCCCAGCCTCCGCCCTGCCAGCCGCCGAAGAGATCAATTCCCGCGGCGCGCGAGGTCGTCTCCCAGACATTGCCGCCGGCGCCAAAGAGACGCCATTCGTTTTCGCCGCTGGCTTCGACCGGGGCGGTCGCGGCGAAGCCGTCCTGATAGTTTGAAATGCATGGCAGGTCGGGGAAGGCGGTCGTCAAACTGGCATCGGCGTAGTTGCCGCGGGAAGGCGGCCACAGGTCACCCCACGGATATGTACGGACGCTGCTGGCGCGGGTGTAGGTGATCGCCTCGATGCTGGAGGGCAGCCGGTAGCGCCAGCCCGGCGGAAGCTTGCCGGCGGCGCGCTCCTGCTCCGTCAGCCAGGCGGCGTAGGCGGTGGCATCGTCGAAGTTCAAACGAACGGCCGGCTGCCGGGCCCCGTTCAGGCACAGTCCGCGAAACTCCCCGCTGGTGTGCGCAGGATCCTTCTGCTGGTATTCCTCGTTCGTGACTTCGAACCGGCCCACCCACATCCGCATGGGGGCCACCCAGATGAATTCCATCCGGGCCGTCTGGGTCACCCAGTCATGGCCGGGTTCCGGCAGGCTCGTGGTGACCACCAGGGGGGTCACCGTGGCCTGGACTGGTCCCGCCGTCTTGGGTTTTTCCAACATCTCGGCCGGCGGGAGCAGGTTGACCGCCGGCGGGACTTCCGGCTGTTCCAGCCACAGGGCCAGCCAGAATCCGCCCCCGACCAGTGCGCCGCCAAGACCCAGCACCCCCAGGACAACGGCCGCCCGGCGCCAGACGCGGCGCCATTCCGCCGGGCTGCGGCCGCGGCGCCCGCCGACATGTTCACCGCTCAGGGCCCGCAGAAAATCCATGCAGGTGACGAAGCGGTTGCGGGGCTTGCGGGCCAGGGCACGGCGCAAGGCCGCCTGAACATGGGGCGCCAAGTCGCCCATGGGGGTGGCGTCCGGTCCCTCGGGATGGCCGGTGAGCAATTCACACGCCAGCATGCCCAGGGCGTACTGGTCGCTGGCAGAGTCCGGTTCGCTGCCTTCCTCCCGTAATTCCGGCGCCAGGTAGGGTCCCGTCGTACCTACGCGCACGGCGCCGCCACCGTGAACAATGGTCATGTGCCGATGCGGAGCCAGACCGAAATCCGTCACGCGCACCACGCCATCCGGAGCGAGAAAAATATTGGATGGCTTCAGATTGCGGTGCAGAATCCGCTTGGAATGGGCAAAGTCCAGCGCGGCGGCGACCTGCCGCAGCACCGGCAGGACCTCTTCCAGCGTGCGCTTGCCGCCCTCCCCCGCCCGCCCCCACATGCCGATCTCCATGCCCGGCGCATAATCGCCTACCAGATAGATCTGTTCGCCCACATACACCATCTGCCGGATGGCCGCCAGACCGGGATGGGTCTGGTCCGCGATCCGCCGGATGCCCGAATGAATGGCGTTCAGAACCGGTTTGGACCGACGCATGTCCGGCGACAACCAGCGCAGCGCCACTTCCTGGCCTGTCTCCCGGTCAAAGCACCGCCACATCTCGCCGAGCGCGCTCATGCCCAGCACAGCGAGAATTTCATAGCGCTCCCACAGCACCAGGCCGACGCGCAGTTCCCGGCCCCGGCCCTCCAGTTCCCAACGGCCCTCCCCGTCCCGTGGAATCCGGGTCGTATGGCTCGTCAGCCCGCCGTCTGACTTGTACTCGTTCTCCATGAAATGAAACTACCCCCGATCCAGTCTATTTGCCGGATTTTTTCGGGGGCGGGGGCGGGCTTACCCAGACATCGGGCCATTGGTCGTTGCCGGTATGGAACGACACCCGTGCAGCCCGCTCCCATGGCTCGCCAACCTGCCATAGAAAGATCTCGAAATCAGCGGTATCGGAGGCCCCTTCGTCGCGCGCCGCGCTGAACACCAGCAGCGATCCGTCATTCGCCACCCGCGGGGAATATTCGCGGCTCCAGAAGCCGGGCATGTCGAACCAGGGATGCAGATTCCCGCCGCGGCCGTCTGCACGGCAAATGCGGTTCTGCATTCGGCCGCCTTCCTCCGCCAGCAGGACCAGGCCGGCCCCGGCGGGCAGGAAGGACATCTGGCCCCCGGCCGCCACCCGCTGCTCCACCCCGTTCGGAATGGCAAACAAGGCCACATGCCGCCTCTTGCCCAGAACGGTGGCCGCAATCCGTTCTCCGGCGGGATCGGGATACGGCTCCGTCCACGTCCTCTCCGGCCGGGGCCCCAGCAAGGCCGTCTCCTCTCCTGATTTCAAATCCATCTGCACGATTTCCCGGCCGCCACGCTGAAAAACCAGGGCCTTTCCGTCGGCCGTCCAAGCCGGGGCCGCACCCCGTTCGGCCACCCGTTTCTCCTCGCCTGTCTTGAAGTTCAGCACCCAGATATCCCATTCCTCCAGGTTGTGGGCAGACACCCATTCCTTGCGCGAACGCGCAAACGCCACCTGCCGGCCATTCGGCGAAATTTTCGGCATGGTGTCCACGTTGGGGCTGGATGTCAGGCGAGTCAGCTGTCCCCCCGGCCAGTCCATGCGGACAAGGTCATGCTGGCCGTGCATGGTCGAACTCCAGACCAAAAAGCCCTTGCGGTCGGCCCAGACAGCATCCAGCGCGGCCATCTCATGCAGGCCCATGCCGAGCACCTTTCCCGGTCCAGGCGCGGAACGTCCCTCTCCCATCTCCCCGGAGCGCCGCAGAAAAACCCAGATACCCGCTACCGCCACCAGAATCAACGCCACCCAGGTCAAGAGCACCGGGTTCACGACCCCGATGCGTCCTCGGCCAGATCGCCACTGGGACCAATGAAGGACGAAATTTCTCGACGCCAGCCTCGTCTTCATGTCTGTCATGATAGCCTGATCCAGACGAAAAGAAACACTTTTACACACGGTATTCGTCCGCTACCCTGTACGCCATGAAGTCCTGGTCAGGCGTGATGGGCCGCGGGGCGGGAATCCTCCTTGCCCTTCTTGGCCTGCTGGCTCTGCTGCTGGGAGCCACCCAGTTCACCTCCCTGCCTTGGCGTGCCTATCAGGCCCTTGCCCAGGTCGATGCCCCCTTTGCCGGCCCCCCTACCCATATCCTGGTCATGGGCGGAAGCGGCATCCCCGGCGAATCCGGACTCTCCCGCATATTTTTCGGGGCCGAAGCCGCCAAGCTCTACCACCAAGCCGAGGTGCTCCTGGCCATGCCGCTCGGCACAAATGAGTCCTTTGCTTCCCGGGCCTATGCCAAGGAACTCCGCCTCCGGGGGGTTCCTGCCAAACGCATTCACGTCATCGACGGCGGGCGCAATACCCACGAACAGGCCCTCCGCGTGGCCGAAGCGCTCAATGGCCATTCCAATGCCATTCAAATCCTGGTCGTCAGCGATCCCTATCATGTCCGGCGCACGGCGGCCTGTCTGCGCAAGGCCTTCGCCGATCATCAACGCAACATCCCATTGGCCGCGCTCCCCGTATTCCCCCTCTCCATCGAAGACCCCTTCGAATTCCGCCTGCGGGAACTTGACGCTCCGCCTCCCTCGCCTGCCCCCAAGACAACCGCCCCCGACCTCGGTTCTTTTCTGCAATTCCGTTACAATCTCTGGAACAACTGCAGCTACAGTTTGGCCGTCCTGCGGGAGTCTTCCGCCCTGCTCTGCTATCGCCTCCGCGGATGGATTTGATCCGCCGGCGGCGCATTGCGCCGCAGAGAAGAGGTCCGCTGTGCGTCCGGCGCCGGCCGGATGACAGTTGGCGGTTTCTTTGGGGTTTTGGCGGCGTTTTCACACGGAAATAACCGGCAGATTATCCGAAGATGCCGCTTTGCGGGCGACCCGAGCTGGACTCGCGTCCGTGAGTGGTCGCCCTCAAAGCGGCAGAACGGAAAAGATGCTGTTTGGTTTTCGCACCGTCAAAATCCAAAAGAAATCCTCTTTCCTCCCTCCGCCGGCCCTTCCCACTGGCCCCCCGCTACTCCATCCGCCCAAACTGCTTCGGATCAAACGCCGCCCGCAGCGCCTCGCCCGTGAACACCCCGGCCAGCATCACCGCAAACAGGGCTAGGGATGGATACAACACCAGCCACCAGGCGTGGGGAAACTCCTGAGCCTGTGCCAGCAGTTCTCCCCAGCTCGGTGTCGGCGGCGGCAGCCCGAACCCCAGGTAATCCAGGGCCGCCATCACCCCGATCGCCCCCACCAGCGAAAACGGGAGGAACGTGACCAGCGGCACCAGCGCATTCGGCAGCATGTGGCGGAAAATGATCTTCCGCGCCGGCAGCCCGATTACCCGCGCGGCTTCCACGAACGGCAGCTTGCGCAGCCGCAGGAATTCCGCCCGCATGTAGTAGGAAATGCCGATCCAGTTGAACACCGCATAAATCGCCAGCAACAGCCCGAAGCTCTGCCCGTAGACCGATCCCAGCAGAATCAGCACGTAAATGAACGGCAGCGACTCCCAGATTTCGATGAACCGCTGCCCCAGCAGATCCACCTTGCCGCCATAATACCCCTGCACCGCCCCCGCCAGCGTCCCCAGCGCCATCGTCGCCGCCACCAGCAGCATCCCGAACAAGAGCGACGTCCGCAGCGCATACAGCATTCGCGCCGCTACATCGCGGCCCGATGCATCGATTCCCAACGGATGCCCCTTCACCGGCCGGAACGGGAAGCGCACCTGCTCCTTCACCGTCGTGAATTTCCAGCCCGCCGTCCCCGGCGCCGAGAATCCCGCCGGATAGACTGGATTCTTTTCATCCACCACCGCCTTCTGCGCGGTGCCCGCGGCCACTTCCTTGCGAAACGTCAACCGAATCCGTTCCGGCGCAGTCTGGCGCGACTCGTACGGCGACAGCGAAACCCAATGCCCGCCCAATTGCCCGTCCACCGCCCCCGCCGCCCGGTTGGCGAACCGGGCGGCCATTCCCGCCTGAATGCTTTCTGGCAAATCCCTAACCAGTTCCCCCGTTTTCAGCCCAAAATATTCCACATCCCCCGCCACCCGCACAACCCGCCCCGCCTCATCCAGATCCGCCGATGCCACCGGCGAATCCGGCACGGCCGACACCGTCATTTTGCCGGCCAATTCAATTCCCGCGGGCGGCAAACTCTCCAACGGACCAAACGGAATCGGCGGCCACAGCATCCAATTCCCGCGGCTTTCCGCAAACGCCTCGCTCGCCGCCAGCGCCCGATAATCCGGCCGCGTCATCCGCCCGGTGCCCGTGAACGTGTTTTCCGGATAGAACTTCACCACCGGAAAATAATTCTTCCCGCCAAACCGCACCCAGAGCGGTTTGTCGTTCGCAATCCATTCCGAAAACAAACTGGCCCCGAACGCCCCCGCCAAAATCCAGAACGCCCACCACCCCCGCCGCATCCCCCGGAACCGCCCCCACCGCTGCCGCGTCACCGGATGCCAGTGGATCGCTGGAAACTTCAAAACCATTCAATCCCAACTGCGAATATCGCGAATCGCACGAATATTTTTCATCTGCTCATCCAATACCCATACGATCAGATCTTCATTTCATATCCGTGTCATTCGTTTCATTCGTAGTTGCGGCTTCATGGCTGTTTAGCTCAATCGAACTGGATCCGCGGATCGATCAGCAGATAGCACGCATCCGACAGCAGCCGCCCGAGCAGCCCCAGCACCGAGGTGACGGCCAGAATGCTCATGAACACCATGTAGTCGCGGCTGACGATCGCATCCAGGCTCAGCAGCCCCATGCCGGGAATCTCGAATACCTTCTCGATCAGCACCGATCCCGCGAACAAAATGCCCAACACGCCGCCAAATCCCGTGGCGATCGGAATCAGCGCATTGCGAAACGCATGACCCCACACCGCCCGTTGTAAACTGCCCCCTTTCGCCAGCACCGTGCGCACATAGTCCTGCCCGATCTGCTCCAGCAACGAGTTCTTCATCAGCAGCGTCAACACCGCGAAGTTGCCGATCACATAGCACGAAACCGGCAAAACGAAATGGGCCGCCAAATCCTTGAACTTGCCCCAGAGTGAAAGCAATTCGTAGTTCACGGACACCACCCCCGCGGCCGGCAAAATGTCCCAGAACCCCTCCCCCGTCCCGGCAAACAGCATCTTCAGCAGCATGCCGAAAGCAAACGCCGGAATCGCATAGCCCACGAACACCACCACGCTGCTCGCCGCGTCAAACGCGCTTCCATGCCGCAGCGCTTTCGCGATCCCCAGCGGAATGCAGATCAGATACGTCAGCACGAACCCCGAGATCCCGAACACCAGCGAAATCCGGAACCGGTCCGCAATCAGCCGTCCCACGGTCTTGTTGGGATACTTGTAGGACCGGGCGGCCAACCCCATCTTGTCCTGTACCAGCCAGTTCCAGTAGCGCCGCAGGAGCGGCCGGTCGAAGCCGAAATGCTCCTCCAGCGCCTTCTTTTGTTCGGCGGACACGGCCGCCCCCGCGTGCGGACTGCGCCCCGCCGCCCCCGCCCCCATGCCCCGCATCTTCGCCAACGCCTGCTCCACCGGCCCCCCCGGCACCGCCTGGCACAGCGCAAAGCAAACCAACGTGATCCCGACAAACGTCGGCCCCATCAGCAGAAGACGCCGCAACAAATAATCCAGCCGTTCCATTATTGAGTTGGTTCACGCTTCATACTGGTATTCTCCGACAGCACTTCCGCCATCCGCCGCGTTAGCTTTTCCCGCCCGACCGAATTCAAGTGACTCATATCGCTCCAGTCTTCCGCTGTGAATGCAAGACCTTGTTCTTCCCGGGAAACATAACGCTGGCCAGAATCCGCCGTCAGTTCCACCAGAAAATCACGAACCTGCGACTTGGCCGCCATCCGGGATGGAGAATAAATGGCCGGATTGACATCCCCCTCGAAAATCACCATGTCCACATCGTGCGCAGCAAGGCGCTTTGCAAACCGCAGAAACGCCCGTTGTTCGGCCGGGGCATGCTTGAGTTCGGCTCGGGCGCTGGTAACCAAGACGGTCTTGACGTCATCGTTTCCTGAACGGGTTGCCTGACTGGCGGGCGCCCAAAAATGAACAGCAACCTGCTGCAGGAAATCGCGCACCTGCCAACTCTGAACGGTCGCCGCCAGCATGTAATCCGTCACTCGTCGCCAATGCCATGTTTTCGTGCGGCGAGACATGCTCTGCAACACACCGGGCAATGTCCGCCACGAGGCATACGGACGGAACCACGCAAATGGGAACTCGTCCTGATTGGTAAAATCAAATTCTGATAAATATAGCACGCAATGATCTCCGGCCCGGAATGGCATATGGGACGACATGGCCAAGGCTTTCAGCGGCGTCATGCCAAACATCGCGCGCCGGATCACCGGGACCGGCGCCAGCAACTCCCGCAGCAAGTCCGTATCCACCCCGTTCAGCACTTGGCTCGACCCCACCAGAACCACAGCAGGCCGCGGTTCCTGTCGGCCCGCATTTTCCTCCAAGCGGACATGGCAGACCTCCCGCATGAAGTATTGCCCGGAATCGAGCCGTGTACGGGCGGCCAGCCACAGCGGAACTTGAAGGAAAGAGGTTCGCAGCAAAAGGTCCATCGCCAAAAACAACCCCAGTGCACCCAACAGGGTCCAGCGGCGGCGAACGGGGAAATGCAGGCCGAGCCACCAGATTGCCGGGATGACCAGAGAAGCCATCGCCCAAGACAGCGTTCGCCAACTCAACAGATTGGCCCAATGGACAGAGATGGACGCGCCTTCTACCCATTGCCAAAAGGGGCCGCCCACAGCCAGGAAGGAACATGCCCCCAGCAGAGGAAAAGCCAGCCAATACTTGCGCAGAAATGCGCATTCCACCTCGCGCACACCTGGTTTGTTGGGGGAGATCTTCATGATTAGAATTGGAAATAGATAAAAGCCCCGCCGCCCGTGTTGCCAAGCGCGAGGAACATCCACACCAGGGTGGCGAGCAAAGCCGCCTTGGGCAAAAACGATAATTCCATAGGTGCGGACAGATTTCCGGTCTTCACCTGAAGCCACTGCACCAGCCACAATGGCGTGCAATAAATCAGTATGGCCATCAACATGTTGGCGGCATCCGTATTCCATGAAAAGTTCGTCGTGAGGCTGCGCACCATGTCACCCACCTGCCCCAGCGAATTGGCCCGGAAAAACAACCAGCCCGCGCAGGCCAGATGAAACATCCAGAGCCGCCGCAGTCTCAGCCACCGGCCAGAATCCGGCGTGCCCTTGGGTGAAAACTTTTCGGCCCAGCGGTGATAAATCACCAGCAGCAAGCCGTGGAAAGCGCCCCAAGTCACAAATGTCCAAGCCGCGCCGTGCCAGAGACCGCCCAGCAGCATCGTCAACGCAAGATTGATGTACGTTCGGCGACGACCTTTCCGGTTCCCCCCCAGGGGAATATACAGATAGTCCCGCAACCAACTCGAAAGGCTGATATGCCAACGGCTCCAAAAATCCTTGGGATTCAGCGCCGCATACGGATTATTAAAATTCAGCATCAATTCCACGCCCATCCAGCGCGCCAAGCCACGGGCAATATCGCTGTATCCCGAAAAATCACACAGAATCTGGAAAGCGAACGCATACAGCGCCAGCAGCGAGGTCGCTCCCGTCGCCCCCGTTGCGCCAAACACCCCATCCACCAGAACAGCCAAATTGTCCGCAATCACGCATTTCTTGAACAGGCCCCAGAAGATCAGCCAGGCGCCGCTTTCGATGCCCGCGCGCGTGATGGTCCGGGGATTTTCGATCTGGGGCAGCAGGTTCGAGGCCCGCTCAATCGGTCCTGCAACCAATTGCGGGAAGTACGCCACAAACGTGGCGAAATTCAGGAAGGAACGGGCCGGCTTTAAGTGGCCGCGATAAATATCCAGCGCGTAGGACATCGCCTGGAAGGTGTAAAATGAAATGCCAACCGGCAAAATGATGTTCAAGTGCCGAGTGAATGCCGGCAGGCCCGCATATTGCAGGACCGCCGACAGATTATCCGCGAAAAAGTTGAAATATTTGAAAAAGCCGAGGATCACCAGGTTGCTGGTCATGCTGACCACTACCGCAGCCTTGCGGCGGCGCTGGTTCGGCCCCGCCGAATAAATGATACCCCCAGCGATGTAATCAATGACCGTGGATAAAAATATCAGCGTCAGAAAACGCCAATCCCACCACCCGTAAAAAAAGTAGCTCGACACCAACAGCAGCACATTTTGCCAGCGATGCGGCAACAGCCGATACAGGCCATATACCACAACGAAGAAAATGAGAAAAACCTGGGAATTAAACAGCATGGTCTATCCTGCAATAGCTGAATTCCCGCCTGTTTTCCGCTCAAAATACAAATTCAACTCTCCAAATCTCGTTCAGCACAGTCATTTGTTGCACATTTTGCAACAAGAATCGCCAAGTCTTGCGCAACACCGGCAAATTGCGTTACATCCTGTCAAAAAAGCTGTATAATCTGCAATTTCACGTCCTCCACCGTCACCGCCTTCATGCAGGCATGGTCGTGGCGGCATTTTTCACGGTAATCCCAGTAGATACAGCCTTCGCAGCGCTCGACCTTGCGGATTTGGCGGTGAATCGGCCCTTTGGGGCCCCATTTGCCGGGGCTGGTCGGCCCCCAGATGGAAACCGTCGGCAGGCCAACCGCGGCCGCAAAATGCAGCAATCCGGCGTCATTTCCGATAAAAAGTTGCGATTTTGCCATGATTGCCGCCAAAAGCGGAATTGTTGTCCTCCCGACCCAGTTCAAATCCCCTTTTTGCGCTTCTGGAACAAGATTTTCCTCCCCGGGAGCTCCCACCCATGCAATTTGGACGCCTTTTTCGGCTTTAAGCCACTCGGCAACCTCGGCAAACCGCTCTGGAAGCCAATTTTTTCCGCTCCAGCCCGATCCAGGAGCAATCAGGACCAGCGGACACCCCAAATCCACCCCTTCGGCGCGTAAATAGGCCTCGGCGGCGGCGTTTTCGCCGGGTTTTACCTCATATTCGAGCCGATCGGCCGTTTCCTCAATGCCCAGCGGCTTGAGCAGGCCGCACCACGCATCGGCCTCGTAGCGGTCTTTTTCGTAGGGCTGGGCGATTGTTTGGATCTCTCGGAGCACGCGCGGCGGACGCCGGTCGCCCATGCCAATCCACAGTTTTGGGCAAATCGCGTTGGCTAAAAAGCGCCCCACCCCATCCAGTGGCCCAATCAGGGTTTCCACGCCGATTTTTCGCAATTCCAGCGCAAATTTCCATTGAAACCAGGCATTTTGGCGAAAATTTGGGTTTTTTCGGGTAAAATTGGGCAAATTGGGCCCAAAAACACGAATTTCGGCGGAAATTTCATCAAAACGGCGCGCCAGAGCCTCGCTCCATGGCCCGACCAGCCAAATTATTTTGATTTTGGGTTTTGCCGAGCGCAACGCCTTGAGCATCGGGACAACGTGCAGGACATCGCCCAAGTGCCCCGGCGAGAACACGACAATGGCGCGCCCCGCCCCGCGGCGGATAAATGGCGCCCGACCGGCAAAATCCAGCAAGATGTATCGCCATTTTTCCATTTCATCAGGGCTCTTTTTCCGCCCTTGCCTGTCTCCGATTTTTCCAGTACCCGCCGGCAGCAAGATGGAATCCGGCTCTTCGGCTTTCGGTGCGTTGAGCCAACGCACCCTACCTTTCGTGCATTTCGTGTATTTCGTAGTTACCCTTGGCTGCCTTATCCAGAAAACAAATCCGTTCTTTCCGTGTAATCCGTGGTCAGATTTCATCCTCTTGCCAGCACATCCCGATACATCTGCCGGTATTGTTCTGCAATGATTTTCCAGTCGAATTTCTCCGCCCAGGCGCGCGTCGCCGGGCGCATCTGTTCCGCCACGTCGCGGTTCTTCTCCAGCCACAGCAGTTTCTCGACCCATTCGTCCACGTTGCGCGCGTTGCTCATGACGAAATGGCAGTCCGGATCAACATATTCCGGCACGCCACCGGTGTTGTTGGTCATCACCGGCGTCCCGCAGGCCATGCTTTCGAGGATGACGTTGTTGGCCGCGCTGTCGAGCATCGGCATGGCCAGCACATCCGCCTGTTGGTATTCCGCCAGCATCTCCGCGTCCGAAAGCCGCGGCAACAGGTTCACGCTTGGAATGCCCGCATAGAACGATTTTTCGTGCGAGGCCGTCCGAATACGCCACTCGAATTTCTCCGCGGGCAATTTGGCCGCAACTCGGGCCGTGAATTCGTGGTCTCGCTCCGTATCGCCCAGCATGAACAGGCGGAGCTTATCCGTTCGCGGCTGACGCTCGGCTGGCGGCGTAAAATAATCGGACACCACCCCGTGCAAGATCGTGCGGATCCGTTCCGGTGGCACATCGCGCTCGACGAACGGCCGCTGGCATTCCGAGGTCATCACCACCATGTCCGCCTGCGCATAGCCAGCCGGCCGCAGCCAAACGCTGTTCCATCGCCGCGGGCTGCAATGCACGCTCACGACCACCCGCGCCCCCTTCCGCCGATAGGGCGCGACGCGCCGCGGCGCCCCGAATTCCCCCCAGATGAAATGGACGGGATACAGCTCCGCGCGCCGCGGCAGCGCGCGCAGGAAACGCGCCTCGTCCCAGCCCGGGACCAAGGCGTTCCAAGTCGAGCCGTAGCGCCGGATTCCCCACTGCCGCAGCGCGTTGCCCAACGTCCAGCTGCGCTTTTGCAGCCGTTCCCACCACGGCGCGAACTCCAGGAATTCCGCGTCCAATTCCCGCGCGACCGGCTCCATCCCGGACTGGGGCGAAAACCCTTCCGGCCGGAAAATCGCGACGTAAGGGCGCGGCGCGCTCATGGCGGCACCGCCATCGGCCGGCGCGCGGGCCTTGCCAGCCGGTAGAGCGACCGGGCGGCCTCGTCCCACAGGCGCGCGTTGGCCGGATCGTGGCGCAATCCGCGCCAGCAGAAGTACAGCGCGCGCCGGCTGGCGCCCTGCCCGCGCCAGTGGGCGGCGTTGGCGAGGCAAGCGCGGCTGTGCGCAGCGACCACGCGGCGCCGCGGCACCACGCCTTCCCAGATCTGCCGGCGCTTGAGCAGGATCTCGTTGAACGATTGGGATTCGGGAATGGACTTCCAGCGATTGCGGGAAATGCCGGCGGGGGTTTTCCGATAGCCCGCCAGGACCTCGGCCACCAGGCCGATCGGATGGGCGCGGGCGACCCGCAGGAAAAAGTCCTGGTCTTCGCCGATGATGCCGGTTTCCCGGTCTTCGCAAAACCCGCCCACGGCATCGAACAGCGCGCGGCGCGCCAGCACCGTCGAGATCGTGATCCAGCAATGGTCCAACAGCGGCTCGAAAATCCAGCCGGTCGCCGGCACCGCGCCCGCGCCGTGCCGCACGCCGACGGGCCGCGAGCGTTCATCGATGACGTCGCACAAGGTGTGGCACATCGGAACGTCCGGATGCGCCGCCATGAAGGCCATTTGCTTCGCCAGTTTCTCCGGATACCAGACGTCGTCCGAATCCAGGAACGCCACGAATTCGCCCCGGGCGGCCCGGGCGGCCTGGTTGCGCGTGACCGGACACATGCCGGAATTGGTTTCGCGCTGGATCAGCCGGATGGCGGCTCCGTAGCCGTGCAGCAATTCGCGCGTGCCGTCCGTGGAGGCGTCGTCCACCACGACGATTTCCTTGCGCGGCCACGTTTGCGCCAGCGCCGAGTCCACGCATTCCCGGACATAGTCCTTCCGGTTGTACGTCCCGATGCACACGCTGACCAGGGGTTCGCTCATTCGGGGCGTACTGTAGCGACCGCGGCACCGGCGCGCAACGCGCGAGTGCAGCTTGTTCCCTTGACTCCGCGGCGGGCGCGCCCTACGATGCGCGAAACGGTTTACCCCTTGCCGGGGCCG
>JAAZBB010000027.1 GCA_012514035.1 Lentisphaerota bacterium | reverse complement strand
TGCCCGCGTGGCAGGTTCGTAGTAACGCCTTGTGGTGTGTTTCGTTTCAACCTTGCCTCTTCAAGGTTGTACGCCCACCGCAGGATACAGCCCCCGCCCGGGGGAAATCACGCCGGCTTCATCTGCCGGATGACCTGCTGCTCGCTGGCGACCAGGAGGCGATATAACTCGGCGGCATCGCTGGTCGAGCGCATTTCCAGCAGCAGGCTGGTGTGGTGGCACATCATGCAAAGGCGGGCCAGCACATGCAGGTGGATGCGATCATCCTGGCAGCAGATCAGGAAGAAGATGTCGGTCGTGGACCGGTCGGGCGAGCCGAAGGGAATCTGGCTGATCGTCTTGCCGACGACCACAAAGGAATCTTCCAGCATGTAGGGCTCGTGGTTGCGCGGATGCAGGAGCGCCAGTCCACCGGCCAGGGCCGTGGAACACAGTTTCTCGCGTTCGATCAGGCTTTCGAGCAGTTCCTCGCGGTAGCACAGCCGCCCCGTACGGTCGGCCAGGTCCACCATCTGGTGGATCACGGAGGTCTTGGTGCGGCAGGTCATGGCCGGATCAATCCACTCGGGCTTCATCAAGGCCGGGATGATGGCCGCCTCGTCCGACAAATCGTGGTATTTGGCGGTGCTGCGCCGGTGGAAATCCGACAATTTTTCCTGGTTGAAACCCAGCACGCGCCGGGAGGCCCATTCGTCCACCGCGTTATGGCGGAATACCAGGCGCCCGCCCTGTCGTTCGCAGGGGATATCGCCGCGGCGGGCCAGTTCCTTCAGGGTATCCTCCGGGAGGTGCAGGAATTCGGCCGCCTCCGCCAGACTGAAAACCCGAAACGGCATGGCACGCCTCCTACCGGTGGTCCGGCCTCAAATCCCCAGCAGACCCGCGGCAAAGGCCAGCAACATCGCCAGGTTCAATGCCAGTAGGCTCGCGGTGGCGATAGGGAAAGGGGTGCCATCGATCTTCCGCCTCACCCATTTGGAATAGAACGCCCCGGCCCCTACGGCAAGCGTCAGGAACAGCATCGAGAAGAAAAATACCTGATTTTTCCAAACGGTGTCGGCCGGCCCCGCCCCCGGCGACCCCGATCCGCCCATGGCGGCCTTGCCCACCAGCGGCAGGATCATGCACTGGAACAGGAACAGCAAACCGAACAGGATGGACAGCACTTGTCCCATCACCGGCGCACGCGCCCAGCGACGGAAATCCGCCGCAACCAGCCTTCTGACGTCCTGTGGTATGGGTTCCTTCTTCATGAAAGCCGTATTCTCCATATAATCCCCTGCGGGTTCAAGCAAAAGGCGACCTGCCCTTCCGGATCAGCCCTCTTGAAGAAGCAAATACCGATCCATGTGTGCCTCCAATCGCAACTGCGCCCTTTGTCTTTACGTCGCTTTCTTTGTCCTTCCCCGAACGCGGTCCGGCGGTATAGGATGCGCATGGAAAAGGACTCCGTCATGGCCCGAAAACCCTTGAATGTATTGGTCCTGCTGGGCAGTTCCCGCGAGGACGGCAATTCCACCCGCCTGGCCTTTGCCTTGGCCGATGGCGCCAGTGCCCGGGGGCATGTCGTTCAATCCCTGCGCGTGCCGGCATTGGATATCGCCCCGTGCAACGGCTGCAACGCATGCCTGAAAACCGCGACCGCCCCTTGCATCATCCCCGACGACATGGAGGCCGTCTATCCGCTGCTGCGCGCGGCCGATGTACTGGTTTTCGCGACGCCGCTGCACTTCTTCAGCTGGTCCACGCCCCTCAAGGCGCTGATCGACCGCCTGTATTGCCTCGCGCCGAACCGCAAGCGGAATCTGAAGGGCAAACGCTCTGTTCTGCTGGCTGCCGCGGCCGACGACCGACCCGCGGTGTTTGCCGGCCTCAAGAGCACCTATCGGTTGATCACGGATTACATGGGGTGGAAGCCCGCCGGCGAAGTGCTGGTGCCCGGCGTGGCGGAGGAAGGCGATATCGCCCATGCCGGCCGGGCACTGTCCCGCGCCCAGGCCCTGGGCGCCAGGCTGGCATAACACGCCTTCCGCAGGCAGGGGCGCCCCCCTTCAGATTTTCTGCTTTTTTCGCAATCCCGGTCAAGAACTTGCCCCGCGCCCGTGGTGTACTGGCGGCACAACCAAGGGAACGTCCCGGATGGACTCGGAACAAATCAAGGCGGTGAAACGGATGCAGGGCTTCATTGAAGCACACCTGGCCGAACCGATCACCTTGACCGGCCTCGCCCGCGCCGCACGCTATTCCCCGTGGCATGCCGCCCGGCTGTTCAAGGAATACGTCGGCCGCCCGCCGTTCGAGTA
>JAAZBB010000084.1 GCA_012514035.1 Lentisphaerota bacterium | reverse complement strand
GGATCCTTCAGACACCATTGGCCATCCGGACCCCGCTCCACAAGGTCCCGATTGCGAAACCGCTCCACGACCTCCCAAAATTCGTTCTCGGTGATCCCCAGATACCGGCAGTATCGGACGATGTAGGAGTGATCGCATTTGCCGTCGTATTTGCGGATCAATTCCAGCCCTTCCGTTCGCGTCATCTTGCCTTGATGAATGGCCTCGATGACCTGGTCCGTCACGTGGCCGAAGCCGAACTTCACATACTTCATCATCTGGTTGACAATGCGGAAATCCTCGTCGAGGGCGGAGACGCCCCACAGATCGCCGGTCATCTCCGGCGGTTCGGTGCGCGTGGTCAGGCCGTGGGCGATGGCGATCTCGGCGTTGCGGAACCCGTACCAATCCCGGATGTAGTAGCCGAGATAGACCAGCCGGAGATGGGCATATTCCATGTCCTCGTCGGGCGGGTAATAATAGAAATGCGCCTCGGCGGGGGAAACGTCGGGCGGCAGCAACTGCGCAGGGCCGCCGCGGATGGTATTGCCCTGCTTCAACTGCGAGGCGTCGCCGTCGAGCTTCCCGTGCTTCTCGCCGATCGTGAAAGCCGGATTCTCGCCATAGAAGATGAGGGGGATGTGATAGGCGATCGCCACATGGATCGGAATGGAGTAGAGCGCCATCTCGGTCGAGCGCGCCCAATTGCCGAAGCGGAAAAAACCCTCGCGCATGAGCCGTTTCCACAGCTGGGGATTGAGGCTAAGCGACACCGTGTCGAAGCCCAGCGAGATCAGGTTCGCCACGTTGGCTGCGCCGCGTTCCGTTTGCTGTTCGGGGGGGTACACGCAACTGACCAGCAGCGGATTCATCTTGAGTTCGTCCCGGGCGAACAGCGCCTGGCGCAGGCTGTCCTTGCCGCCGCTGACCGTCACGATGCAATCATAGTGCGTCTTGGTATGGGCCCGGCCCCAGTCGCAGATAGCTTGTAGATCCCGGTCCCGGGACTCCCAATCCACTACTTGGTTCCGCTTCGATTCTTCGTATCGGCAGACCGGGCACAGCCCCTGCTCGTCGAAGAAGATGTTGGGCCGCGTGTCGATATTGACGCAGCGTCGGCAGTACTTCATCGATCCGCCCTCAGCCATCCGGCCATTTCCAGACGCCGTCGCACGCGCGGCCAGTCGCGCGCGAACAGGGCCGCGTAGACCACGTCTGATTCCCGGCCTTCACATAAATACTGGCGGCGACGGCGACCGTCCCGCCGCATGCCCGCCCTCCGAGCCAGGCGCGCCATAGGCGCGTTCGCGGCCAGCATGCCGGCCGTCACCTTGCGCACGCCCCGCGCTTCGATCAAGTGCGCGCAGACGTTGACCCAGGCTTCCAGCGCGAATCCCGCCCCCCGGGCGCCGGGCTCGCCAAGCAGAATGCCCAGGTCGGCGGTGCCGTTCGCCGGATCCAGATAGGCGTTAAGGTTGCCAATATGCCCCAGACGAGGATCGCGGGCTTCGATGGCCCAAAAACAGTGCGGCGTTCCGCGAAAAGAGGCGAGGTAGCGGCGACAGGAGGCCAAGGTGTGGTGGCGATGACGCTGTTCGCTGTAGCGCAGGTTGTCCGGATTTATCAGCCATGCCAAATAGCGCCGGGTGAGATGGCGCGGGGCAAACGGAACCAAGCGCAACCGCGGCGTTTCGATAGTCGAGTTGCCCGTCATGCCGTGCTCCCCAATTCTCGGCGCGCAGCCACAACTTTTTCAAAGGCCCGCGCCACGTCTTCCAGATCGTCCGCCGTCATTCCCGGGCGCATGAACTCGTGGGTGACGAGATTCTCGAAGTGCATGCGTTCGACCACCGGACATGAACCGAGCGAGTAGTCTACCCGCCCCGCATAGCGGGGGCAATTGAAAACGCAGGGGTGGAGGCGCTTCTGGTAGAAGGGCTGCAGATACAGGGGTTTCACGTAGCCGGCGCCGATCAACGGGGTGGTCTCGCGGAGCCGCGCGGAGGGCAGCTCCTTCTTGAGGGCGTCCACAAACACGTTGCGCGCCACGCCCAGCGCGGCGGAGTCATAATGGACGGGATGCACGTAGAACACATGGCGGTCGGGCCCGCCCGGAACGACCGGGCGCAGGCCGGGCAATCCGGCCAGGCGGGCGGCGAGAAACTCCACGTTGCGGATGCGCTCCTCGACCAAACCGGGCAGTTTTCCGAGTTGTTCGACCGCGATGGCGGCTTGCAGTTCGGTCAAGCGGTAGTTGTAGCCCACGAGTCCCGCCAAATCCTCCCGGCCTTTCGGGCCCACCACCACTTCGCCGTGGTTGCGGATCAAGGAGACGCGTTCGGCCAGCTCGGGATCGCGCGTCGTCACCACGCCGCCTTCGCCCGTGTGGATATGCTTGTGGTAGTTGAGGCTGAACACGCCCAGGTCCCCCAGCCCGCCCACAGGCCGGCCGCGATACAGGGCTCCGGGCGCTTGCGCGCAGTCCTCGATCACCTTGATCCCGCGGGGACGCGCCAGCGCAAGGATGGCATCCATGTCGGCCGGGCCGCCGAAGATATGGACCACGATGATCGCCTTCGTGCGGGGCGTCAATTTGGGCGCGATCGTGGCGGCGCTCAGGCAAAACGACTCGGGATCGATGTCCGCGAACACCGGCACGGCGCCGTACACGGCGGCGGCGATGGCGGAAGCCGACATGGTGTAGGGCGACACGATCACCTCGTCGCCGGGGCCCGCTCCGCACGCCCCCACGGCGGCGAACAGACCGGAGGTGGCGGAATTGACGGCCAGCGCATGCGGAACGCCGAAGTGCGCGGCCCAGGCCTCTTCCAGGCGCCGCACTTCGGGCCCGCCCATGAAGTCTTCGTGCCAGGCTCCGAGATACTGCGAGAGGTTGCCGGATTCCATCACGCGCCGGACGGCGGCCATTTCCTCTGCCCCCATGGTCTGGTAGGCGGGAAACAACCGGGTGCGGACGGGATCTCCGCCTAAAATGGCCAATCGGGACATGCTAATGAGCCTTTCGTTGATTCAGCCGCCAATATATCATATCCGCCACGCGCCGGGAGGCCCCGCCATCCGCCGCGAGCCCGGCAAGCCGTTTTCTCTGTTCCGCGCGCGCCGGTTCATCGCACAAGAAATCCAAGAGCGCCCCGCGCATTTCGCCGGCGGCGCGCACGAGACGGCTCAAGCCCGTCCGGTTCGTGGGCAGCAGATCGGGCCCGACCAGCCCCGGCTGGAGGCTGAGGGTCAGGCACCCCAGATGGCAGGCTTCCACCAAAATAACGCTGGTCATGCCGCACACCAGATCCGCCGCCAGGAGACAGGCCCGGGAATCGCCGGAACCGTCGATCCGGACCCGAAGCGCGCCCGTCGACCGGGCCGCCCAAGCCAGGCTCCCGGGCTCCTCGCGCGGATGCGGACGAACCAGCAGGACGATGTTCCGCCGGATTTCAGGCGCCAGTTCCTCCAACGCGGCGATCAGCAGGCGCAGGGCCGTCCCCTGATCATATCCGGGGTGGCGCTCGCGCAACTCCGGTTGCGCATAGAATTCGGCCAGGGGCTGGGAGGCGAAGACCACCAGCGTCTCGCCCGCCGCCACCCCCAGGGCCGCGCGCAACGCTTGCCTTTCCTGTTCGCCGAAGGCTTGGCGCAAACCGGCCAGGGCGTCGAACGCCGGCTGGCCGGTAATCGCCAACCGCGCAGCGTCGAACCCCTCCGCGGCCATCTCGGCTCGCGCCTGTTCGTCCATGACGCAAACGACCTCCGGCGGCGCCAGAAGACCGGCCGGGGAGCGGAATCGCGGGGCGTAATTCGACCAAAAATCCAGAACCGCCACGGCGCGGGCGGGAAACAGCGCCCCCAGACGACGCTCGTAGTCCAATCCGTTGACGGATGTCCCCAGCAACAACGCGCCGGCGGATCCGGCCAGGTCGGACAACTCGCCATCGGACAGCCCGGCGGGCAAGGTTTGATGGGGCAACCCGCGCCGCGACCAAAGCTCCGCGGCTTGGCGATAGACGGCGGAACGCAAGTTCACGCGGCCTTCCCGGACCAGAAGTTCCACCACGGGAGCCACGGCGGCCGCCCCCCCCGCGTCGCCGCACACCGCCAACACATCAGGCTTCATACCGCCCCGGCGGCACTGGGCGGCCGTCCTTCCGCGCCGATTCCAAAGCGGCTTCCGCCACGGCCAGCGCCGCCACGCCGTCGAGGCCGGAACAAAGCGGGTCGCGCCCCGCCGTCACCGCGTCCGCAAGATCCTCGACGGCATGCAGGAGGGAATCGCGGCTCCCGCCGAAGTCGCGCGGCGTTTCCAGAAGTTCGGTGTATCCGGCGAACCGGGCGCTGGGCCGGGCTTGAAACAGTCGCGGAACCAACGCGGCTTCGCGCAATTCCAGGCGCCCCTTTTCCAGCATCAGGTCCATCTCGAACACCGTGAATTTCCGGGAATCGCACGACGTCAGCCGGGCGCAGGCCCCGGTCTCCAATTCCAACATCGCATCCACGCCCGGATCGGCCGGGTCCGGGTCATGGGCCAGCCGGCCAGACACGCGCACAACCTCCCCCAGAAGAAAGCGGACCAGATCGAACCAATGGGTTCCGTTGTGGAGCACACCCTTGGTGTACCACCCGTGAACGGACTGGACCGCGCCCCACTCGCCCCCGCGCAACGCGTCGCGCACGGCCCGCAAATTGGGCAAATGGCGCCGAATGTAGTTCACGCCCAGGCGAACGCCGGCCGCGCGGGCCAGAGCCACCACGCGCCGGGCCTCCGCCACCGTCGTCGCCAGCGGTTTTTCGCACAACAATCCGCGCGGCGGATGCGGCGAGGAGAGCAAGGAAAACGCCAACGGCGCGTGGGTTTCGTCGGGCGTGCACACGCTCACCAGATCCGGCCGGATCGCGTCCAGCATCCGGGCCGGATCGACAAACCAATGCGGCACCCCCCAGCGGCGGGCGCAGGCTTCGGCCTTCGCGGCGTCCACGTCGCACACGGCCGCCAGTTCCGTCCGTCGGCAGGCCTGATACGCCTGGGCGTGGGTGTAGATGCCCAGGGTCCCGTCGCCATCGGCGAAACCGCTGGCGATCCGGCCGCATCCGACCAAGGCCGCCTTGTACTGCCCCCCCGAGGTCATGCCTTCTTCTCGAAGAGCCACCATGTCGTGTCGTCAAAGCCACCCGCATCGTATTGGTGGCCCCAAAGAAAACCGTTATCCACGCAACGGACCGGGAAGGTTTCCATGAACAGCTTGCCGAAGTCGCGCTTGAACAACTTGTCCGCCGCGCCATGATACGGGATGCTGACCGGGGTGCGGTTGAAGTACTCGCCCATCAGGATGTAACGCCGGCTGTAGCCAAACATTTTCTTCAGGCAGGCCTCCAGATCGTCCGGGTGAATATGGATCAATACGCCACAGGTAAAGACCAAGTCGAACCGGCCTTCGGGAAAGGAGGATGCCTGGATGGTTCCATTAAAGGACAGGGTTGGGTTGATGCGTTGCACGGCGGTCCGATAGGCCTCGGCGTTGACCTCGATCAAATTGAGTTCCGCCCGGGGCAACAACTCTCGCAACGTGGCCGCATTGCGCCCAATGTTACAGCCACACTCGAGAATCGACCGCACGGATCCGGGCTCCGTGCTTTTCAACATGGCCGACCAGGCGCGACACTCCAGTTCGCGGTCGAACTCCGTGTTGCGCCCGATGTATTCCGCGCCAAAGTTGCCGCGCCAAAATTCACTCGTTTCTTTTGTCATTGATTAACTCCTGACTTATTGCGACAGAAACCAGCCTCGCTTGCCATTTCAACAGGGAGCAGCGGGTCGACCAGCGCGCCCTCCAGCGGCGTCCCCCGCTCGACATCCCGAACGGCCCGGCGTCCCAGCACGGCGTCGAGTTTTTTGGGCGGCAACCCGAATCCGGGCCGGATGGAGCGCACGTTCTCGGCGGAAAACACCTCGCCCTTCTTCAAATCCTTCACCACGTACAAAGACCGCCGGAACACCCGGCTGGCCGCCTCGTGGCCGGACACCTCGTAGGTCACCCGGCCCAGCATTTTTTCGGCATCGCGCACGGCCGCCACCATGGCCTTGAACTCCCCGGGTTCGAGGGAGAACACGCTGTCCGGCCCGGGTTCGGCGCGCGAAAGCGTGAAATGCTTTTCAATGATGCACGCCCCCAGCGCCACGGCGGTCGTGGCGGCGGCGATGCCCATCGTGTGGTCGGACAATCCCGCGGGCACGCCGTAGCGCCGCGCCAGATCGGGAATGGTTCGCAAATTCATTTCTTCGGGCAGCGCCGGGTACGCGCTGGTGCACTTGAGCAAGGCCAACCGGACGCAGCCCGCGGCGCGCAAGGTCGCCACCGCCTCGTCGATTTCGGCCAACGTCGCCATGCCGGTGGACATGATCACCGGCTTGCTGGTCCGCGCCACCTTGCGCAGCAACCCCGAATCCACCAGTTCGAACGAGGCGATTTTATGCGCGGGAACATCCATTCTTTCGAGAAAATCCACCGCCGTGTCGTCGAACGGCGTCGAAAAACAATGCATCCCCAGGGATTCGGCCAGTTCTTTCAGGCGCGGCTGCCACTCCCACGGCGTGAACGCCTCTCCATAGAGCTTGTGAAGGGTTTTTCCTTCCCAAATCGTGCCTTTGCCGATCCGGAAGTCCGGCTTGTCGCAATCGATCGTCAGCGTGTCCGGCGTATAGGTTTGCAGCTTGACGGCATCCGCCCCGGCAAGCGCGGCGGCCTTCACGATCTCGACCGCCTGCTCGAAACGCTGGCCATGGTTGGCCGACATCTCCGCGATCACATAGGTCGGGCTCCCCGGGCCGATCACGCGGGATCCGATGGTCATTTCACCGGTCATCCCGCAACTCCTGACGCGCCGTTTCCATATCTATAAACTCTATTGCCTTGTCTAGGCCTTGTCGAGTCCCGTCTGCTTGGCCCGCCGCTCCAGAAACGAAACCGGCGTGTCCCACCCCCGCGTCAGCAGATGGACGTACGCTTCCTTGTCTCTCGACCGGTGCGCCGATCCCGCGCCCGTTTGCGGGCGCCGCGGAATTGTTCCGGCCTTGATGCCGGACCAATTCTGTTTGAAGAGGTCCAGCATGGCGGACTGCAAGCGGGCATAGGATGTCGCCAGCATCTCGGCCCGGGAGTCGAAGTCGACGCTCCGCTGGACGATGACGTCCCCCGTGTCCACCCCGGATCCAGATGGTGGATCGTTACGCCTTTGGGCGTGTCCTCCAGAAAACTCCATAGATTCGGAACCGCGCCCCAGTTCCAGGGCAGATAGGAGATGTGCAGATTGATTGCCCGGCCGGGAAATCGGTCCAACACGGGTTTTCGCAGAATATGCTGATAGCCATGGCAGACCAGCAAGACATACCCGCCGGCGACAGCGAAATCGAGATCTACCAGCGCCTCTGTTTGGAACACCGGTTCGCCTTGGGCGCGCAACCAGGCAAACACGGGCGAATTCCGCGAGCCCAGAAACAGAATCCCGCCGTTGGCCCCGGATATACCGGGTTCCTGCATGCCGCTGACGCTCAACGCCCCCCCCGCGAACTCGTGGCCGGGTTTCGAATCCAGACCCTCTCCGCGCCGGTCGTTGTCAGCCGCCATCCGCACCTTTGACATCCTTCCCTCCCCCCGGGACCGAACAACACGCGATATGAACATATCACGGCGCGGGTTCAACCGAAACCGCAGCCGACTCAGCAGACCGCTCGGAAATCACAATGGCGAACTTGTCAAATACGCCGGAGTATCGTTCGCGGATGGAAACTCTGCCGGCCACCCAATCCTCGCGAGTCAGCCCAAGAAAGTGGACGCCGATTCGCACGCCATTTTTGATGATGTTGGATCGCCGGAAGCCCTCCTCTCGGAACAAGAATTTTGTGTGCATTTTGACGACGGCATCGTTGCCTTCGAGCACCTCGCAATTCAGTTTGTCCAGCCCCATCGAATCAAACACATAGTTGATGATTGCATACTCCAAGGCGGACCCCAGCCCCCCCCGGGCCGATTCGGCCAGATAGTAGGCCCAATCCGCTTTGCGGTGGAATTGATAAGAAATCGCTTTTCAGGGGCACGGGCACCCGCCCGCCTGCCTGTGCGTGTCCGCACGCAGACAGGCTAGAACCGGTCTGAATGAGCGCTTTCATGGTGGAAATGTAGTAGGATCGGGC
>JAAZBB010000026.1 GCA_012514035.1 Lentisphaerota bacterium | reverse complement strand
TTGCCGGAGAGGACGGCGGCGGCGACAAGATCCTGGTCGCGGATGGCGGCGGCGATGTCGTCGCGCAGGGGGCCGCTGTTGCCGATGCAGGTGCCGCAGCCGTAGGCGGCGACGCCGAAGCCGAGTTTTTCCAGGGAGGGAAGCAGGCCGGTGTTGGCGAGATAGGCCGTGACGACGCGCGAGCCGGGAATAAGAGAGGTTTTGACGAAGGGCGGCACGGAGAGGCCGCGGGCGACGGCTTTCCGGGCGATCAGGCCGGCGGCGAGCAGCAGAACGGGGTTGGAGGTGTTGGTGCAGGAGGTGATGGAGGCGATGGTAATGGATCCGTTGCGCATTGCGGAGCCGTCGGGAAGCAGTGCGACGGTGTCCAGGCGGTCGGCAGGAACACCGAACCCGCCGGCGTCGGGCGCGGTGGTCAGGGCAGAGAGGAAGCGTTGTTTGACCTGGCCCAGCGGCTGGTGGTCATGGGGCTTTTTGGGGCCGGCGATGGAGGCGGCGACAGTGGCCAGATCGAGTTCGATCGTGCGCGAATAGAGCGGATCGGGGGAGTTGCGGTCCTGGAAAAGGCCCTGCAGGCGGGCATAGCGTTCGACAAGCGCGCAATGGGAAGGTTCGCGGCCGGTCATGCGCAGGTAAGCGATGGTTTCGGCGTCCATGGGGAAAAAGCCGGTGGTGGCTCCGTATTCGGGGGCCATGTTGGATAGCACGGAGCGGTCAGCAAGGGAGAGCTTGGCGCAGCCGGGGCCGAAGTATTCGATGAACTGGCCGACGACGTTATGCTGTCGCAGGAGGCGGGTGACGACGAGGGCGAGGTCGGTGGCGGTGACCCCCGGGCGCAGGGCGCCGATGAGTCGCACGCCTGTGACCACGGGGGGCAGCAGGGCGATGGGCTGGCCGAGCATGGCGGCTTCGGCTTCGATGCCGCCGACACCCCAGCCGAGGACGCCGAGGCTGTTGATCATGGTGGTGTGCGAATCGGTGCCGACCAGCGTATCGGGCCAGGCGAGGAGGGAGCCGTCGGTCTGCGGTTCGGTGTGAACGCCGCTGGCGAGGAATTCGAGGTTGACCTGATGGCAGATGCCGACGCCGGGGGGGACGATGCGCAGTTTCCGGAAGGTTTGCTGGCCCCAGCGGAGAAACTCATAGCGCTCGCGGTTACGGTCGAATTCGATCTGCATGTTCCGCTCCAGGGCATCGGGCGCGGCGGCGCAGTCAATCTGCACGGAATGGTCTACCACCATGTCCACGGGGATGAGCGGCTCGATGAGGCCGGGATCGCCGCCGCGGCGGACGACTTCAGAACGAAGCATGGCGAGGTCCACGATGCAGGGGACGCCGGTCAGGTCCTGCAGCAGAACCCGGGAGGGCAGAAACGGAATTTCACCGGCGACGGGGGCGTCGGGCTGCCAGCGTGCAAGGGCTTCGACATGGCGCCAGTGGTAGGCCGGATGGGATTGGTTGCGCAGGACGGATTCGAGCAGAATGCGGATGATGTATGGGAGTTCGGTCAACGACGAACCGCGCAACGAGACCAGTGACGCCAGGTCATGATAAACGATGGTGTTGCCATCGTGGATAAACGATTTATCAGAAAATATGGGGTGCTTCATAGTCAACTCCTTGCGGCCTTTGCCACGGCCGTGAAAAGTACCGATTGAGAGGGGGGGACGCAACTCTAGAACGGTGCTGGAATAAATGGGCACTTGGAGGGTCTCATCCTTTCGAGATTGAAATCAGCCAAGTGCGGGGGGGCAAGGCCTGGGGGGGCAGGGATGGTTTGGGGCGGACCCTTTGCAGAGAAAAGTTGTGGTGGCAGAAGAGAAAACAACGTAGCATGAACCTCATGAGAGAAGCGGTGCAAGCGGTCTGCATTTGGAGCATGGTGCTGTGCGGGGCGCTTTCGCTCTGGCCCTTTCGTTTCGCGCGTCGCTGGAAATCGTGGAATCTCTATCTGCCGGTGGCGGGATTGCTGTTTTATGGATTGTATGAAATGGCCTTGCCGGCTGAAGTGGATGTCGGAATTCACATGGCGGTCATTTTATCGCTGCAATTCCTTCTGTGGTTGAACGGAATGGCCAAAGTGGCGATTCTGGCGCACCTCCAAGCCAAAAGCGGCGGCAGTCGCCGCCGTTTGCGACGCCAGCCGCAGCGTCTTCTTCAGCTGGTCGCCGCCATGGTGCTTGCGGTCGCATGTACGGGCGGATTCTGGTTCCTATGGAAATGAAAGTGCGACCGGCTCCAAGCGCCATGGATTCTATTCGGGCTCGCTAGCAGACCGGCTTGCTGTGGAAAAGCGCAAACTCTCGCGTCCACCCGGATGACGCATGAGTGCGCATCATGGCGGTGGCCCGGATCACGGAAGCCGAGACCAGGCAGGCGATTCTTCACGGGAATGATCATTCATCGGATCGCGCGGCCAGGGCTGCCCGGAGCCGGACCTGGCGCAGGAGCCAGCGTATCGGGCGGTTTCCCCCTCTGTGCCAGAACAAAAAAACACGCCACCAGAAGTTCGAGTGACGCCCCCCCAGATAGCGATGCAGGAAAATCCGTTGCAACGGCTCATGAAGATTCAGGCGGCGCAGGTCATTCAGGTCGAAAAATCGCTTCAGTCCAGGTGGCCAGCGGAGTGGTGAATAGCGGACGTGGTCGGCATCGATGACATGGATAAGATTGTGGTCGTCAACGAGGAAGTTACCGCAGGCGAGGTCGTTATGCAGCACGCCTTGGCGATGCATATGGGCGACCAGATCAGCGAATGATTCTGTCAGCATGGCAAGGGACTGCGCGTTTTCTTCCGGAGAGAGTCCGGTGGCGCCGAGCAGGAAATCACGCAGTGAAAAGCGTGCGTTGATCTTGGCATAGAGCAGGAAACTATCGGGCCAGAATCCGGCGGTCCGGGCCCTCCAGCAGGCGAGCGGGCGGAATGTCGGTATGCCATGCCGGGCCAGAAGTCGGGCACCGCGATACGCCCGACGGGCGGGATCGCGTGTCAGATGGGAAAACCAGACGCCCAGGAGTCGGGCTGGCCGATAGGTCTCGGGCGCAGCGCGGGCAATTTTCAGGATGCAGCGGGTCTGGGTTCCCACCAACGAGAATTCATAAAGGCGGTAGCGCGGGTTGCGGGTGATCAGTGGCTCAAACGAACCGGGCGACCGCCACTGGTCGGAGGCGATGAATTGCCGGACAGCATGGGCCTCCGGCTGATCCTCCGCGATCAAGACGCGGCGGGGCGGGGGGAGACGGTTCGAGCCGGAGGCAGGCATGGAAATTTCACCGTGGCAATGAAGGCGGATGCGAACCCGCCAGTAGATGCCCCACCCAGGTTCCGAGCACGGGCATGGAATAGGAGCGAAGGGCACGCTGAAGCTGCCGGGCCGCAGAGGGAATATAGCGAAGGAAATGCTCCATGCCGGTGTTGCTCGACAAAACGACATAGGCGCCGAGGGCTTGGCAGAGGCGTTGGATTGCCGCCGCGGGAAACGCCTGTGCAATCCGTGGACCCTGGGGATGCTGCCGAACATAGTCGTGCAGGCATTCCTGCTGGAGGTCGGCATCGAGATCGGCATACGGATCGCAGAGAAGACTGGCCAGATCGTAGGCGGCGGGGCCGCGGCGCATGCCTTGGTAATCGATCATGACAGGCTGACTGCCGCGAAACAAAATATTGCTGGATTGCCAGTCGCGATGGATAAGGGCGTGGGGGGAAGCAGCGAGGATTTGTGCAGCCAATTTCAATTCAGCGGCGATTGCGCGTATCGCCGTCTCCGGGGCGCGCAGGCGGGTCCGCAGGATATGGTCGATGAAATAGCGATGCTCCCAGTCATACAACGCCTGGTTGAAACCGGGCATCAGTGGTAATCGGCATTGGCGTGCGGTAGGCAATCCTCGACGGTGCAGCTGCAGCGTGACATCCACAATCTTCCGATATATCCGCCGGCGGGCGCTGGCCGAGAGTCGCGGCAGGCGCGACTCCAAGGTTTCATCGCCTAGGTCTTCAATGGCCATGAAATGATCGCGGGGAAAATCGAAAAAGAGCCGGGGAACTGGAAGACCCAATCCGGCCAGAAAACGACTGTGCCGGGCATAGAACCGGTTATCCGGGCGTTCTGGGGACCAGCGGATCAGCAAGACGTCATAGGTTCGGTTTTTATAAAAACCATACACGGGGCGTGGTCGGCGCCAGCGGAAGAACTCGCGCGCCGAGCCGCGGGGGGGAAGCACTTCCAGACCGAGGTCGGGTGTAATTGGACCCAGGCCGGCTTGCTGCAGCCGCTGCTGTTCCCGGGAAGTCAGGACGGCCGCAACCGGCAGAATGACGGATTCGCCCGCGTGACCGAAGCGTTGAGCGCTGTCGCGGTGGGCTTGTACGTACTGGCGAGGAGTGCCGATATCGGCCCAGAACGAACCGGGAATAAAGACACCGGCGATGCGCAATCCTTTGCGTTGGGCCCGCTGATAGGCGGCGATGAGTGTGTCGAAGCCGTTCGGGGCAATAAACGACAGGATGCGTTGATCGAGCAACTGCAGGCCGCAGAAGGTGGCGTGTCCGCCGTTCGTGGCGTGAAAATCGCGGATGTGGCCGTTGACGCAACGAACGGTTCGCGGGCCCGCAGCCTCGGTAAGCCAGCACGCGGCAAGCGGCGCGGCGTGGGTCCAGGCTTGCCACAATGGGGCGGGATCAAGATCCGCGATGACATCCGCATTCAACAGCCAAAACGGTTGATCGATGAACCAATGCGCATTGCGCAAGGCCCCGCCGGTACCCAAAATGATCGGCTCGAAGACGGCGCAGATGCGCATGGACGGAAACGGTTGGCTGGCGAGATAGCGCACGATCGGTCCGGGGGCGTGATGGAGATTGACCAAGACCTGCTGCACACCCCACTTGGCCAGCAGCGCAAGAGTGCGTGACAGCATGGGTTGGCCCCACAGGGGAAGCATGGCCTTGGGAAAATCCTGCGTCAGGGGACGCAGGCGCGTGCCCAGGCCGGCGGCCAGAATGAAAGCTTTGCGGGGCAAGCTCACGAAAGAGGAGTCTAGCGGGAAACAGGGTCGTATGAGAAGTGGTTTCCTTTGCGCAGATCCAGGACTGGCGGGGCGCATCCGGCACAAGAGCGTTGCATCGGCCAGAAGTTAGACCGGCATGCGGGTCTTGCCCGCGCCGGTGGAAGCCGTGGCATAGGCAGGAGGAATGTCGCGCGCGTGACGGACATCCTCGATGGTATAAAACGCCGTGGGATCAAAAACGCGCAACAGAGGCTGAAATGCGCTCAGTCGTTTGCGCGGCATCAGGATGACCAGAACCTGGACGGGGCCACGCGCTCCTTGGGCGTCCTGCTGGGTCACGCCGAAACCGGCGGCGGACAACTTTTGGACAAATTCGGCAACAGGCTTGTTTGTGATCACTCGCACGAGAGTCCATCCCACGGCTAGACGTTCTTCAATAAACATTCCGACGAGTGTGCCGCAGGTAAAGCCGAGGGCATAGGCAAGGTAGGCCGTTGCATGTTGCGGACCGGTCAGGACGCGGGAAACCACAACGATCCAGATGAAGATTTCAATGAATCCGCAAGCAGCCGCCAGCAGTTTGCGCCCGCGGGCGATAAAGGCAACCCGCAAGGTCCCCATGCTGACATCCGTGATGCGGGCAGCGACGATGAAAATGAATTGCAGGGCCAAGGACATGGGGGGGATGTGTAGCACCAGCCTGCAGGAATGGCAAGCCATTGGTCCAGGCAACACAACAACGCCCGCGCTATACAGCGGCCAGCATCCCTTCGATCAGGAATAGAATGCGCTTCGTCCAAAAAATGTACGGGGAGCGATGAGTCACCCGGAGTCAACCGTTGAGGGACGGTTTGTGGATTTTTTTCAATCTTTCCCGGTTGGCGTCGATTGGATGACAGGAAAATCAGCCCTCTTAGAGAGACATTATTGTCTAACATGTTGTCTGAGGCCCAGAAGGATTAATCCGTTTCTAATGGTTCTCTCGCGGGGGGCGGCCGGGGAAGCTGTTTCATCGTATTTACAATAAAGCGTCAGCACTTGGGACAATTTCGATGTGGACAATTAAGGATCATATTCCGCGGGTTGGAGTGACGAAGTGTTAAAAAGCGATGATCGTGTAACAAAGAATTAATCATGAAATCATTGACCCTCAATGAGATACGGCTGATCATGCGGGGCGGATAGAAAGAAGATTTTAAAAAGTTCCGAATGTGCGCAGCACTTAACCGGCAATAGGCGAGGTCCATCATGAAAACAAAGCGAATCCACCGGAGCCATGTGGCAGTATGTTTGGCAATGCTGTCAGGTTGGCTGGCATGGGCTGTTTTGCCGGACGCTGTGGCGCAGACCGCCACCAACATCTATGGCACGGCGGGAACATATCCATTCACCGTGCCGGCAGGCGTCAGCCAGATCACCGTGGAAACATGGGCAGGCGGTGGCGCGGGTGGCGGAGTGACGGGTTATGGAGATGAAGGTGCCGGCGGTGCGGGCGGGCAATATGCGCGCAAAATCGTTGCCGTCATCCCTGGGAGCAGCCACAGTATCGTGGTCGGCGCGGGTGGTGTGGCGAGCACCGGCAATGGCGGCGCGGGGGGCGATTCAACCTTTGATGTCACGGTGGTGGTGGCCAAAGGCGGTGCAGGTGGCGGAGCCAACAATGGGGCGGCCGGCCAAGGGTCGACGTCTGGTGGCGTTGGCGATGTCGTGTACCGCGGCGGCAATGGCGGGGAGGACACGAGTACGACCAGCGGTGCTGGCGGTGGGGGAGCCGGCAGTACAGGCAATGGCGGTCATGCCTCAGGAACCACGGCGGGAAGTGGGAGGGCGCTTTATGGTGGAAACGGGGGTGCGGGTCGGACAACGGCGGGGGCGGGGATTGCCGGAAATGTATATGGCGGCGGCGGCAGTGGGGCCCGCACAACAGGATCCACTGACTATGCAGGCGGCGCCGGGGCGCGCGGGCTTGTCGTTATTACCTATTCACCTCAAAACGATCCCGCCGCAATTGTGTTTTCCAGTTCGCCGCAAACGGTCGTGGAAGAGAAAATCTCCGAACTGATCACCATCCAACTCCGCGGCACCAACGGACTGGTGGCTACTGCCACCAACGATGTGTCGGTCAACCTGAGCAGCAGCCTGCCGGGCACGTTCCGGAGTGCCGCCAACACCGCGGACATTACCTCGGTGATGATTAGTAGCGGCCAATCACAGGCGAGCTTCCGGTATACATCCGCGACGCTGGGCACCCACGTCTTGACCGCAGCGGCGGCCGGGTTGACCGCGGGCACCCAGAACCTGGAAGTGGTCCTGCAGCGAATTGTCATTCAGACCTACTACCTTCCTTTCGACGAAGACGGGGCCCAGGCGTTTTTCGACACTATCCGTGCGGGCGACACGGAGAATCGGAACGTCAGCGTGGTTTCCATTTCCTGCTTCGCCAGCAATACGGTGATCTACTACGACCACTGGGAGGATGGGTACGAAGCGGATTTGTCCAGTCCGACTCAAAGCACCACGGAAGTATGGGGCGACCTGAACACCCTGAACGGCTGTTCCCCGAAGGGCACCAATCCGGTGACCTGCGCGTCAGCGGCGGACGATCGCATTGCTCGCGGGCAGGTCGTGTTCTCCGTCCAGCAGATTCCGATTCCCCGCGGCCAGGCGAACATCTTCCGGGACGGCCGGGACAAGATCGGCGTCACGCGTCCCGTCGCGGTGACCCGTTCCGGCTGGGACACCGGGCCGGCGACCCTGCTGGCCGGTTCGGTTGAAGTTGCGGACACGGGCCAATGGGGCACGAAATACATCATGCCCGCAGGTGAAAACGTGGCGATGGCCGGGGACGTGTTCGACATCACCGGCATCAGCATCATGGCCATGACCAACGACACCGTTGTGCGGGTAGACCTGAACCGCGACGGCACGTTCGAGCGGACGAGCACCTTGGACGAGGGGCAAACCCTGAACATCACCAACGGCGTTCAGGCTGGCAGCGTGGTGACCTCCACGGCCCCGGTGCAGGTGCACATGAGCGCGGGTATCCGCAATTCCAACTATTGCTACAATTGGTACACCATTGCCCCGGTGGAACAATGGGGCAGCGACTACTACAACCCCGTCGGCACCACCCGGGCCAATGCCCGCGCGGACGTTGTCCTGTACAACCCCAACTCCGCACCCATCACCGTGGTCGTGGAATACTCCGACGGGGAGGAGATCTTCTCGGAAAACAAGGTGATTGCCGCCAACAGTTATGCCATCCAGACGAACACGCTGCTCAACTACGCGCAACGGTACAGCAACGAGCTGCCGTTCTACGGCCTGGGCATTGTCGATGCCGATGCCGATTCGCCCACGACGTGGGACTGGGGCTTCAGCCTGGTGCCGGAGCCGGAATTGTCGACGATTTTTCTCGTAGGCTGGGCGCCCGGCCGGGATCCCTATTCCACATCGTCTCCGACCACCAACGTGAGCCCCGTCTGGGTGACGGCGACCCGACCGACCACCATCTATGTTGACTACAACGGCGACGGCGGGCCACTGACCAACGACTGCGGCACTTACAATTTCGCAACGAACGTCGGGTTCCTCCAATCCGTGAAGATCTACGACCCCGACCGGGACCAAACCGGCATGCGGATCTTTACCTGCGACGGTACTCTCTTGGCGGGCGCCTGGGGTGAAGATCCCCTCATCGCGCCGGGCGGCGAACCCTCGTTGGACATCGGCACCACCTGCCTGCCCCTACCTTCCATCGGGGCAAAGAAAACCGTGGCCATGACTCCGGTTGGCGATACAAACGGCGACGGCCAGCTCAATCCCGGCGAAACCATCCGGTACACGATCATCGTGACCAATCCGACATTGTCGGTGTCGGGCAGCGTGACGGTCGAGGACGATTTGCCGATTGAAGTCACCTATGTGCCGGATTCCACCCGGCTGGACGGGGCGATCGTCATCCCGGACGATGGCACCACGCCTTTCCCGCTGGACGAAGGGGGCTTTGTCCTGGGCACTTTGGAGCCTCAGACATCCCGCGCCATTTCTTTCGAAGCTAGTGTCGACGAACCCTATCTTTATCCAAACAACACGTTCACGAACATGGCGGTTGTATATGATGACGTCTCTACCATTGTCCTGGTCGCCGAGGTGACGACGGTAGTTTACGTGCCGGGGTTGAATATCGAAAAGAATTCCGACGCCGACTGCGTGGCCAACGGCCAAATCATCACTTACACGATCAACGTAGCCAACACCAGCGCCGTGCAGCAGACCGGGGTGACCTTGGCCGACGTTGTGCCGGCCAACACGACCTACGTCCCCGACAGCGTGTTCATCACGGCGCCGGTGGAGACGGGCAATCTCCAAACCAACACGGTTCGGGACGATTTCAGTTCGGCCAGCTATTCCTTAAATACAGGAACCGCCAGTTGGCTTGGGAACTGGGTCGAGCAAACTGACGGCACCACGTCGCCTACCGCCGGGTCGATCCAGATCGCCAGCGGTCGGCTGCGTATCACCAACCCCAATTCGGCCCAGCCCGCCATTTACCGGGACGTCAATCTGGCCGACGTGAATTCCGCAGTGCTGACCTACCGCTATGAAGCCAGCAACAACTTGGAAGTCATCGATTCCGTTGCTTTGGACGTGTCCACCGACAACGGCGCCAACTATACGGTGCTGACCAACTTCACCGGCTTTTCCGGTTCGCGCTCCGCAACCAACACCCACGATATCAAGGCCTTTGCCGGCGCAAACACCCGGGTGCGCTTCCGCGTGGTGAGTGGCTACAAGGCCGCGGACGAGTTATTCCGTGTTGATTGGATCCAGATTCAATACACCACTGGAACGTCAGTGCGCGTCACGAATACCTTTGCGGGCACCCCACCGCCAACTCTCCACAGCTGGCAAACTTTATTACCCGGCGAAGGGCTCACCGCCACATTCCAGGTCCAAGCGGCTGCTGATCTGACCGGAGTGGCGGCCATAACCAATCGGGCATGCGTGACGTCCGACGCCGAACCAACTCCCCAGTGTGACTCCGTGATGGATATGGTCTGCCTGGCCTCAATTGGCGACTACGTGTGGGAGGATGTAAACGGCAACGGTATTCAGGAGCCCGGCGAACAAGGCATGGAAGGCGTGACCGTGACCCTCTACGACGCAGTCTCCTCCAACATGGTGGCGACGACGAGCACCTCCGACAGTGGTGCGTATTTGTTCACCGGCATTCCGGCTGGCACATATTTCGTTGGTTTCGCCAACCTGCCCTTAGGTTACCAGTTCACCGTGGCCAACCAGGGCGCCGATGACGCTGTGGACAGCGATGCCAATTCCGCGACGGGCTTGACCGTATCCTTCGCGCTGGTTCCGGGGGCAAACGACCTGACCCGGGACGCCGGAATCTGCTGCCCGGCGTCGCTCGTATGCCCGCCCGATATCACGGTCGAATGCGACCAGATCCCGGCACCGGTTGAGCCGGCCGTTGAAGGCTGCTGCGAGGTCGTTTCCCTGACCCACAACGACGTCACCAATGCCGGCAGCTGCGCGCAGGCTTACGTCATCGTGCGCACGTGGTCTCTAGTCGATTCGTGTGGCTATGTCGCTACCTGCGTGCAGAATATTACGGTACGCGATACCACGCCGCCGGTGCTGCCTCCGCTGCCGGCAGGCGGTGATTTGGGCTGCAACCCCACGCCTCCGGCCTGCGTGCCGGGCCTGAAAGCGACCGACAATTGCGATCCGGACATCGATGTGGTCTGTACTCCCGGCCCCATTACGGGTGATTGCTCAAAGAGCCAAACCTTTACTTACAGTGCGGTTGACGATTGCGGCAACGCAGCCACCCCAGTGGAAGTGACCTACACGTGGAAGGTGGACACGACGGCCCCGGTGCTGCCGGAACTGCCGGCGGGCGGGGACCTGGGCTGCAACCCGGCGACGCTGCCGAGTTGCGTGGATGACCTGCTGGCCAGCGACA
>JAAZBB010000083.1 GCA_012514035.1 Lentisphaerota bacterium | reverse complement strand
CGGGGGCAGCGTACTGGTGCTGTCGTACTGGAATCTGAACGCGCCGTCGTTCGGGGGGGCGCGGCGGATCCGGGCGCTGCTGGACGCTCTGGGGGACCGGGCGCTGCTGGTTCAGCCGGCCCCGGCGAAAAAGTCCAAGAAACGATTCATTTCCATTCTCCTCTACGTTGCGATTTGCGTCACACACTGACCATATTTGGAAAATGCATCCTTGCGCATGCCTGTGGCGGCCTGCAAGCCCAGCAGGGCCGGGGGCAACGCCTGCGCGCCCGGGCCTTTGAGTTCGACCACGGCCTGGTCTAACGGCCGCAGCATAGGGTGCAGGGGCATTCCCGGGTTGACCCGGTCGGCAACAATGTCGGTGTCCAGGGCGACGCGGTGGCCAGACGCCATCTCAACGTAGCGGTGGCGGCGATAGCGGATGACGCACACCGGAACCAGCGGGCGTCCGCGGGGCCAGGGCTGGTCCTCCAGCAAATCGGTCAGCGGCAATCCTGAACCAAGGCTGAAGGGATCCCGGTCCAATTCAACGCCGCGGATCGCCAGCTTTACGCGCACTTTCCGGCTCAAGGCGCCTTCCTTGCTCTTGACCTCAAGAAAAGCCGCCGCCGAGAATTCCGGGGTATCGGCGGCGGCGTACCACCGGACCCGTACTTTCCACTTGAGATAATCGCTGTCCTGTTTGCGGCCAAAGAGGGTTAGGTCCGGGGTGTCGTAGTACAGACTGAAGATCAGATTATGGCGAAAAACGGCGTCCGCCGCACAATGGTGATCCAGCCATGCCAGGGCGGCCTCCTGCCGGGCGGCGGCCAAAACATATTTACTTTCATGGCGCAATAATCTGTGGCCTAATAGGATGCTTCAATCAATCCGACCGTTATGGCCAAGGAACCCGAGATCCGGGAATCCTTCGATGCAATTCGTTTGGAGGCTACTGGTTCAGTACATCTGGAGCCAAGTCTGTAAGGGGGCAGGACAATCCCCATTTTTCAGGAAAAGAGCAAGAACCAGGCCAATTGGACTCCATCGGCGGGGTTGGGCGGTGGTTTTTTTTGGGGGGGGGCAGCGGCCCAGACGGGAGAAGCGCGTGGCGATGCCGGAGGCCAAGGCATAGTAATGAAAGTCCGGTGTGTCGAAGAAGCGTAGGGCTTTTGAAGGATACCCGCGGCCTACCGGCCTTTCTCGATCAATCCGGATCGTCTTAGCGGCGGAACCAGTCCTGGACCTGACCCAAGGCGACGGGGCTGTCTATTACTTTCAGGCGCATGTGGTCGCGGTTCAGGATGCCTCCCGATTTGTGCGCGACGAAATTGGACCGGACTCCGTCGGTATAGGTCACAACGATGTCCATTTCGACGTCGTCCCCGTCCACGGAGCCTGCAATCCGGCCGGACACGTTCGTGTCGTTGGGTTCGTAATAGATGCCCTGGATGGAGACGCCGGTGTGGCGGAGACGGTAGATGGAGGGAGCCGTGGTGCGTTGCCATTCGCCGGTCAAATCGGCACCGGTCTCGTCCGAATCGTTCTCCTCATCGGTTTCGTTGATGGCGTTGGATTCGTCGGCAGCTTCTTCGGCGGAGGAGAGGGACGAGGAGTCGTCGTCGCAGCCTGCGCCGAGTCCGGAGATTCCGAGGACCAGAAACAGGAACAGGAACAATCGTTTCAACATAACGTCGACTCCGTTGAGGTTGCGTGTATGTCCCCGGCGCTGGCGGCGCCGCGAGAACTTGGCTGCTGTTTGTACCCTAGGTCGTTTCATCCGGCAAGGGGTAAGGCCGGGGGAATCCGCGGGGGGAATCCGCGGGGGATCCGCGGGAATCCGCTATGGGCGACCTACCGCGAGCATGTCCTGGAGTCCGGCCTCATAGCGGGCGGCCACGGCATCCCATCTGAATTCGGACAGGGTCCGCTGCCGAGCGGCGGCGCCGAGTCCCTTCAGGCGTTCGGGATTCTGCAAGAGGCCGGCGATGGCTTCGGCCATCGTCTGCGGCTGGCCGGGCGGGACAAGCACTCCGGTCCGGTCTTCAGAGATGGCATCGGGAATGCCGCCAGAGCGGGTGGCGATGGCAGGCACGCCTTTTAGGGCGGCTTCGAGAATCACGATGCCGAATCCCTCGACGTCGTTCGGATCGTCCAGACAGGGCAGAACAAACAGGCGGGCCTTGCGATAGACGCAATCGAGATCGGCATCCGAAAGACGCCCAAGAAGTTTCACATGATCTTCATGACGGCCGGAGCGAACGGCATCCGCTAACTGCTCCCCCATCCGTTCATGGTGGATCAAGGAGGCCTTGGGTTCGCCGCCTACCACCAGGTACAGCACGTTCGGGATCCGCTCACGCAGCAGGGGCAAGGTCTGGACAATGAACTCCTGGATGCCCTTGCGCCGGACAAGGCGACCGACTGTAACGAGAGTGGGGCGGCCGGCGTTCTGTTCCAGCAGGCGGAGAATTCCGGGAGTCGGCTGAGCGGTAGGCGGCGGAGGCGGGGTGACGCCGGGGCAGACGACGCGGATGCGTTTGGGATCCAGTCCGCGTTTCTCGAGCAGGTTGGCGGTGTTCCGGCTGTTGGCGAAGAGCATCCGGGCGCCTGAGAGGAGCGGGGCGATGGCGAGTTGATACGCCCGGCGCGGCAGCAGGATATCGCTGCCGTGGATTTGGATGGCATAGGGGATATGAAAGCGCCTGGATAACAGCCATGCTGCAGGGGCGGACGTCAGGCTGGGGCAGAGGAGGACATTCGGGCGGGCGGCGCGAATGAGACGACAGCCGGAAAGAACAGCGTGAATGAGGAAGTGAGGTATTCCGGGTGTTCCCGCGCGGAACAAAGGAATGTCGTATTCTGTGACTTCATGTAATCCCGCCGGGAGGGCTGGAACGATGACGCGGACCGAGTGTCCGCGGTGGAACAGGCCGCCGGCTGTATGATGCGCCACTTGTTCGATCCCCCCCACCGTGGGGGGATAATTCCACGTGAGCATCAGCAATTTCATAGGGCTCCGGAAGGGGGAGAGGGAAAGAATTCAACCTGGATCCAGTCGATCATATTATGGGATTTCCGAGTTAACTGTATTGGATGCCACGGGGTGGTTCAAGCTTTGTGGATGGTGGATTGAGGCAGGATTTCGCTCGTTATGGGACGGCCGGACTGGTAGTTTACCCGACGCGAAACACAATCGTGATTGCGTGAACGAGACCGGACCATCCAAATCCACGCCGCGCCGGCTGGGACGCCTGCTGCTGTTCGTCCTGCCGTCTTTTGGCTACATGGGGCTGCGCTTCCTGCTGAATCCGCTGCGGATGCGGCTCCTGACGGAGATGCTGCCGAAGGAACTCTACGGTAGCCTGACCCTGGCGGTGACGACCGTCACCTTCCTCGCGATCCTGTCGTCGCTAGGGGGATTTGAATTCCTGATGCGAAGGCTACCCGGGCTGCCGCCCTCCCTGCAGCGGGGCTGGCTGCACCTGATCATGTCGCGCCTGGCGCTGCCGGGCTGGCTGCTGGCCGGTGTGGCGGGGGCGGCGGCCAAGGCCCTCGGCTGGATGCCGGCGCTGTCCGTTCCCGATCTCGCGTTGCTGTGGGCGGCGCTGGGGCTGACCACCTGGCTCTCCTACCGGACATATTTCGCGCTGGGGTGCGGCGACCTGGTCCGCGTGCGGATCATCCAGTTGTTCCAAAGCGACCTGTGGTTCATCCTGTTCGTGGCGCTGGGTTCGTGGGCGGCGGCTTCGCTGACGAATTCCCTGTGGGTGTGGACGGGTTGGCTGGCCGCCACGGCCATCGGCGTCCGGCTGTGGTCGCGGCTGCCGGCGGAGAAGACGCGTCCGACGGAGCGCTTCCGGACGGTCCTCCACTACGGCGTGCCGCTGCTGCCGATGATCTGGGGCGAGATCCTGTTCCGCCTGGCGGACCGCTATGTCCTGCTGGGGTTCTTCGACCTGAAGATCGTGGCGGATTACACGTTGTGCATGAACATGGCCATGATGGTCTATGTGATGGGCATCAGCCTGCTGGACCTAGCCTCCCCGCCGCTCTACGCCGAATGCAACCGCCAGACGGCCGGGGCCGGCCCGGGCCCGAACGACGCGATGCGCCGGCTGTTCAGCGCGATGATGCGCCACATGTGGGGCATCGGCCTGCCGGCCGGTTTCGCATTGGCTGTTTTTCACCGGGACATCTTCCATATCCTGAGCGGGCCGGCGTTCCGGGATGCGTCGGTCCTGCTGCCGTGGATGGCGTTCATCCCGTTCGTCTATCTCACGGTGACGGCGACAAGCCGGGCGCTGCTGGCCATGGACCGGCCGCGGCTGGTGGGCGGCGCCACGCTGGCGGCGGCGGGGATGAATTTGGGATTGGATGTTCTGCTGGCGCCCCTCTGGGGGGGGTGGGCATCGCGGTGGCGACGATCTGCAGCATGGCGGTGTTGGCGATCGCGCTGGGGTGGGTCCTGGGGTGGCGATCCTGGCTCCTGCGGTCCGAACTGCGGCCCGGTTCCATCGCCCTTGCCACCGCGATTTGCGCGGCGGGCTTTGCAGGCCTGCGCTGGGGATTCCCCGGCCTGAACGCCTGGATCCGCCTGCTGGCGGGGGGCGTGCTGGCGGGGGGGGCGTTGATGGGCCTGCGGATTTTCAGCCCGCGGGACATCGTTCCGGCCAAGGCTCCGCCGGTTCCGGAAGCCGATTCAGCGGTGTAGGAACGGGGCCAGACCGTTGCGCCAGGTTTCGGCTGTGCGGTCCCACGAATAGGCGCTTTGCACAAGCTGAAGCCCGCGCGTCGCCATGGCTTGCGCGCCGGATGGGTCCTGCGCCAGCCGGAGAACGGCTTCCGCGAATTCCGGTTTTTCCGCGAGGCGCAGTTCGCGGCCGTTTTCGACGGCGAGCCCTTCTGCGGCCTTGGCGGTGGCGACCACCGGCTTGCCGGCGGCCAGGTATTCGAGCACCTTCAGGCGCGTGCCCGAGCCGCTGAAGACGGGGGCCAGGCAGAGATCGGCGATGCCGATCCAGGGCGCGACCTCGGGCACCTGGCCCACGAAGCGCAGGAGGGGATGCCGGATGCCGGCGGGCGGGCGGGGCCCGCCCGCGACCAGGCAGGCGAAGCGGCCAGGCAGGCGCCGTTCCAGTCCGGGCAGCAGGATCTCCGCGATGTAGGCCAGCGCCTCCACATTGGGGGCATAGTCGAGTTTGCCCATGAAAAACAAAATGGATTTTCCGGCCAGTTCGGCGGCCATCCGTTCCGCGGCGGGATCGCGCACGCCGGGCGGGGGGGGGCGGACCCCGTTGGGCGCCACGCGGAGCTTGCCGGCAGGTACGCCGTAGTCTCGGCCGAAGAGTTCGGCATCGATGTCCGAGCAACAGAAGACGAGTTTGCTTTCCCGCACCACCCGCCGTTCCGTCGCACGGACCAGCCGCGTGAAGGGGTGGGTGTGGCCGAACCGTTCCGCGATGGCCCGGCCGTCCACATTCTGCGCGTCGAGCGCGCGCGGGATGCCCAGGCCGGCAAAGGCGTCGTGGCACCAGATCGAGGTGGCGAGCAGGACCGCCGGCTTCTCCCCGGCGGCCATGCGCCGGGCGATCCGCCGGTTGGCCGGCCAGTAGAGATTGAACATGCCCCAGTTGATGCCAAACTTGCGGCGGCCGAGGTCCACGGGATAGCCCTGGCCGGGGAAGTCCGGATGGGCCGGCTCCGGCTGCAGCAGCCGGGCATCCGGCTGCAACGCGCGCAGCAGCGCATCCACCCGGCGCTTGCCGCCGCTTGTCGCGTCGTGGATGGGGTAGAAGGTTGTGACCAGGATGGAGGACATGTTCGCCAAGGCGCCTTGAGACTGGACTAGATATGGACCAAACGGCAACCTTCAGCCAGCAAAAACTCCGGCCAAGGGCAGGCCGGGGACTTCCCGGCATCCCGCAAGCCCAAAGCGCCCGCATAACGATTGACAGGCCCGGTCCCCGCTGGCAACTTATTCGCCATGAATTCAGGGTCGTGGGTCGGATTCGAGTGAGCGGGACGCCCGTGGGACCAAAATCAATGGCCGGCACACGGCGCGCGGACTCCCATGCCATGGTTCCATCTCCCCTCCATGCCGATTGGTTAAGACAGAAGCAATTCCTGTTCTTCGACGGCTTGCGGGCCTTGAGCATCCTGGCGGTGATGGTCTTCCATTATGCCCCCCGGTTTGGCATGGAAACCCCGCTCACGCATGGCGGGCACGAGGGCGTGGACCTGTTTTTTGTGCTGAGCGGTTTTCTGATCACGACCTTGCTCATTCGCGAAAAACAGGCCTACGGCCGGATCGACCTTGGGTCCTTCTACGCCCGCCGGATCCTGCGGATCTTCCCTTTGTACTACACGGTGCTCTTGGCCCATCTGGCGCTGGTGCTGTTTGTCCTGAAAGACAGCCACCCCCAGGAGAGCGCCCAATTCCTGCACAACCTGAAGTATTTCCTGACCTATACCTCCAATTGGTTTGTCGGCCGCAACGAGGAGACCCGGACCATTTTCTATATTGCGTGGTCGTTGGCCTCCGAAGAGCAGTTCTATCTGTTCTGGCCGCCGATCCTGTTTCTTTGCGCAGGGCTGGCCCGGCCCATGGCCCTCATGGCGGGGTTGCTGGCGGTCTCGCAGGCTTTCAGTCTCTTCGCCGGCGAGCTGCAGCTCCACCTGCCCGGCCTGCTGGTCAAAATCATTTCCAGCCTGCCGCCCTCCATTTGCCTAGGGGTGCTGGCCTCCTTGATCCTGCACTCCGAAGCCGGGGCCAGATGGTTCAACCTGCTTTCGCGAAAGGCGACCGTCCTGCTGGCGCTGCCGATGCTGGCGGCGGCGTACCTCCTCTATTCCCACGGGTTTCTGCCCAGGCTGGCCTTGATCGGGGCCATGACTTTGTCCGTGGCCAGCCTGGCGACCAACACGCCGCACGGGTCGCAAGCGTTGTTGACCAACCGCTTGGCCCAAAGCGTGGGACGCATCAGCTACGGGCTGTATCTGTACCACATGTTGCCCTTGAATGCCGTGCTGCTCGTGCCCTTCATCCGCCAGATGCCCGGCTGGGTTGGCTTCCTGCTCGCCATGCTGGCGAGCTATGGCGTCGCGTGGCTGAGTTTCCAGTATTACGAGATGTTCTTCTTGCGCTACAAAAAGAAGTTCTCAAGGGAGCCGTCCGTGGCCGCCGCGGGGCCAGGCGCCGGGCGGCGCTGACCGAAGCCGGGGCGCTGAGGACGCTTCCGCAGAGGATGAAATCCGGCCG
>JAAZBB010000082.1 GCA_012514035.1 Lentisphaerota bacterium | reverse complement strand
TCGAGCACTACGCCGGGGCGTTTCCGCTGTGGCTGGCGCCGGTGCAGGCGGTGCTGATTCCGGTGACGGACAAGCAGACCGCGGCGGCCGAAGAGGTCGCCGCGAAGCTGCGGGCGAAGGATTTCCGCGTGCAGGTGGACGGGCGGCCCGAAAAGATGGGCGCCAAGATCCGTGATGCACAGATGCAGAAGATTCCGTACATGCTGGTCATGGGCGGGCGCGAGATCGAAAACGGAACCGTTTCCGTCCGCAGCCGGGTGGCTGGGGACCAGGGAGCCATGCCGCTGGAGGCGTTCAGCGAAAAGCTGGATGCCGAACGACGGGTGGAAATGAAATAGAGCAACCGAACGGGGCGGATCCCACCCTCCCCGGAAAACAAGGAGACTGCCATACAAGCACCGTTCAACCCCCGAAACCCGCGCGGCGGCTTTCCCACGCGCATCAACCAGCGCATCCGCGTGCCCGAGGTATTTCTGATCGGGCCGGGCGGAGAACAAATTGGCGTTGTGGATACCCGCGATGCCCAGGAACGCGCCCAGCAGGCCGGGCTCGACTTGGTGGAGATTTCGCCGACCGCCCGTCCCCCCGTCTGCCGGATCATGGATTATGGCAAGTTCCTCTACGACAAGAGCAAAAAGGAAAAGCAGAACCGCCGCCATGCGTCGGCCGCTCGCGTCAAAGAGATCCAGCTGCATCCGAGCGTCGGGGATCACGATTACCAGGTCAAGCTGCGCCATATGATGGATTTCCTGAAGGCCGGTCACCGGGTGAAGGTGGCATTGTATTTTCGCGGACGTGAAAATGCCCACAAGGAACTGGGCTTCGACCTCATGAACCGGGTGCTGGGGGATGTCCGCGAGGTGGGGGTGGTGGAGCAGGCCCCCAAACTCATGGGTCGGAACATTCTGATGGTGGTTATGCCAAGCCCCAAGACCCGGCAGGCGTTGAAGCCCGCCATCGCGCCGGCCTGAAATCGCGCCAACAGGATGATTTGGCTGGACGGCCGGGGGCAAATCCCGTACAAGTCGCCGTTTGTTTTGAAATGTAATGGAAGGGGACCCCGGCCATCGCGGGTCCCGCAGGCAAGGACAACTGGATCATGGCAGCAAAAGTGAAGAAAAAAACGCGCAAGGCGGTGACCAAGCGCTTCAAGAAATCGGCGACCGGCAAGATTCTGCACAAGAAGCCGGGCCGCCGCCATCTGGCCGCCAGCAAGACCCGCAAGCAGAAGCGGCGTCTGCGCCAGACGGTGCAGGCCGGCGGAGCGCTCGCCAAGACCCTGGCGAACGAGATGGGTGGCTAGGCCCGAGCCGAGCAGACAGGAGAATCCAATGCCCAGAATCACCAACGCCGTTGCCAGCCGCAAGCGCCGCAAGCGCCGCCTGGCCCTCGCCAAAGGCTTTTCCGGAAGCCGCAGCAAGCTGTTCCGTCAGGCCACGGAAGCCGTGGACCGCGCCATGGCCCTCAGCTATGCCCATCGCAAAGAGAAGAAGCGCGACTTCCGCGGCATGTGGATCGTGCGCTTGTCGGCGGCGTGCAAGCTTAATGATATTTCCTACAGCCGGTTCATCGAAGGCTTGGCGAAAGCCGGCGTGGAATTGAACCGCAAGATGCTTTCGGAAATCGCGATTCACGATCCGGAGGGGTTTGCGTCCCTGGCTGCCATCGCCAAGGAAAAAGCCACCCGGGCCGCCAAGAAGGCGCAGTAACTCCCGGTTAGCATTCCGATGTGCAGCGCGCAGGCTTGGGCCTGCGCGTTTTCTTTGCCTTGTGCAAAGCGGGCCACGGCCCGGTGCGGGGTTCGGACCCGCGGATTCCGGCGAGGCCGGTGCCGACCTGCTGAAGGATGAAGAAATGGACGGGCGGCCCGCGGCTGTCCCTTCGGTTTATCCTGCGCGGGTCCAGTCGTAGTCACGGTTCCGCTTGCGCTCGATCTCCTTGAGGAAATATTTGCGCAGGCGGACCGCGCCAGGGGTGGCTTCGACCAGTTCGTCGTCGTTGATGTATTCGAGGGCTTCTTCGAGCGAGAGCCGCGTGGCGGGGGCGACAAACAGTTTGCGGTCGGCGCCGGCGGCGCGAATATTGGTGAGTTTCTTGGCGCGCTGCACATTGACGACGAGGTCGTTGTCCTTGCAGTGCTCCCCGACGATTTGACCCTCGTAGCACCAGTCGCCAGGATCGACGAAGAAAAAACCGCGGTCCTGGAGGCCGTCGAGGGCGTAGGTGTTGGCCTTGCCGGCTTCCATGCTGATGAGGACCCCGTTCGGGCGTTGGGGGATGTCGTCGCGCATGGGTTCATAGCGCAGGAAGCGATGGTTGATGATGGCTTCGCCGCTGGTGGCGGTGACCAGCCGGGTGCGCAGGCCGATCAGGCCGCGGGTGGGGATGGCGAATTCGAGCATGGTGCGCCCGCCAGCGGCATGCATGCGCTGCATCAAACCCTGGCGTTTGCCGACGTTTTCAATGACCGGGCCGGTCGTGGCGTCGGGGGTGTCTACAACCAGGGTTTCGACGGGCTCATGGCGCACGCCATTGATGGTCTTCACGATGACGCGCGGGCGGGAGATGGTGAGTTCATAGCCTTCGCGGCGCATGTTTTCGACCAGGACAGCCAGGTGCAGGACGCCGCGGCCGCTGACCTTGAAGGAGCCTTCGCCGACCTCCTCGAAGGCCAGGGCGACATCCTTCTGGGTTTCACGATGAAGCCGCTCGCGGATGTGGCGGGAGGTGAGGTACTTGCCGGAGGAGCCGAAACCGGGCGAATCGTTGATGCGGAACATCATGGCGATCGTGGGCGCGTCAAGCGCAATGGGCTCGAGGGGTTCGGGAAAATCCACGGGCGTCAGCGTGTCGCCGATGTCCACACCTTCGATGCCATGCACAGCGCAGACGTCGCCGCATGCGACCTGCGCGGCTTCCTTCTGGCCAAGGCCTTCGAAGACGTAGAGCGCGCGGATCTTGCAAGGCAGGACGGTGCGGTCGCGCTTGACGAGGGCGAGGGGCCGGGCGGAATCGAGCACGCCGCGGCGGACCCGGCCGATGCCGATGCGGCCGGTATAGTCCGAGTAATCGATGCTGGTAATCTGCATTTGGACGGGACCGTCCACCGGCTTGGGCGCCGGAATGTGTTCGAGGATGGCGTCCAGAAGTGGCAGAATGGAGTCACGCGGATCGTGGGAGAGGTTTCGGACCGCCCAGCCATCTCGTCCGGCCGCATAGAGGATTGGAAAATCGAGCTGGTCGTGGCTGGCCCCCAGTTCGACAAACAGGTCGAAGATTTCGTTGAGGACCTCGTCGTGGCGTTCCGCCGGCTTGTCGACTTTGTTCAGTACAACAATGGGCTTCAGGCCCAGCTTGAGGGCTTTGTCGAGAACGAAGCGGGTTTGAGGCATCGGGCCCTCGGCCGCGTCGACCAGGAGCAGTACGCCATCGGCCATGTTGAGGACGCGTTCGACCTGCCCGCCGAAGTCGGCGTGGCCGGGAGTGTCGATGACGTTAATCTTGATGCCCCGGTGGCGGACAGAAACATTCTTGGCGAGGATGGTAATGCCGCGCTCGCGTTCGAGGACGTTGCTGTCGAGCAGGCAGTCCTGGCTGGCGTCCTCGCCTTCGGCGACGTGAAGCTGGCGGAGGATGGCATCCACCAGCGTGGTTTTGCCGTGGTCGACATGGGCAATGATGGCGACGTTGCGGATGGGGGGGACGGATTTCATTGAATTGAGAATTAAGAATGATGAATGAAGAATTCAGAGGTCAGGGTTCAGGGAAGCAGCCGCGGAGGCGGCGGAGGAACAGCGGGACGCGCCTAGGCGCGGCGGCGGCCGGAAGCGTCGCGGAAGACATCGCAGGGGAATGTCAGGACGGGCTTCATTGGTGAGGCGGGATGATACGGGAAGCGGCGGGAATGGCAAGCGCCATTCGGACCTGATTTGGACCTGATTTACCCACGGGGCAAGCCCGTGGGGGTCTTCAATCGCCGTTGATCGGGCAGGGGTGGATGTTCCAGATGTCGCGTTCCAAAGGGGTCAGTCCTTGTATCGTAGCATTTTAATTGACTGCCGGCCCGGCGTTGTGCGAGATTGGACCCATGCCCAGAAGTCCACGCATCGAGTACGCCGGCGCCGTTTACCACATCATGTGTCGCGGCGATCGCCGCGAATCCATCTTTGCGGACGACAACGATCGTCGCATGTTTCTGGCCACGCTGACCGATGCCTGCGAGCGCACGGGCTGGCGAATCCTCGCCTATGCTCTGATGCCCAACCACTACCATCTTGTGCTTGCCACTCCGCGCGCCGGGCTGATCGATGGTATGCGCTGGCTGCAAACCACCTATACCGTGCGCTACAATGTCCGCCACCACGTCTGCGGCCACCTTTTCCAAGGACGATACAAGGCTATTCCGCTCGACCCCGACGATCCCGGTCGCCTGCGCATACTCGGTGATTATGTCCACCTCAATCCCGTCCGGGCGCGTTTGTTGCCGCCTTCCCGCGCGGGCCTGCCGAGGCCCGAAGCCTATCCGTGGACCAGTTTGCCGGCGATTCTCGGCCGCGCTCCGCGCCCCCCGTGGCTCGATGCCGCACGTCTGCCGGCTGCCAGCGGCCTGACCCCTCCCGCCTACGCCCAGTACTTGCGCAAAAAGGCAGCCGAAATCCAAGGCGCCGACGAGGGGGCAATGAAACTTCTTGCTGCCGAATGGCAAGAAATTCGCCGCGGTTGGGCGCTGGGTGGCGAAGATTTTCGTCAGGACCTTCTCAAACGCGTGGGCGAACGCATGGCCCTGCGAAAACGGGAGTCCTACTCCGGCCAGGGGCCCTGCGATTGCGATGTTCTCCGCGCCCGGTCGCTTCTCGAAAAAGGCTTGGCTGCGCTGAAGCTGTCCCTAGAGGACGTTCGTTCGCGCAAAACCACCGATGCCGAGAAGCAAGCGCTGGTCTGGCTGTTGCGCACCGCCACGGCCGTTCCACCCGTCTGGCTGTGCGACACCTTGGGCCTCGGCCACCGCAGCAATGTCAGTCGGGCCGTCCGCGCCATGCAAGCACCCGCCGATCCCGTCCGCTCCGGTTTGTGGGCTAAAATGCTACGATGCAAGGACTGACCCCTATTTTACGGGAAGCGGCGGGAATGGCAAGCGCCATTCGGACCTGATTTACCCACGGGGCAAGCCCGTGGGGGTCTTCAATCGCCGTTGATCGGGCAGGGGTGGATGTTCCAGATGTCGCGGGCGTATTCGGCGATGGTGCGGTCGGTGCTGAACTTGCCGGAGTTGGCGATGTTCATGATGCACATCCGCGCCCAACGCGCCTGGTCCTCAAAAACCTGGGCAATCTTTGCCTGGCACTCGACATAGGCATCGAATTCATCCAGCACCAGGTAGTAATCCCCGTGCGTCAGGAGCGCATCCCAGATGGGCTGGTAGAGTCCGGGCTGGTCGAGGTTGAAGAAGTTGTTCTTGATGGCGTCGAGGACACGGCGGATGGCGGGATTGGCGTGATAGACATCCCAGGGGTTGTACCCCGCGCGGCGGGTGGCCTCGACCTCTTCGACGGTCTTGCCGAACAGGAAGAAGTTCTCGGGGCCGACCTCCTGGCGGATTTCGACATTGGCCCCGTCGAGGGTGCCGACGGTGAGGGCGCCATTGAGCTGGAACTTCATGTTGCCGGTTCCGCTGGCCTCGGTGCCGGCGGTGGAAATCTGCTCCGAGAGATCGGCGGCGGGGATGATCCGTTCGGCGAGCGAGACCCGGTAATCCGGCAGAAACACGACATTCAGGCGGTCCTTCATGGCGGGGTCGTGGTTGACGACCTCGGAGATGTCGTTGATCAGCTTGATGATCAGCTTGGCCAGATAGTAGCCCGGCGCGGCCTTGGCGGCGAAGATGTAGGTGCGGGGCGTGAACTTGGCCTGCGGATTGGATTTCAACTCGAAATACTGGTGCATGATGTCCAGGGCATTGAGCATCTGACGCTTGTATTCATGCAGGCGCTTGATCTGCACGTCGAACATGGAATCTACGTTGATCTTCACCCCCATCTCGCGCCGGATCAGCTCCGCCAGCCGGACCTTGTTGTTGTGTTTGACGGCCATGACGCGCTGCTGGAAGTCGCGGTCGCCGGCAAAGGCTTCAAGCCGTTTCAGCTGGGTCAGGTCGGTGATCCAAGCGTCGCCGATCTTGTCCGTGATGAGATCGGCCAGGCCGGGATTGGCCTTGAGGAGCCAGCGACGGGGCGTGATGCCGTTGGTCTTGTTGTTGAAGCGTTCCGGCCACAGCTCGTAGAAATCCTTGAACAGCGTGGATTGAAGCAACTTGGAATGCAACTCGGCGACGCCGTTGACGGAATGGGAGCCGATGACGGCCAAATACGCCATCCGGACTTCACGGAAGGGGGCTTCCTGGATGAGGGACATGCGCACGATGCGATCGTTGTCGCCGGGGCAGCGGGTGGCGATTTCGCGCAGGAGCCGGCGGTTGATTTCATAGATGATCTGAAGGTGCCGGGGCAGGATGGATTCAAACAGGGCGACGGGCCAGCGCTCGAGGGCTTCGGGCATCAGGGTGTGGTTCGTGTAGCCGAAGGTGCGGGTCACGATGGACCAGGCGTCGTCCCAGTCGAGCTGTTCGTCGTCGAGCAGGATCCGCATCAGTTCGGCGATGGCCAGGGCCGGATGGGTGTCGTTGAGCTGGATGGCGACTTTGTCGGGGAAGGTGTGGATTTCGCTGCCATCGGCCTTGAAACGGCGGACGATATCGTGCAGGGAGCAGGCAATGAAGAAATACTGCTGCTTGAAGCGCAGCTCGCGGCCCTGCTCGATGTTGTCGTTGGGATAGAGCACCTTGGTGATGTTTTCCGTCAGCGTCTTGGCCTCGTAGGCCTTCATGTAGTCGCCGGTGTTGAAGAACGTGAGATTGAAGTCCTCGGTGGACTTGGCTTCCCACAGACGCAGGTTGTTGACTGTATTGTTGCCGTAGCCGGGAATGGGATTGTCGTAGGGAATGCCCAGGACGGTTTCGTAATCCACCCAGCGGGCGCGGAGGCGGTCGTTCTTGCCCTCTATGACCACCCGTCCGCCAAAGTGGACCTCGAACTGCGATTCGGGACGCTCAATCTCCCAGGGATTGCCGAAGCGCAGCCAGTTGTCGGGTTCCTCGACCTGATAGCCGTCGCGGATCTTCTGGCGGAAGATGCCGTAGTCATATCGTACGCCGTAGCCGTAGCCGGGCAGTTGCAGGGTGGCCAGGGAATCGAGGAAGCAGGCGGCGAGGCG
>JAAZBB010000025.1 GCA_012514035.1 Lentisphaerota bacterium | reverse complement strand
CGGCACGAGTCGCGGCGGATCGACCGCCAGCTGCGGGGACGCTGCGCGCGCCAGGGCGATCCGGGCATGTCGCGCTTTTTCGTCTCGCTGGAGGACGACCTGATGCGGCTGTTCGGCAGCGACCGCATTTCGGGGATCATGGAAAAGCTGGGGATCCAGGAGGGGGAGGTGCTGGAGCACCGCTGGCTGAACCGGTCCATCGAGACCGCCCAGCGGCGGGTGGAGCAGCAGAATTTCTCGATCCGCAAGCGGACGCTGGAATACGACGACGTGATGAACAAGCAGCGCGAGATCATCTATGGTTTCCGCAGCCAGATCGTCGCGGCGGAACAGGTGCGCGAGCATCTGCTGGACGTGGTGCAGGACGTGATCTACGGCCGCGCCGAGGACTTGGGCGACGACGAAGAGAGCCTGGAGGCGTTCGCGACCTGGGTGAACAGCCAGTTCCCGATCGGGTTCCATCCGGACCATGCGGTGCAGAAAGAAGGGCGCCGGGCGGGGGTGGATGCGGAGGCGACGGCCCGGGCGGTGGTTGAGCGCGTGGAAAAGGCCTACGCCGACAAGTGCGCGCTGGAGAATCCCCAGCAACTGAATTCGATGGAGCGGTTCATCATGCTCAACGCGGTGGACACGCAGTGGCAGGAGTACTTGCGCAACATGGACACCCTGCGGCAGGGCGTGGGACTGCGCGCCTACGGCCAGCGCGACCCGCTGGTGGAGTACAAGAACGAGGCCTACACGCTGTTCGCGGACCTGATGGACCGCATCAAGGGCGAAATCGCCGGGCGGATTTTCCGCGCGACAACCTCCCCGCAGGCCTATCAGAACTTCCTGGGCGACCTGCAGCGCCTGCACGGGCAGGTCCGCACCCAGCATGCCGACCTGGCCCCGCTGGCCGGCGGGCATGCCGCGGTCGGCGGCGGGCGCGGCGGCGGCGCCGGAGGGGCGGCGGACGCCGGGGCGGAGGCCGCGATGAATGCGGCGCTGGCCGGCGCCAGAACGGTGGTGCGGGATGCCCCCAAGGTCGGGCGCAACGATCCGTGCCCGTGCGGCAGCGGCAAGAAATACAAGAAGTGCTGCGGAAAAGACGGCTGAGATGGACGAGTGCGTCATTCTGAAGGAGCACCAGCACGGGCTGCGGCGCGACCGGATCGCCCATGAGGCCCTGCGGGTGCTGACGCGGCTGGACGAAGCCGGCTACAAGGCCTATCTGTGCGGCGGCGGGGTGCGCGACCTGCTGCTGGGCCGCACGCCCAAGGATTTCGACATCGCCACCGACGCGCGTCCGGAGGAGGTCAAGAAGATCTTCCGCAACTGCCGGATCATCGGGCGGCGCTTCAAGCTGGCGCATGTGTTTTTTCGGGATGTGATTATCGAGACGGCGACGTTCCGCGCCCTGCTCGATACCCCGCCGCCCGAGGCGGAAGACGTGCCGCTGCCTTCGCGGCGGCGGACCGATGTGCCTGATCCCACGTTCGCCACCCGCGGGGGCGTTATTGTCCGCGACAACGTCTATGGCACTCCCGAAGAGGATGCCCGGCGGCGCGATTTCACCATCAATGGCCTGTTTTATAACATCGCCGACGGCAGCATCATTGACTATGTCGGCGGGCTGAAGGATCTCGAGAACCGCGTGCTGCGCGTCATCGGCGATCCCGAGACCCGGTTTCACGAAGACCCGGTGCGCATGGTGCGGGCCGTGCGGATCGCCGCGCAACTGGATTTCCAGATCGAAGCAGGCGCGCGCGAGACCATCGTGCGGCTGAGCGGGGAGTTGAAGAATTCCTCCCGCGAGCGGTTGCACGAGGAAATGCTCAAGATCCTGAACTGCGGCAGCGCCGGCAAGGTTTTCGACCGCGCTTGGCAGAAAGGCCTGTTCCAAAGGATTTATCCCGCCTTTGCCGAATGGCTGCAGTCGCCCGCCGGCCACCCGGCGCTGCACTGGGTGAAGAAAGCCCTGCGCCAGTTCGATGTCTGGAAGCAGGCCGGTCTCAAACCCATGCCCGCCCTGCAACACGCCCTGCTCTTCGGCCCCTTCATCGAGGGGTTGGCCGGTACGTTTGCCGCGGAAGGCCTGCCGGAGTTCGAAGCCGTCCTGCAAGCCGTCAACACCGTCCTGCGCGACAAGGCCAACCTGACCCAGATCCCCAAGGCCGTGGTCTTTGATGTCGAACGCATCCTGGGCATCCAGGTCCAGATGCGGAAATCGTCGGGCCAGAGCAAGTACGCCTCCCGCCTGCGCCAGCGCAATGGGTTCGAAGAAGCCTTGATCTACCTGAAATTTGCAGGCGGCCTCGACCCCGCCCGCAAGGAACTGCTCGCCCGCTGGATGGCCCCGGCCCAACCCGCCAAACACTCCCCCGCACCGTCATCTCCCCCGCCGCATTCGTGACCGCGCCGCGTCGCCCCGGGGCAGCGGTCTGCGGCCGGTCCGCGGGCCGGATTCAGCCGTTGTGTCCCTCAATGATCTGCTTGGTTTCCAAGGCGATCTGAAGTTCTTCGTTGGTGGGCAGGACGAGGATCTTGAGGGGAACGCCATCCTGCTGGATTTCACGGGGCGCGCGGGACGGGGCATGGTTTTTGACGGGATCGAGGCGGATGCCAAGGTGTTCGAGGCCGCGGCAGATGTGTTCGCGGGCAGACGCGGAGTTTTCGCCGATGCCGGCGGTGAAAACCAGGGCGTCAAGGCCGGGCACCACGGCCAGGTAGGCGCCGATATATTTCTGAATGCGATAGGCGAAGATATCCAGGGCGGTTTGCGCCTGGGCGTTGCCGCCGCCGGCGGCTTCGACGACTTCGCGCATGTCGTTGACGCCGCAAATGCCCTTGAGGCCGGACTGTTTGTTGAGAGCGTTGACAACCTGGGCGGCATCCATGCCGGTTTGGCCCATGATGTAGGGGATGGCGGCGGGATCGATGTCGCCGGAACGCGTGCCCATGACCAGGCCTTCGAGCGGGGTGACGCCCATGGTGGTGTCCGCGCATTTTCCGTTGCGGATGGCGGCCATGGAACAGCCGTTGCCGAGGTGCAGGCTGATCAGACTGGTCTGGTCTAGGGGCTTGCCGAGGTATTCGGCGGTTTCCTGGGCGATGAACTTGTGGGACGTGCCGTGGAAACCGTACTTGCGCAGGCGGAACTTCGTGTACCACTCGTAAGGCACGGCGTAGAGAAAGGCCTTGGGCGGCATGGTCTGGTGGAAGGCAGTGTCAAAGACGGCGACCTGGGGGGCGTGCGGGAAGAATTCCTCGGCCACTTCGATGCCCATCAGATTGGGCGGATTGTGCAGCGGGCCCAGGAGAAAAAAATCGCGGATGGTGTCCTTGACCTTGGCATCCACACGGACAGTGTCGGAATAGACTTCGCCGCAGTTGAGGACGCGATGGCCGACGCCCTGAACCTCGGACGCGTTGCGAATGACACCCTTGTCCGGATCGGTAAGGAGCGCCACGACCCGGGACATGCCTTCGTGGTGGGTGGGCAGGTGTTCTTCCTCAACAAACTTGGATTCCGGGCCGCCGGCGTATTTCCGATGGATGATGCGCCCCGTGGGTTCGCCGATCTTTTCGACCAGGCCCGCCGCCAGCAGGGTGCTGTGATGCACATCCTCCAATTCCATGAGCTGGTACTTGATGGAGGAACTGCCGGCATTGATGACAAGGATTTTCATGGGTCCTTCTATAGCATGGGCACTGGCTAAATAAAAGGGCCGGGAGCCTGGCTCCCGGCCCGGGACAGGTCTGGCCGGACCATGATTACAGGGCGGCCTCGCGGGTCGCGCGACGGGCATTGATCCGCGCGCGGGCCGCCTTGCGGCGCCGCTTCTCGCTCGGTTTTTCGAAATGCCGCTTGGCGCGGATGTCGCGCATAATGCCTTCGCGGTCGAGTTTCTTTTTCAGGCGGCGCAATGCCTTTTCTACGGATTCGCCTTTCCTGATCTTAACTTCAGTCATATGGGGGTCTTCACCTGCCTTGGATGGAATTCCCGCCTAGGCGGGCCGCCGGGAGATGCCCCGGAGGAAAATCGCGCAAAACCTAGAAGAACACGGCCCGCGAGTCAATCCTCAAAACATCTCCGATCTTTCAACATTTAAGGGCTGACCCCGCATCGGGGTCAGCCCTTAAATGTTAAGGTGTGACCGGGATTTCCGTTCGGCGGTGGAGTTGTTGAAGTGATGCTGGAAGTGCGCGACGATCCGCGCCGCGTGTTCCCGGAACAGAATGCATGAGGGCTTCCTTTTTCGATTCTGGCTTTTCCTGCGGCGAATTTTTCAGGGTGTGGACAAGTGCGAAAACGCGCGAATATCCGTTTCCCAAAGGGGTCATGGAACTATGAAAAGTTGTCGTTAGTGCAAGATGGTCCCGTTCCGCGCGTCATTCCCCGAATGCAACGCTCCGCCCAGCGATGCCGTTCAGCGCCCATTTGCTTGGAAGTTCAACTGGCATCCACTTTTGAAAGAGGGCGGTTCGGGAGGGGCAGGGTCCTGCCAGGTTTCTGAGGGGGGGGCGCCGGGTCCAAGGCGGGCAACACCCGCCCAAGGGGGATGTCTTTGACGGCGGCTGCCGCCGGAACGGCGGTCAGCCTAGGCGGGATTCTTGCCCTGAATCACAGATGGGGCCAGGGTTCTCGGAGTGTCCAATTGATGCTTGACGGTGGGCGAGGGGGGAAGGCAGTATGCGGGGGTTTCAGATTCGAAAGGCAATTTCTTTAATTAGTTAGGAAGCAGGAAAGAGCCCAGATGTTCAGCTGGCTTTTAGGCTATTTTTCGAACGATATCGGCATCGATCTCGGCACGGCCAATACTCTGGTTTATGTCAAAGACCGGGGGATTGTGCTGCGCGAGCCATCCGTGGTGGCGATCCAACAGGGGTCGAACCGCGTGCTGGCGGTGGGCGAGGAGGCCAAGCGCATGCTCGGCCGCACGCCCGGGAACATCGTCGCCATCCGTCCGATGAAAGCCGGCGTCATCGCGGATTTCGAGGTGACCGAGGCGATGCTGCGGTATTTCATCCGCAAGGCGCACAACCGCAAGTGGGTGGTGAGGCCGCGGATCATCATTTCGGTCCCCAGCGGAATCACGGAAGTGGAAAAGAGAGCGGTCAAGGACTCCGCGACCCATGCGGGCGCGCGGGAAGTGTACTTGATCGAGGAGCCAATGGCGGCGGCGATCGGCGTAGGGTTGCCGGTCCAGGAACCGGCGGGCAACATGATTGTGGACATGGGCGGCGGCACCACCGAGGTGGCGATCATCTCCCTGGCCGGGATTGTGTTGAGCCGGAGCGTGCGCGTCGGCGGCGACGAGATGGATGAGGCAATTGTCCAGTACCTGAAGCGGGTCTACAACCTGATGATCGGCGAACGGACGGCGGAGGAGATCAAGATTACGATCGGCTCCGCCTATCCCCTCGGCGAGGAGATGAGCATGGAGGTGAAGGGCCGCGACCTGGTCGCGGGTCTGCCGAAGACGCTGACGATCACCTCCGAGGAGATCCGGGAGGCTCTGCAAGAGCCCGTGTCGGCGATCATCGAGGCGATCCGCATCACGCTGGAACGCTGTCCGCCGGAGCTGTCCTCGGACCTGGTGGACCGGGGCATCGTGCTGGCGGGGGGCACCTCGCAGTTGCGAGGCATGGACAAGCTGCTGGCGGAACAGACCGGGCTGCCGGTGCATGTGGCCGAGGACCCGCTGAGCGCGGTGGCCGAGGGCACAGGCGTCGTGCTGCACGAGCTGAATTTCCTGCGCAAGGTGTCGTCGGGCTCTTAAGCCGGCGCGTCCGGCCTCATCCGGTCCGTTTCCCTTCTCTTTCCCTTCTGCATTTGCCGCGTGGGCCCGGCCTGGTCGGAAGGAATGATGAAGGATCGACGTTGGATAGCGCTGTGTACGATCGCGCTGATTGTGCTGGCGATGATGAACCTGCCGGACTCGGCTTCGCGGCGGGTGAAGGGGGCGGTGCGCGATGGCATCAGTCCGTTGCAGGCGGCGCTGCGGGGCGGCGTGCGCGAGCTACGCGAGATCCTCCGCTACATTAGGGGCATTGGGGACCTGGCCCTGGAGAACCGCGCCCTCTCCGAGGAAATCGTCTATCTGCGCGGGGAGATGCGCATGGCCCGTGAACTGGAGCGGGACAACCAGATGCTGCGCGACCTGCTGGGCTTCGTGAAGCGTTCGCCCCACCGGCTGATATCCTGCGAGGTGATCGGGCGCGACAGCACGGGGTGGTGGCAGACGGTGCGCCTGGACCGGGGAGCGGCGTCGGGCGTGGCGGAGGGCCGCGCGGTCATTACGCCGGCGGGCCTGATCGGCCGCACCGTGGCGGTCTCCAGCCATACGGCCGATGTGCTGCTGCTATCGGATCCGGCCTGCCGGGTTTCGGTCCGCCTGGCGCGCTCGGGGGTATTCGGCGTTGTGGCAGGCCTGGGCGCCAAGCCCGGGGAACAGCCGGCCTGCCGGATGGATTACATTTCCCGGGCCGCGGATGTGCAGGAGGGCGACGAGGTGGTGACCGCCGGCATGGGTGGTTTGTTTCCCAAGGGTCTGTTGGTGGGCCAGGTGCGCCGGGTGGTCCCGCACGAGGAGGGATTGTACCAGACGGCGTGGATTGATTCGGCGGCCAGACTCGGCGAACTGGAATACGCCTTCGTGACAGCCACGATGGATGACCTGGCCGGCGCGCGGATCATGGCGCCGGATATACCACCCGGCGACGAATCCGGCTCGCGGGAGGGGGAGGAACCGTGACGCTTCTGATGCTGCTGTTCTGGCTGATCGCCGGGGGCACCCTGCAGATGCTGGTTCCGGCCTGGCGCCACATGGGCCAGCCGGCCTTTCCTTTTCTGCTGGGCGTGGTGCTCTACGCGGCCGTGAACAAGAAGGCCCGCTACTTTGTATTGACGGCGCTGCTGGCCGGCGTGCTGGAGGATTCCCTCAGCCTGGCTCCGCTGGGCTATTCGGCTTGCGCCTTCCTGTTCGCGGGCGGGATCGCCTTGCTGCTGCGGCGGGATTTCTTCGCGGACAAGGCTCGCATCGTGATGGTTTTCGGCGCGGCCGGTTCGGCAACAGCCACCGGCGTCATGGCGTTGCTGCTGCGGATGAACGGCCTGGTGGATCTGTCCCGCGGGGACATCGGGCGGCGCATGGCGGGGGCCGGGATCCTCGGTGCGGTCCTGATGCCGATTCTGTTCGGCCTGATGCGCGGCCTGGAACGGCGCCTGGGCCTGGGGGAGGATTCCTGATGACCCGTGCGGGCTTCAAACCGGAAATCCATTTCTGGCGCCTGCTGCTGCTGTGGCTGGTCATGCTGGGCCTGCTGGTGCCGCTGGGGTTGCGCCTGTGGAACTTGCAGGTGGCCCAGGGCATGGAATATCAGCGGCGGCTGGCCCGGCAGAGTCTGCGCAGCGTGCGGATTCCCGGGATGCGCGGCCGGATCCTGGACCGCAACGGCGTGCCGTTGGCGGACAACCGGCCCAGCTATTGCGTGTCGCTCTATCTCGAAGAACTGCGCCAATCCGGGTCCGTGCAGCGCACGGTGGACGGCGTGATGGACCAGTTAGACCGGCTGGCGGAAGTGATGGACCGGCCCAGGCAACTGGGGCCGGACGAGGTGCGCCAGCACCTCAACCGGCGCACTCCCCTGCCGCTGGTAGCCTGGAAGGATCTCGACGAGACCGCCCTGGCCCGCTTCATGGAGCGCTCCGCCGAATTTCCCGGCGCGGCGCTGACGGTTGAACCGGTGCGCATCTATCCGCGCGGGACATCCGCCTGCCACCTGATCGGCTACGTCGGGCGCGCGGAGGCGCCCGCGGCGGAGGCCGCCGACGATCCGCCGGAGAAATTCCACTATTACCTGCCCGAAATGGCGGGCAAGTCGGGCATAGAAAAGCGGCTGGACGGGGTGTTGCGCGCCAACGCGGGCGGCAAGTTGGAAATCCAGGTGGATGTGGCGGGCTTCAAGTTCGACGAGGTGTCACGCCGCGCGCCGGGTCGGGGCAGCGATGTCGAGTTGGCGGTGGATTGGCGCATCCAGCAGGCGGCCGAGGCGGTGCTGGCCGACGAGCGCGGTGCGGCTGTGGTCATTGATCCGCGCAATGGCGACGTGCTGGCGCTGGCGAGTTCTCCGGGCTATGACCCCAACTCGTTTGTGCCCGTGTTGTCGGCGCGGGTCTGGAACCGTTTGCTCCAGGACGAGAACCGGCCATTGTACAACCGCGCCGCCGCCGGCGAATATGCCCCGGGCAGCACCTTCAAGCCGGTGGTCTTGCTGGCGGCGCTGGGCAGCGGCAAGGTCACCCCTGGCACGCGCTTTGCCTGCCCGGGCTTCTTCGACCTCGGCCCGGCGCGCTTCCGCTGCTGGCAGCACTGGGGTCATGGCAGCCTCGATCTGCGCTCGGCCATCCGCTATTCCTGCAATGTCTATCTCTACCATGCGGCGCTCACCTGCGGTCCGGAGGCGATTCAGGCCATGGCCCGCGCCTGCGGCTTCGGACGCCGCAGCGGCATCAGCGTGGACTTCGAGCAGGAGGGGCTGGTGCCCGATGACCACTGGAAGCGCACGGTCCGGCGCGACAGTTGGCGCGACGGCGACACCTGCAACCTGTCGATCGGCCAGGGCGCCTTGCTGGTGACGCCGCTGCAGATGGGGCTGTACGCGGCTGCGCTGGCCAACGGCGGCACCTTGTGGCGGCCCCGCCTCGTCCGGCAGATCACGCCGGCGCAAAGTGTTCCGCAGGCAATTGCTCCGGCCCCTGCGCCGGACGGCCCCCAGTGGGAGGCGTCGCATATCCGCGTCGTGCGGGAAGGCATGCGGGACGCCGTCAATGAAGACGACGGCTCGGGCAAGCGCGCGGCGCTGCCCCATGTGACCGTCGCCGGCAAGACCGGCACGGCGGAATACGGCGTGAAGGGCGCGGGCCGCAAGATGACGTGGATGATCGCGTTCGCGCCGTACGAGGAGCCGCGCTACGCGGTGGCCCTGCTGGTAGAGGATGGCGTCAGCGGCGGCACCACGGCGGCGCCGCGCGTCAAGCACCTGCTGGCGCTTGTGTTCCAGGAGGTTGAACAGTTGGCGCCTCCGGGGCCGCTGGAGCCGGCGCCGCTGGACGCCCCGGGAGAGGAGCCGGCATGAACAAGCGCGTGCTGACCGGCTGGCGCCTGTTCCTGGCCCAGGACTGGCTGGCCATCCTGCTGGCGGCGGGCCTGCTGACGGCGGGCCTGTTCTTCATTTACAGCGCGTCGTGGCGGGGCGCGGAAACCGGCATCGTCGGGGTATGGTTCCCGAAGCAGATTCTGTGGGTCGTTATCGGCGGGGCCACGGCCCTGGCTTTGGCCTTCACCGACTATCACTTCTGGCTGCGCCATTCCGGCTGGATCTACGCGGCGGTGCTGGGGCTGCTGGGACTAGTGCTCGTGGTCGGCAAGAAGGTGTATGGCGCCTACCGCTGGCTGGAAATCTTTGGGCTGCCGGTTCAGCCGTCGGAGTTCGCCAAGGTGGCGCTGGTGCTGGTGCTGGCGCGGATGCTGGCCAGTCCCGTGGTGCGTCCGCGGTCGTTCTGGACCGTGTTGGGGGCTCTGGCCCTGGCCGCTGCCCCCTTCGTGCTGATCCTGAAGGAGCCGGACCTGGGCACGGCGATGATCCTCCTGCCGGTGGCGGCCCTCATGCTGTTCGCGGCCGGCGCGTCCCTGCGCCACCTGATGGGGCTGGGCGCGCTGGCTGTGGCGCTGGCGCCCCTGGGCTGGTTCGTGCTGGGCGATTACCAGCGCGAGCGCATCCTGACCTTTTTGGACCCGTCGCGGGATCCTCTCGCGGCGGGCTGGAACGCCCTGCAGTCGGCCATTGCGGTCGGCTCGGGCGGATTGTTTGGCAAAGGCTATCTGAACGGGACGCAAAACGTGCTGGGGTTCCTGCCCCGCACGGTGGCGCCCACGGACTTCATCTTCCCGGTTTTGGCCGAGGAGACGGGGTTTATTGGCGCAAGCCTGCTGCTGCTGGCCTACGCGGGACTGTTGTCGTGCTATCTGCGCACGGCCTGGACCGCGCGGGACCCCGCCGGCAGCCTGCTTGCAACGGGAATCGCCAGCCTGTTGTTCAGTCATGTGTTCGTGAACATCGGAATGACCATCGGCCTGCTGCCGATCACGGGGCTCCCGCTCCCGCTCGTCAGCAGCGGCGGCTCCTTCATGGTGAGCACGCTCGCGGGCTTCGGGCTGGTGCAAAGCGTACATGTGCGCCGCAAACGGCGCGAGGTGTGATATGTGGGAATGGCTCAAAATGATCGGACTGCGCAAAAAGACCAAGTGTGAAATCATCGTCAATGTGGAAAGCCTGGAGACCCGGGTGGCCATCGTGGAGGACGGCCATCTGGAGGAGTTCTTCATCGAGCGCCCGACCGAGGAGCGCATCGTGGGGAGCATCTACAAGGGGCGGATCCAGAACATGGAGGACGGCCTGCAGGCCGCCTTTGTGGACATTGGACTGAAGAAAAACGCCTTCATTCATTACTGGGACATGATTCCGGAGGATGCGGCGCGGCTGGAAGCCGAAGAGGGGGTGGCCACCAGCCGGCCCCGCCGCAAGAAGGCCCAGCCCGGCGAGATGGCCAAGCGGTTTCCCCCCGGCAGCGAGATCATCGTGCAGGTGACCAAGGGGCCCATCGGCACCAAGGGCCCGCGCGTGACCGCGAACCTGAGCATCCCGGGGCGCTACCTGGTGATGATGCCCGGCAGCAAGCTCAAGGGCGTTTCGCGCAAGATCGAGAACGACCAGGAGCGCGCGCGGCTCAAGAAGGCCCTCGGGCGCCTGCCGATCCCCTCCGGCATCGGCCTGATCATCCGCACCTCCGCCGAAGGCGTGCGCGGTACCAGTTTTGCGCGCGATTTGCGCAGCCTGCTGGACATCTGGCAGAAGATCGAGGACGGCATCCGGAACACGCCCGCCCCCTGCTGTCTCTACCACGAGCCCGACCTGGTCGAACGCGTGGTGCGTGACTCCCTGACCGCGGAGGTCGATCGTATCGTGATCGATTCGCGCGAGACCTTCGACCGCATCCGGGAGATGACGGGTCGCATCGCCCGCGGCGTCAAGAACCGCGTCAAGCTCTACGCCGGCGCCGAACCCATTTTTGAGCACTTCGAGGTGGAGCGGCAGCTCGAAAACGCCCTGCATCGCAAGGTGTGGCTCAAGTCCGGCGGCTACCTGGTCTTTGACGAGACCGAGGCCATGGTGGCCATCGACGTGAACACGGGCCGGCACAAAGGCAGCCAGTCGCAGGAAGACAGCATCCTGCAGGTCAACACCGAGGCCGCCGTCGAGGTCGCCCGGCAACTGCGCCTGCGCAACATTGGCGGGCTGGTCGTGATCGATTTCATCGACATGAAGTCGCGCAAGAACCAGAACGCCGTGTACCGGACGCTGAAGGAAGCCCTGCAAAGCGACAAGGCGCGCACGAACGTGCTGCCCATCTCGGCGCTCGGGTTGGTCGAAATGACCCGCCAACGCATGGAGGAAAGCCTGCGGGCGGCCAACTTCGCGGACTGCCCCTACTGCCACGGGCGCGGCAAGGTGCTGTCGAACCTGTCGATGAGCGTGCGCATCCAGCGCCGCATCCTCGAGGTCATCAAGCGCCACCAGCACCGCGGCGAACTGCCCCTGCGCATTTCCGTCAACCCCATGATTATGGACCGCCTGCGCAAGGAGGACGAGCAGGTGCTGATCGATCTGGAGAAGAAGTGCGGCACGCGGCTGACGTTCGTCAGCGACGTCAACCTGCATGTGGAAGGCTTCCGTATCACCCACGGCCAGACCGGCGAGACCCTCTACGAGGATCACGAGCAGTAGGAGAAGAAGTCAGAATTCAGGAGTCAGAATTCAGAAGGACCGGGCGGAAACGCCCGGCCTTTTTTGTCAGCAAATCCGGGGCAGTTGTTCACCCGAGGGCGGCGCGAGGCGCCGGACGGTGCCCAGCGCCGTTCGCGCAGACACCCCTGCGCCTTCGCCGGCCGCGCCGATGACCGCGGCGCGGGCCGTGACGGGGTGGCGGTGCAGGATCGCCAGCGTGGCCTCGACTTCGTCGGGAGCGACGAACAGCACGGCGCAGCCTTCGTTGGCGACGAACAGCGGATCGAAGCCGAGCAATTCGCAAGCCGCGCGCACGGGCTTTTCGACAGGCGCCAGGGCTTCGTCAATTTGGATGGCCACGCCGGCTGCGGCGGCCAGCTCGCAGAGCGCGCCGCCCAGTCCCCCGCGCGTCAGGTCCCGGGCGCAATGGGGAACCGGGCCCTGCGCAAAAAGCTCGAGGAACGGCGCGTGGAGCGAGGCGCAATCGCTGGCGACGGGCGGTTCAAACGTCAAGCCGTGGCGCCGGGCCATCACGGCCATGCCGTGCCGGGCGATGTCGCCCGTGAGCACAATCCGGTCCGCGGGCCGGATATGCTCGGGCGCGAGCGAAGAGGCCGTCACGATTGCGCCGACGCCGCTGGTGTTGATGTAGAGCCCGTCGCCGGATGACCGGTTGATCACTTTGGTGTCCCCCGCGATGATGCGTACGCCGGCGGATTCCGCCGCGGCCTGCATGGAGGCGACGATCCGGCGAAGCGTCTCGAGCGGCAAGCCCTCCTCCAGAATGAACCCGGCGGTCAGGGCCACGGGCCGCGCGCCGGCCATGAGCAGGTCGTTCACCGTGCCGTTGACCGCCAGGGTGCCGATGTCGCCCCCGGGGAAGAACAGCGGCTGGACGACATAGGAATCGGTGGTGAACGCCGCGCGTTGGCCGGGCAGGGCAAAGGGAGTGGCATCGTGCGGGGAGGGGGAATGCGCGCCGAAGGCCGGCAGGAAAATGTCGCGGATCAGCTCTTCCGTCAGCGTGCCGCCGCCCCCATGGGCGAGGGTGATCGTGTCGTAGCGGGGCGTAGGCATGGGACAGGCTGCGGGCATGGAATCATCCTAGCGCACCCGGGAGCGGATGAACAAGGGCGGAGAAAATGCCGCGCGGCAGGGACGCACCGCGATTGCATGCGGGCATTCAACCGTTCGGCCGGATTCGGGGCCGGCATGGCGCCGCTGGCGGATCAGGCATCGAACAGGGACCCGAGTTTCGCGTTGCGCAACCGCTGGTCATCGAGCACGAGTTTCCGGATGCGGGCGGGGAGTTGCGCGCGCTGCCAGCGGCATTCCCGGCGGCCGGCCGCACCGGATGGACTGTCCGGCATCGCCGCGCGCACGGCCCGGATCGCATAGGCGGCCCCGCCCAGTTCGTGGTCCGCCATGTGGGCCACCGCGACGGCATGGCCGGCGGCGCGGGCCGCGGCCTGCGCGGGGCCGGACACCGCCCGGGCCGCGGCGTGCGCGGCACAGGCGGCCCGGCGGGCGTCCATCATCGAGATTTCGCTCCGGGCCCAGGCGCGCGCCTGGGCGATGGCCTGGCGCGGCCGGTCATCCCCGGGGCGAGACTGTTCAAAGAAGTGCAGGACATGTGCCGCGCAATCGGCCGCCCATGCGGCCAGCAGGCGATGCTCGCGGTCCTGCAGGGTGCCCCCGCGCCGCACGGTGATCAGCCGCGGATCCCGTTGCGAGGTTTTCATGGCGGCTCAGACCCCCGCGGGCAGCTTGGACCGCATCATGCTCCGGCGGCTGAGCCGGCGGCCATCCACAATGAAGGTGCCATCGCCGACGGCATGAAACGTTCGTTTCTCTTGCCGTTTGTCGTCGACGTAGGCCGCCAGGCCATCCAGAACGACGATGCCGTGCGCCCGCACGATATCGATCACCCGGCACTCCAGGTTGGCCCAGCATTCCTTGATCCGGGGCGCTTGGACCTGCCGGCCGGGGAGCGGCGTGAGGCCGAACTTCCGGAACTTGTCCGTATCCACACCGGAACAGGTACCGATGCCAATGACCTGATCGATCAGGTCGATCGTCGGAATGGCGATCACGCACTCCCTGGTTTTCCGGAGGGCGGCGAACGAATGGTTCCAGGGGCCGGTGGTGATGGCGAACTGAGGCGTGAAATCCACCACCATGGTCCAGGAAATCGTCATGATGTTGTTCTGCCGGCCATCCCTCGTGGTCACCAGCACGACCGGCCCGGGTTCCAGCAGCGTAAAGGCCTTGCTTAACGGAATCTTTTTCATGACCTGCTCCTGGTTGTCGTTTTGGGGGGCGTGCCCTGCCTTGGATCCGTGTCCGCCGGCCGCGGCGGGGCGGGAGGCGGCATTGTTTCCCGCGCCCACCTCAACAATATACCGGACACCGTGGTGCAAATCCAGCCTGGGTTCGCGCGTCCCTTTGGCCCCCGGGGCTGCCACAGGTGCGCCGGAGCTTGCCGGGCGGGGCGGGGGCGGGGTAGGATGCGGCCGTCGATTCTGCGAAAGGACCCGCCATTCCATGACAATCCGCACACGTTTTGCACCGAGCCCGACGGGCAATGTCCACATCGGCAACATCCGGGCGGCTATCTATAACTGGCTGTTTTCGCGCCACGCAGGCGGGGAATTCCTGCTGCGCATCGAGGACACCGATCAGGAGCGTTCAACACCGGCGGCGGTGCGCACGGTGCTGGAGTCGCTGGAATGGCTGGGGCTGGATTGCGACGGGGAGCCGCTCTACCAGAGCACCCAGCGGGCGCACCACCTGGAAGTGGCAGACAGGCTTTTGGCCCAGGGCGCGGCCTACAAGGAGGACAAGGGCGGCACCGGCAAGGGCGAGTGCGTCATCTTTAAAATGCCGGGCACGGACATTTCGTTCCGCGATGCCGTCAAGGGCGGACTGACCAAGAAGGCGGAGGATCTGAAGGATTTCGTGATCGTCCGCTCCGATGGTTCGCCGGTGTTCCATCTGGGCAACGTGGTGGACGACATCACCATGGGCATCACGCATGTGATCCGGGGCGACGACCACGTGGAGAATACCTTCAAGCACCTGGCATTGTACGCGGCCATCGGGGCGCCCCCGCCGGTGTTTGCGCACCTGCCGATGATCGTGAACGCGCAGGGCAAGCCGTATTCAAAGCGCGACGGAGCGGCCTATGTCGGCGAGTTCCGCGAGAAGGGCTTCCTGCCCGAGGCCCTGTTCAATTCGCTGGCCCTGCTGGGCTGGAGCCCGGGCGACGACCGCGAGGTCATGACGCGCGAGGAAATGGTGGCGGCCTTCACCCTCGAGCGCGTGCGCAGCTCTCCGAGCCAGCTCGACATGACCAAGCTGCTGTGGATGAACGGGCAGCACCTGAAGCGGCGCGGTTTGGATGAAATCGCCGCCGGCTGCCGGGCGGCCATGCAGCGGCAGGGTCTCTGGCGCGAGGACATCGATCCGGCGTACTTCCGCGCCGTGATCGCCTGCATGGGCGAACGCATCCGGCTGTTCAGCGACCTCGGCGAACAAGCCGCGTTTTTCTTCACCGAAGAATATCCGTACGACGAGAAAAGCGTGAAGAAACGCCTGCGCAAGGAGGGGGCGCTCGACCTCCTGCGCGAGGAACTGGCGACCCTGGAGGCGGTCGAACCCTTCACGGCGGCGGCGACGGACGCGGCGCTGCATGCGCTGGCGGCGCGGACTGGGCGGTCCATGGGCGACCTGGTGCACCCGGTGCGGGTGGCGGTCTCGGGCACCGGCGTGGGCCCCGGCCTGTTCGATATGCTGGAGGTGCTGGGCAAGGAGCGCGTCCTGGCGCGCATCCGGCGCACGCTGGCCATGCCCGTTGGCTGAGGACCCCAACGGCATGGCGCGCGCGCGAGCAGCTCTCTCCCGGCAAGATCACCGGTTTTCCACGGTGTGGAAAAAAATGCCGTTTTTTTCCACACAATGGAAAAAGTTTTTTGGGATTTTCCACACAATGGAAGAAATGTTTCCACGGTGTGGAAAACGGCTGGCGCTGGTGCTGCTGGCGGCGGGGCTGGCGGGGGCGGGGTGCCGGAGCCCGCGCACGCCGTCGCTGGGCATTCCCCGCGCGCGCCATTGGCGGATGACGGCTTCGGCGTGGGAGGCGGGCGGGGAACCGCGGCGGGCGGTGGATGGCCGGACGAATACCTGGTGGCGCAGCGGGCCGCAGGAACCGCAATGGATCCAGGCGGATCTGTCCCGGCCGGCGACCGTCTGCGGATTCTCGCTGCAGTGGATGGAGCCGGCGGCCTTGGCCTATCGGGTGGAAACCAGCCTCGATGGCGTGCAATGGGCGATCGGCTACGAAACGACCAGCGGAGACGGGGACTGGGACCAGGGCTCGCTCGGGCCCATCGAGGCCCGCTATGTGCGGGTGGTGGTGACCAAGGGCCGGCAAGGCACCGGCGCGGCGCTGAGTCAGTTGGAAATCAAGGGGCTCGAAACCCAGTCGGCGTTCCTGCTGGAAGGCGCCGGGGGAACCTATGCGCCCGCCCCGGGCACGGAGGCGATGCTGGACGGCAAGTCGGAAACGGCTTGGCACGCGCCGGGGCCCACGGCCCGCGTCCTGCTCGATCTGCGGCGGGTCCGGCCGGTGGGCGGCGTGCGGGTGGACTGGGGGCCGGATGGCTTTGCGTCCAATACGGTCGTGGAAGTGTCGGAGAACGGCACCAACTGGGTGTCGTTCGGATATCTGCAAGCGCAGGAGGGGGATTTCAGCGTGTTGATGGCCGCGACGGTCCAACCGGCGCGCTATCTGCGGCTGGCGTTTTCCGGCGCGTCCGCTCCGGAAGGATTTGCGGTGGCGGAGTTCAAGGTTCGCGGCGCGAAAGGGGTGGCGGACATCTGGTCGCGCTATGAGCTGGCGGCGGAAAAGGCGCCGGACGGGGTGTATCCGGATGCGTTGCGCAAACGCCAGAATTTCTGGGCGCTGGCCTGCGGGCTGGAGGAGGGCGCGGCGGAATGCCTGCTGGATGAGTGGGGCGTTTTTGCGCCGCGGGAGGCCAGTCCGACGCTGACGCCGTTGCTCCTGACCGCGGACGGCGTGATGACGGCGCGCCAGGCGGAAGCCGTGGAGCATCGGCTGGGCGGCAGCGGAGCACCGCTGCCGGAGACGGTCTGGCAACTGGGCGGAGGGCTGCGGCTGCGCATCCGGGCCATGGCGCGCCCGGGCGCCGCGCCGCCGATGGGCTGGGTGGAGTACGAACTGGCAAATGATTCGCTCATGACGCATACCGGCCGCCTGTGCTGGGTGGTGCGTCCCACGCGCCTGCCCCCGCCCTGGGCAGGCGGGGGGCTGGCACCCATTGCTAGGATCCGCGCAGGAATGGCGCCGGGGGGATGGCAGGAGATCCGGGTGAACGGCGACCCGTTGTTCGCCGTACCGGAGCCGGGACTTGCCTTCGGGGCGGCGGCGTTCGACGAGGGCGATGTGGTCGAGGTTCTGCTGCGCGGCGAAACGCCCCCACCGCGCATGGCGTGGGATGGCGATGGCCTGGCTTCGGCAGCCTGGTGGCTGGATTACACGCTGGAACCGGGCGGCAAAATCCGACGGGTCATCGCGGCCAATGCCCAGGCGCCGCTCGTTCGGTCTTGGCGACGCTTCCCTTGGCCGGATGTGGCCGGCGCCGAGGAGGCAGCCGCCATGTTCGACCGCGAATGGCTCGATGCGGCCTGGACCTGGCGCGAAGCCACAACCCGGCTGAATCCCCGAGTGGCGCGGCCGGGAGCGATGGAGAGCCTGAGGATGCAGACGGGCTGGCTGCTGGGCGTCCGGACCGTCATGGGCGCGGCGGAAGGCGAGACCATGGAGTCCATTTGCCTGCGCGTGGCCGCGCTGCTGCGCGCCGGGCGGGCGGATGCCGCCCGCCCATGGATCGAACGGGCCGGAGCCGGCATCCAGACCAATGGCTGGGTGCCCGCCATATGGCGGCCCGACGGCCGCGTGGATGCGCCCGACGGCCGGGCCGGCTGGCATGCGTCCCAGGGGCAGTATGCGTTCATGGTCCTGGATTATTTCCGGTTCACGCAGGATACCGCGTTCCTGCACGAGACCTATCCACGCCTGAAGGCCGCGCTGCAATATCTGGCGGAATTGAGGGCGGAGCTGGCTGCGGAGGAATGGCGGTTGTCGGACCGGGATCGGGATCTGGTGGAAGGCCTGCTGCCGCCGCGGGTCGTCCGGGAACACAGCCCCGCCGTGCATCCCTATGCCGACCAATTCTGGGCTTTGCTGGGCTGGAAGGAAATGAAGGCCGCCGCCGCCCGCCTGGGGCACACGGAGGACGCCACCTGGGCGGAGTCGCATTACCGCACGCTGCGGGCGGCCGTGCGCCGGTCCCTCCGCGAACGCATGGATCGGATGGAAGGGTTCTGGCTGCCCGGGGCCGCCGAGGATGAACGTCCGGATCCCGCCGCGACGGCCCTGCTTTTCTGGCCGTGCGGGGAGACGGATCTGGCCGAACCGCACGAATTGCAAACGACCCTGGATGCCTTTTACGAAGAGTTGCTGGCCCGCCAGCAACCGGGCTGGTCCGGCCGCATTCCCGCCAGCGCAGGAAGTTTGCTCGGCCCCCTGGCCAGCATGGGACGAGGGGATTATGCCCGGGAAGTGCTCTATGATTTGCTGAACCGTCAGGTGCCCGCCGGCTGGCACGTCTGGGCGGATGCCGTTGGCCGCGATCCGCGTCAGCCGGGTGTGGCCGGCACCATGCCGGACATCCGCGCGGCCGCCACATACCTGATCGGCGTGCGGGGGTTGGCCGCCCGCGAAACCGGGGCGCGACTGGATCTGTTTTCCGGCGCGCCACCCGAATGGCTGCAGCACGGCAACGGGTTTCAGGTTGCCGACCTGCCGACGGAGTTCGGGCTGCTCGACCTGTCCGGTCACTTGCACCGGAAGCACTTGGCCGTGGAAATCGGCGGCCCGGCTCGCCCCCCGGGGGGCTATCGCATCTGGTGGCCGCGCCAGATGATGCCGGAACGGGTGCTGGCCAAGGGGGAGCCCATTCAGACCTTCGACTCCCAAGGGGTTGATCTGCCCCATGATTTCTATGGCCGCGTGGACGTTTTCTTCCCGTCGCCGGCGCCCTGGCCGCGGGATCCGTGAACGTCGGCGGCCCCGAACAGGCGGGGGGATCAATCCGGGTTTTATTAAAATCAGGTTTACCGCGTTGTTTTTCTTGACGCAACTTAGCCGGGGAACCTATGTTCCAGCGTTGACGGGCTGTCAACAGCCGCCCGTGTATAAAGCGAGGGACGAGATGCAAAACTTGACGAAAAGGAACCTGGCGATTCGCATTGCGGAAGAAACTGGATTGACCCAACAGCAGGTGGTGGCCGTGATCCAGAAGACCTTGGACTCCATCGTGGAGGCCTTGCGCACGGGGCAGACGATCGAGTTCAGGAAATTCGGCGTGTTTGATGTCCGCGAGCGGCGCCAGCGGATCGGGCGCAATCCCCACAAGCCCGATCAAGTCGTGGTGATTCCCAGCCGGAAAGTTGTCCGCTTCCGGCCGGGCAAGACCATGAAGGAAATGTTCAAGTAGGTCGCCCCGGCCTCCCATCCCATCTGGCTGCCGGCGGGTCATCCGCGCGGCAGGAGAGAACTGCATGTCTTCCGCTCATCAGCCCGTGCAGGGCATGTCCGACATTGCCGCCCCGGAGATTCGCCTCTGGCAGCGCGTGGAGGCCGTGGCCCGCGAAGTTCTGGCCCGCTACGGGTTTGAAGAGCTGCGCACCCCCATCGTGGAGTTCGAATCCGTATTTACCCGCTCGCTGGGCGCCACCACCGACGTGGTGCAGAAGGAAATGTATGTGTTCGAAAAGGGCGGCCGGCATCTGGCGCTGCGTCCGGAGGGCACCGCTGGGGTCATGCGTTACGCGGCCGGCCTGGCTCCGGGCGAGGCCGAAGGGGCCCGGTGGTACTACTTCGGCCCCATGTTCCGCAGCGAACGCCCGCAAGCCGGCCGCCGCCGCCAGTTCCACCAGTGCGGCGTCGAGTGCCTCGAACCGCCGTCGCCGCTCGTGGATGCCGAAGTGCTCGCCTTGCAGGTGGATTTGCTGCGGGCCTGGGGGCTCGGCGACTGCGTGGTACGGCTGAACACGCGGGGCGCCGGCGGCGAGACCGCGGCCGTGACCGCCGGCCTGCGGGCCGCCCTGCAACCGCATCAGGCGGATTTGTGCGACAACTGCCGGCGCCGGTTTTCGGAAAATGTGCTGCGGGTTCTCGATTGCAAGACCGAGGGCTGCCGGACTGTCGTGGCCGGACTGCCGCCCGTCACCGATTTCATGAGCACGGCTTCGCGGGATTACCTGGCGCAGGTGGCGGGGCACCTGGATGCGCTGGGTGTGGCCTGCCGGATGGATCCGCTGCTGGTGCGCGGATTGGATTACTATGAACACACCATCTGGGAAATCACCAGCGAAGCCCTCGGCGCGCAGAATGCCATGTCCGGCGGCGGCCGCTACCGGATCCAGATCGGCGGGCGGGAATTGACAGGCGTCGGTTTCGCCATCGGGCTGGAACGGGTGATCAGCGTGCTGCAGACCCTGGGACGTACGTCGGCCTTGCTGCCCGCGCCGCCGCCCCTGGTTTGGCTGGTGGGGCTGGGCGAACAGGCGATCCAGGGCAATCTGGCGCTGATGCAGCAGTTGCGGGCCGCGGGACTGGCGTGCCGCATGGCGCCGGGCGGCAGCCTGAAATCGCAGATGCGCGCGGCCGACAAGTCCGGCGCGGCGTGGGCCGTGATCCGCGGTGATGATGAGTTGACCCAGGGCCTCGCAGCGCTCAAGGATCTGGCGGCGGGACGGCAGGAATCCGTCCCGCTGGACCGGTTGGCGGACGAATTGATCCGCCGCGCCGCGGCCAGCCGCCAATAAATCCGAACCGGGAGGCGGGCGTCAGCCCGCGCGCGCGGGGGAATCCTTGAGAATGCCAAGCAGACATTGCGCCAAGGGGTGGGGATGATCCGCAATGGCATTCATTTGACCCAGCCGCCGGACCACGCCGGCATCCCGCATCCGGCGCAAATGCCGGTTCAGGACGTTCCGCGACAGCCCCGAAAGTTCTTCAAGCGTTTGGGTATTCATGGGGCCGATCAGCAAGAGGCGGGCCAAGGCCAGCCGCCGCACATGGGAAAACCCGGTGGCAATGCGGCTGGTTTCCTCGTCGGCGGGTGGCGGCTGGCGTTGAAAAGCCGCCCGCATTGCCTGCAACAAGGGGGCTGCGGTGGCGACGAGCGGATCCGGAACCGGTCGATACCGCACATGCAGACCCGTCGCCACCGCTTGGATCAAGCCGCGGGATTGCAGCCGCCGCAGCTCCTGGCTGGCCCGGGGCAGGCTGATTTTCAAGGAGTGGGCGAGTCCGGATACCGTTTGGTCCGGCCGGTCAATCACCAGGCGCAGCAATTCAAGCCGCGTTTTCCCTGACAAAACCCGGCAGGTTCTCCACAACGTGGGATGCAATAATCTGGCCATGACTGAATTCCTTTCGTCCTAGCGCTAGTCTCTTTGTTGTCGCCGGGTCCGGTGCTCGTTCACCAGCCATCTTCACCTTATTTGCCACTGATTTCCAGGGCGGGCGGCGATGGCAATCCCCTGCGCCGGAAACGGTGACGGGGAATGTATTTGTTCCACACTCACCGGACCTGGGGTTGGGGGATGGGTATTCAACTCAACTTCTGGCCCCGTCGGGATTGGCGACCGAATGGCGCGATCGACAATGATGATTCCCAAATACCTCATGTTCAGGATCGAGATCGGTTCCAAACTTGGTGAACCACACTTAATAAACTCCGATTAGATTGAAAAGCAAAATAAACGAAAAACAATGATCTTGGTAGAAATATCTGGGAGCCATGATCGACCCGGAGTTAATCAAGTCCGGATGGCGCAATCCCAAGGGAGGTCTGATGAGAAAGAGTGACTTCGATGGCGCTGGAAGAGACATAATGGCTCGTTTTGGTAGGAAATTAGCAGCGGTTGAATGATCGAGATTAATTCATTACTAATTGCATGGATTGATATTATACCTAATTCAGTATATCTGGCATGGAGATTGCTTCTGTTCATATCGAATGTTGTGTCCAGCGCAGATTTTTTAGAAAGCGAGGATAAGAATGTCCAAAGTACTGGGAATCGATTTGGGAACGACCAACTCCTGCATGGCGGTGATGGAGGGCGGCCAGCCGGTTGTGGTGCCGAATGCCGAAGGCGGACGTACCACGCCTTCCATCGTGGCGTTCACGAAAAGCGGCGAGCGGCTGGTGGGCAGTGCGGCTAAGCGACAGGCCGTGACCAACCCGAAGAACACCGTGTTTTCCATCAAGCGCTTCATGGGCCGTAAGTTTGATGAGGTGCAGCAGGAACTCAAGCGCGTGCCGTATGAGGTGGTCCGCGCCTCCAACGGCGATGCCCATGTGAAGATCGGCGATAAGACGTATTCGCCGCCGGAAATTTCTTCGATGATCCTGCAAAAGATGAAGGCCGATGCGGAGGCGTACCTGGGCGAATCGATCAGCCAGGTCGTGATCACCGTGCCGGCGTACTTTAACGACAGCCAGCGGCAGGCGACCAAGGACGCGGGCCAGATCGCCGGCCTGGAGGTGCTGCGGATCATCAACGAACCGACCGCCTCGACCTTGGCCTACGGTTTGGGGAAGGACAAAGAAGAAAAGGTGGCGGTGTACGATCTCGGCGGCGGCACCTTCGACATTTCCGTGCTGGACATCGGCGACGGGGTATTCGAGGTGAAGGCCTCCAGCGGAGATGGCCATCTGGGCGGCGACGACTTCGACCAGCGGATCATCGACTGGCTGGTGGCCGAGTTCAAGAAGGAGCAGGGCATCGATTTGTCGAAGGATCCGATGGCGCTGCAGCGCCTGAAGGAAGCCGCGGAAAAAGCCAAGTGCGAGTTGTCCAGTTCCCAGAGCACGGACCTCAATTTGCCGTTCATCACGGCCGACGCCAGCGGGCCGAAGCACCTCAACATGACGTTGAGCCGGGCGAAGCTGGAGCAGCTCGTGGGCGACCTGATCGACCGCAGCATGGGGCCGGTGGAAAACTGCCTGAAGGACGCCGGGATTCCCAAGGACAAGATCGACGAGGTCATTCTGGTGGGCGGCATGACGCGCATGCCGAAGGTTCAGCAGGATGTCGAAAAACGCCTGGGCCGGGAACCCCACAAGGGGGTAAATCCGGACGAGGTGGTGGCCGTCGGCGCGGCGATCCAGGGCGGCATCATGAAGGGGGAAGTCAAGGACGTGCTGCTGCTGGACGTGACGCCCCTGACGCTGGGCATCGAGACCCTCGGCGGCGTGATGACATCGCTGGTTGAGCGCAACACGACGATCCCGACCAAGAAGAGCGAAATCTTCAGCACCGCGGCCGACAACCAGAACACGGTGGAAATTCACGTACTGCAGGGCGAACGCAAGATGGCCGCCGACAACAAGACGATCGGCAAGTTCCATCTCGACGGCATCCCGCCGGCTCCGCGCGGCGTGCCGCAGATCGAAGTGACCTTCGATCTCGACGCCAACGGCATCCTGAAGGTCAGCGCCAAGGACCTGGGCACGGGCAAGGAGCAGAAGATCACCATCACCGCCTCCAGCGGCCTGAGCAAGGAGGAGGTGGCGCAGATGGTGAAGGACGCCGAGGCCCACGCCAGCGAGGACGCAAAACGCCGCGAGGCGGTCGATGCCAAGAATCGCGCCGAGGCGATGGCCTACGAGACGGAGAAGTTCCTCAAGGAGAACGGCGAGAAGATTCCGTCGGACAAGAAAATGAAGATCGAAAACGGCATCCAGAGCCTGAAGGACGCGCTGAAGGGCGGGGATGCGGACGCGATCAAGCGGGCCAGCGAATCGCTGACGGCCGACATGCAGGCGGTTTCGGCGGATCTTTACGCCCAGGCCAAGCAGTCGCAGGCCGGCGGGGAAAGCGGGGGCGCCGCGCCGCCGCCGCCGCCCCCGGGCGGCAAGGCGGATGGCGACGTGATGGACGCCGACTTCGAAATGGTCGACGACGACAAGAAGAATTCAAAATAAAAGAAAACAACCGTCCGGCCCGGGCGGGCCGGACGCAGATCAACCACAAGGAGAGAAAACAGACATGAAAATCCAACCACTGGGAGACCGGGTCCTGGTCGAGCCCGCGAAGGAAGAGGAAGTCAAAAAGGGCGGAATCATCATTCCCGACACGGCGAAGGAAAAGCCCCAGCAGGGCAAGGTCATCGCCATCGGCACGGGCAAGCTCGATGACAACGGGAAGAAAATCCCGTTCAACGTCAAGAAGGGCGACAAGATCCTGATGCCGAAGTACGGCGGGACGGAAATCAAGCTGGACGGCAAGGAGTACCAGATCATGCGCGAGGAAGACATCCTCGGCATCCTGGAAGGGTAATCAAACAGGAGCATTGAGAGGAATATGTCAGCAAAGCAAATTGCATACGAAGCCGAGGCCCGGCAGTACGTGCTGAAGGGCATCGAGAAACTGAGCAAGGCGGTCAAGAGCACGCTAGGGCCGCGCGGCCGCACCGTGGTGCTCGAGAAGAAGTTCGGCAGTCCGACGATCACCAAGGACGGCGTGACCGTTGCCAAGGAGATCGAACTGGAGAATCCGTTCGAGAACATGGGCGCCCAAATGGTGCGCGAAGTCGCCAGCAAGACGAGCGACGTGGCCGGCGACGGAACCACGACGGCCACCCTGCTGGTCGAGGCCATCTATCGCGAGGGCCTCAAGAACGTGACCGCAGGCGCGAATCCGGTGGAACTACGCCGGGGCATCGACACGGCGACCGAAGCGGTGGTCAAGGCCCTTGAAAAGCAGAGCAAGAAGGTGAAGGACAGCGAAGAAATCGCGCAGGTCGGCACCATCTCGGCCAACGGCGAGACCACCATCGGCAAAATCATCGCGCAGGCGATGGACAAGGTCGGCAAGGACGGGACGATCACGGTCGAGGAAGCCAAGGGCATCGAGACGACCCTGGATGTCGTGGAAGGCATGCAGTTCGACAAGGGCTATCTGAGCCCGTATTTCGTGACCAAGCCGGACACGATGGAAGTCGTCTTGGAAGACGCCTATGTCCTGCTGTTCGAAAAGAAGATCTCGAACCTGCAGGATCTGCTGCCGGTGCTGCAGAACGTGGCCAAGAGCGGCAAGCCCTTGCTGATCATCGCCGAAGACATCGAAGGCGAAGCGCTGGCGACGCTGGTGGTGAACAAGCTGCGCGGCACCTTGCAGGTGTGTGCGGTGAAGAGCCCCGGCTTTGGCGATCGCCGCAAGGCCATGATGGAAGACATCGCGGTCCTGACCGGCGGCAAGTTCATCAGCGAAGATCTGGGCATCAAGCTGGAAAGCCTGGCCTTGGCGGACATGGGCCGCGCCAAGCGGATCAACGTGGACAAGGAGAACACCACGATTGTGGAAGGAGCGGGCAAGACCGCCGACATCCAGGGCCGGATCGGCCAGATCCGCCGGCAGATCGAGGAGACGACCTCCGACTACGACCGCGAGAAGCTCCAGGAGCGCCTGGCGAAGCTGGCCGGCGGTGTGGCCGTGATCAATGTCGGGGCCTCCACCGAGACGGAAATGAAGGAAAAGAAAGCCCGCGTCGAGGATGCGCTGCATGCGACGCGCGCGGCCGTCGAGGAAGGCATTGTTCCCGGCGGCGGCGTCGCGCTGATCCGCGCGCAGGCCGCGCTGGATGAACTCAAGGTTTCCGGCGAAGCCCGCATCGGCGTTGAAATCATCCGCAGGGCGTGCGAAGCCCCGCTGCGCCAGTTGACCGAAAACGCCGGCGTGGATGGGTCCATCGTCGTGCAAGACGTGCGCAACGGCAAGGGCGCCTACGGCTACGACGTGGCCAAGGCCGAGTACTGCGACATGATCAAGGCCGGCATCATTGATCCGACCAAGGTCACCCGCAGCGCGCTGCAGAACGCCGTCAGCATCGCGGGTCTGCTGCTGGTCACCGAGGCCATGGTGTCCGAGATTCCGAAAAAAGAACCCCCGGCGCCCCCGATGCCCGGCGGCGGCGGCATGGGCGACATGTACTAGGCCAACGGCCGGTACCCGGCGGGGCGCGCAACAAAGCGCGCCCCGCTTTTTTTTGCCCGGACAAGTTGGGCGCATCCCGGTTTCATTGACAACGATCGGCCGAATTTGGGTGCGGCGGGAAGCGAGGCTTTGCGAGCGCCACACCGCTTTTGGGGGACAGCCGGAATAGCCAACAGCCGGAACAGCCAAAGCGGGACCGCCTCCCGTTGGTCGTTGTCCCCGCACTCCCAAAACGTCAACCTGGGGAGACGGCGGTTCGATTCGGTCAGTGAAGCAGGGATGCATCCGGACAAGTTGGGCGCACCAGTTGTGCGTTGCACAGCATGGACCTGCTGTGATACAAAAAAAGCTGACTTCCCGGGCATTTCCCGGCAGGCGGTGAGGAACGGTGCGGAATTGCCGCGTTCGGCGATGTCCAGAGTGGTTTTCCCGGATGGAAAGCCCGCAAGGAAACGAGTGGTCGCTATGGCTGATGAAACAGGGCCGGAGAACGGTGCGCAGGACAAATCTGAACTCGCGCTGGATTTGAGTTTTGTACCCACGTGGGCGCGCCGGCCGCCTGACAATCCGTATGCCGGCCGGGAAGATACCGGTGACCGGTCGCGGTCCGGCCGCCGGGACGAACGGCGCAGCCCGTTTGGACGGCGCGATGGACATGAGCGGCGCGGCCCGCGACCTGGCGGCGGCAGGGACAGCGGGGGGGGCTTCCAGCGCCGGGAGGGCGGCGGGCGTTTTGCCGGCGAATCCCGCCGTTCCGGGCCTTCGTCTTTTCGGGCGTCTGCCGCCGACAGGCGCGGACCACGGCGCGAGGGGGAGCGGCCGCGTCCAGGGCGGGACCATCGGCCGCCGCGCGAAGTCCGGGAGCGTCTCGACGTCCGCGTATCTTTTTTGCCGGATCGCGCGCGCCTGGCGCTGGTCGTGCGGGACATCCAGGTCAGCCGCCGCGCGTTTCCCCTGGTGGAAATTGCCAGCCGGTTTCTCGGACGCGAAGATCTCTATGCGGTGAAACTGGAACTGCCGCCGCCGGCGGCCGGGGCCGAGCGGCAGACCTTCGTGCAGTGTTTGGAATGCCGCCGGGTATTTCGCCGGCGCGCCAACGCCGAAGCCCATATTCTCAATGACCATCTTGACAAGTTTTTCCTGATTGAGGAAAACGAGGTGGAGCCGCCGACAGGCAGCTTTGCCTGCGTGG
>JAAZBB010000081.1 GCA_012514035.1 Lentisphaerota bacterium | reverse complement strand
CGTAGAAAATCTGCGTGGGAATGACGCGAATGCCGTATTGGCTGCCGGCGTCCGGGTTCTTCCAGACGTCGATGAACTCCACCTCGAGCTGGCCGGCATAGGCCGTTTTCAGTTCTTCCAGGATGGGGGCCATTTGCTTGCAGGGAATACACTTATCCGCGCCTAGATCGACGAGGCGGGGCAGGGCGGCGGGTTGTCGGGCGCCCCCTTCGTCCGCCACGGATTCCGCGGCCGTAGCGGGGACGGAGGCGGCCGGCTTTTTCTGGGTTTGCTTGAGGGCGAAGACGATTCCGGCGGCCACGACTACGGAAGCCACGATGGCGGCGTTTTTCAGGTTTTTCATGTCGGATTTTCCCTTTCGTTTCTTGAATGCTTGGATCGCAAGATGTCCCACCAGCAGGCCGACGACCACGATCAGCAATGGGAGGAAATCCCCTCGGCCTCCGTTCGGGCAGCATATCGGCGCGGCATTTGGCAAGGCATTGGTCATGTCCAGGTTAGGCCAGATGTTTATGGATTTCGTCCGGGCTCAACACCTTGCCGACGCTTTTGACGGTGCCATCCACCACGAGGGCGGGAGTGGCCATCACGCCGAATTTCATGATGTCGGCGATCTTTTCTACCTTTTCGATATGGGCCTCGATGCCGGCGGCTTTGATGGCGATCTCCGCGTTGCCGAGCAACAGTTTGCATTTCGGACAACCGGTGCCGAGGATTTGGATTTTCTTCATGGGATCCTTTCGGTTCAGCGTACGATGATTCCGAAAATCATGCCGGAGACCGTCGCCATGGCGACGACCAAGCCAACGAACGTCAGCGTTTTCTTCGGGCCGAGGATGGAATTGATCACCAGCATGTTGGGGAGGGAGAGGGCGGGGCCGGCGAGGAGGAGGGCGAGGGCGGGGCCCTGGCCCATGCCGCTGTCGAGCAAGCCGCGCAAGATGGGGACTTCGGTCAGGGTGGCGAAGTACATCAGCGCGCCGGTGATGGAGGCGAAGAAGTTGGTCCACAGCGGCCAGAGGGTCGCCAGCCAGGCGGGAGCCGCCCCCTCGCGGCCGAGAATCGCCAGCAGCGTGTCTGGCGAGTTGCCGACGAGCGCCTGGATCCAGCGGTTGGGGATGATGCCGGCATCCACGCTGTCGGGGCTGCCAAGGAAGAACCCGGCCGCGAGCACGCCCATGAACAGGAGCGGGAGGATTTGCTTGGCGAAGCCCCACGACTGGTCACGCCAGTCCTGGAGTTCAGCACTGCCGACAAACGTCAGCGCGGCGAGGCCGGCCGCGCCCGCGGCAAAGGCCGCGACGGGGTAATGAGGGAGGAGAATGCCCAGCACGACGGCCGGGGCCGCGGCGAGGAGGATATAGCCCGGTTTGACCTTGAAGAACCGCCACAGGTACGCGCCCATCAGGATGGCAAAGAATGCGGTGAGAATCCATTTGGCCTTGAATATCGCGAACCAGATGCCGGATGTTTCCTCGGGCCGCGCCCAGTTGGCGAAGACAAGGATGCCGACCATCGAGAAGAAATAGAGCGCGATTTGCCACAGCGGGCGCTCGGGCTTGTCGTCATCGCCCAAGAAGACCTCCCGGGGATTGGCGGCTTTTTCGCGCTCTTCCTTAAGGAAGAGCAGGTGCATCAGCAGGCCGATGACGACGCTGAAGACGACGGCGCCGACGGCGCGGGCCACACCGAGCTGGAGCCCCAGCACGCGGGCGGTCAGGACGATGGCCAGGACGTTGATGGCGGGGCCGGAGTAGAGGAAGGCGACGGCCGGACCGAGGCCTGCGCCGCGGAAGTAGATGCCGCCGAAAAGCGGCAGGATGGTGCACGAGCAGACCGCGAGAATCGTGCCCGAGACGGAGGCCACGGAGTAGGACAGCCACTTCGGCGCCTTTGGGCCAAAGTATTTCATCACGGCATTCT